>NZ_CAIJDS010000021.1:0-118610 GCF_903819475.1 Rhodococcus sp. UFZ-B548
AACTGTTCGAGCACCTGCTCAGCATCGGCCGCGAACGCCGCGCAGCCTCCCAACGTCTCGCCGCCATCCGCGAAGGCCGCCCATGACCAACAAGCCAAGAGTGGTGAAACACAGCATCTTCGGAGTCCTCGCACTCGCCGTCGCAGCCCTGGACTTCACCATCGGCACCAAACACATGATCACCGCCGGAATCATCGCCCTCACCGACTCCGCCTACAGCTTCGCCAAAGCCTCCAGACTCCGAAAAGCTCCAAGCGACAAGGAGGATCGACGATGAACGACGACGACGAACACGACGCCTGGCTACTGCATCACCACGGAGCCAGCTGGGAAGACATCGGCACCGAAATGGGATGCAGCCCAACAACAGCGCAAACCCTCGCGACCGCCTACGAGAAACGCACCGACGCAGCAGCTCACACCGCGCAAAACACCCTGTTCTGACCCCTCGACACTGCAATCCCTGTCGGACCCTACACGGCACACTCACCAGAAACGACAGAAAGGACCGCCATGAACAACGAGATCGCCACCATCGTTGCCCCAGTCGCAAAAGCAGGAGCCGGATCAGCAGTAGCCGCATTCGTACTCGGAACACTGATCGGCTGGGTGTTTCTTCCGGACGCAATGAGGCCGTGGCAATTCGGCATGATCTTCGCCCTGGTCACGCTGTTGCTGGTGCTCCTCTGCGCCGCACCCTTCGTATGGCGTCGGTACAGCGGGCAAAGCTAGCAGCGCACTCTTCGACGCTCGACCACTACGAACCACACCCGAATCACCCACGAGAAGGAGGACAACCGCATGGCTATCGCCGCGATCATCGCCGTAGCAGCACTCTTGATCTGGGGATTCGGATCAATCATCGCCCGACTCGCAGGAGCGATCGCAGTCTTCGAAGGTCTGCTTCGCATCGGCTTCACCGGCAGCACCCCGACCGCCTACGCCATCCTCGCCGCCGGCCTCGCAATCTGGATGACCGGACACTGGATCTGGGCGTTCAAACACAAAGCCTGGCGCACCCGACTCGCGCTGGCCGCCTACAGCCTCCCCGGCCTCCATCACCTCGCACCGATCCCCACCAACCACACCACCAAACAGACGCAGCGCACCGCGGTATGGCCGAGCAATCACACGGAGATGAACCGATGAGCGAGCAGACCCGGACAACACTCAGGTTGCCGGCATCAACGTCATCGCTCTGCACTAGCTCGGCATCTCGCTGAATAGGCGCTCGCCGCCGGAAACAGCCAAGCCTCAGAGACTTCGAATCCAAAGCCTGATTCGTGGTGAGGATAGCTATCCAGCGGTATTCGGTCGTCACAGCGACCGTTCCTCAGGATGCGCTGTCACACCCCTATAACCTCATCTCTGTGGAGAATCTCGTGGTTGAGGGCACTCAGATACAGCTCGGGCAGCGATGGACGATTGGAGATCGCATCGGTTCCGGGGGGTTCGGACAGGTATTTGCCGTCAGAGGTGATGACGGGGGTGAAGCGGTGGCAAAATTCGTGCCTCAAGTGCCAGGAGCAGGCCGTGAACTACTTTTCGTCAATCCGACTGATGTCCGTAACGTAGTGCCTGTCATTGATTGTGGAGAATACGCAGGCAATTTTGTGCTTGTGATGCCTCGAGCCGATCTGTCGCTACGCGAACACTTGGATCACTCGGGAGGCACCCTTTCGATTGACGAGACTGTCGGCATCCTCGGCGATATCGCCGATGCCTTAGCTGATCTGGATGGCAAAGTTGTCCATCGCGACCTCAAACCCGAGAACGTGCTCCGGCTCGGCGGCCAGTGGTGTCTCGCCGACTTCGGCATTTCTCGATATGCAGAGGCTTCCACAGCGCCGGACACACACAAATTCGCAATGACGCCGCATTATGCAGCTCCGGAACGTTGGCGAAACGAACATGCCACCATAGCGGCTGACATGTACGCACTGGGCGTGATTGCCTACGAGATGCTCGCTGGCGGCTACCCTTTTGAGGCGAACACGGTCGAGGATCTGCGTAATGCCCATTTGCACAGCGACCCCAAAGACCTTGTGGGCGTTCCAACCGTTCTTGCCACGCTGGTCGAGGAATGCTTGTACAAAGCTCCCGCCGCACGGCCGTCCCCGGAAAATTTTCGTGCGCGTTTGAATCGTCACCGCCAGCAGGTGAGCTCTTCACCTGGCCTTATGCAGTTGCAGGAGGCAAACCACGCGGAAGTGCGCCAGCGCGCAGAAGCGGCACGAAGAGCATCGGAAGCGAAAACGGCTGACGAGACACGATCCGAGCTTGTGAGTACCGCGAAGCGGAGCCTCCTCCGTCTGTCGCATCGACTGCGAGATGAGTTGATGGACTCGGCTCCTTCGGGAGACTGGAAGAGCGAGAGTGACGCGAGTTGGAGGGTACGGCTCGGCCAGGCAACCCTCAGCTTCAGCTCGATTCGTCGCCAGACGGGGGCGCCCTGGGGCGGGTGGCAAGTGCCGGCATTCGACGTTGTCGCGTTTGCTTCTCTCAGTCTGCGGGTGCCGGCCGATCAATACGCGTACGAAGGCCGTTCGCATTCACTGTGGTTCGGTGACATCCAGAAACCTGGCGAATACGGCTGGTATGAAACGGCATTCATGATCTCACCCATGGTGAACAAGCAGGGAAGGCAAGATCCGTTCGCCCTCGACCCAGGCGAGGAGTCGGCAAAAGCGGTGTGGACCGGAATGGCGGAGTACCAGGTTGCATGGCCGTTCACGCGGCTTCACTTGGAGGATCTTGATGAATTCATCGGCAGGTGGGCCAGTTGGTTAGGGCAAGCCGCGTCCGGCTCACTGAACCGTCCTTCAACTATGCCCGAGCGTTCTGCAGAAGGAACTTGGCGGCGATCATAGGCCTTGTTTGGCCGGAGAGTTAAACGGACTC
This sequence comes from Rhodococcus sp. UFZ-B548, assembly GCF_903819475.1. Lineage (NCBI taxonomy): Bacteria > Bacillati > Actinomycetota > Actinomycetes > Mycobacteriales > Nocardiaceae > Rhodococcus > Rhodococcus sp. UFZ-B548. Next base: position 2,902 of record NZ_CAIJDS010000021.1, read on the forward strand.
GGGGTATATGCCACAGAGGATGAACTTCTAAATTCGGCTTCGAGGTTGAAACATTCCCCTACAATAGGACTGGTTGGTCTGTTATCGGCTGATGTCTGACAAGTCGCCTAGAAGGAGTCCAGATGAAAAGAACTCTGATCTCGCTGATCATATTGGCAGGGACGCTCGTTCTGAATACAGCAAACGCAAGCGCTGCTCCACCAGCACAACCGGCTGGCGATGTTGTTTCAGTTCTGACGGACGACTGCCAACTCTATTGGCCGTCGCCCTATGAGGTGTGCGGACCAATCCGCGATCTTTACAACACTCTCGGTGGAGCGACAAGTTCGTTGGGATGGCCTAAGTCGGCAGAAACCACTGATCCCGACGGCATAGGAAAGCGAAGCGAGTTCACCGGGGGAGCTATTCACTGGACCCCGGCCACCGGCGCATACGTCGTATAGATTCTTGGATCTAGGTATTCATCTCTGTAGTGCCCGCTGGAAAAAATGAGGCATATGACGCCAGGGTTGGTGAAAAACCAACCCTGACGTCATGTGCTGAGTATTCGAGTTAGCTAGTTCGTGCTGAGTGAAGCCCAGGACGAACGGTTTGCTACTTGCACAGTGTTTGTGCCACCGTCCCAAAGCAACGCGCCGCCCACAAACCAATTCATACGCTGGCTGACACTGGCGAACTCCGGAATTGTGTTGATCTCGTCGCTAGTTGGATACCCCATCGAGCCCGTCTCATATCCCAGCTCGCCCCATTTCTGGAAAATTGTTCCACCGATTGAATGAGCACCGGGCAGCGGGGACCAGTAGATGTATCCTCCCTGGAATTGCTGGCGGCGGCCGATGCCGTCTGCGTTGATCAATTCCTCAGTCAATGGATATCCCATCCATCCGGATTCATATCCATGGTCCGCCCACTTCAGCAGGAAATGGTGAGCAACGGAGTTTGCTCCAGACGCGGGCGACCAGTAAATACTACCCCCGAGAAATTCCGACCTCCGTCCGAACCCGTCAGGGTTCGTAAGTTCGTTGGTGCGGGGAAAAGACAGGAAGCTTCCCGGTCCGCCGAGAAGATTGTATTTGTCGCGGATGAGCCCGCAAACTTCGTTCGGTGATGGCCAATAGATCTGGCAGCCCTCTGCGACCCTGGCCATTTGAAGCCTTGCCTCTTTGACCTCTGCTTCGTCGGCTTCTTCTTTGGTGAAACCGCCAGGTATCTCTTCCCGATCTGAGCGCATCTGACCGGGAACGATCGATGATTTGGGGTAGCTTGCATCATTTTGTGCCGACTCGGTCGGCGCTGCGGTCGTGGGAGTCGAAGACGAAGAGCTGGGGGTTTCTGTCGCCGAGGACGATCGCGTAGGTGTTGTGGTCGAGGGGGTGGTTGTAGTTGGTTTTGCTACCGATGGGGTGCAAGTAGGCGCTGATGAGGTCGACGGAGTTGCAGTGCTCGTCGTCGTGTTGGCCGGTGAAGAGGTAGTCGAACTGGCGACGGTTTCACAGGTCTGGGACGTATTCGACGTTTCAGGTTGGGCATGAGAGAGGTTCGCTCCAGCGAAAATCATCATAGAGGAAGCTGCTACAGCAACAAATGATTTCTTCAAAAGTTTCGCGTTCATTACTTAGACTTACCCTTTCAATAGACGGTAATATCTCGATCAGAATCTGCAGATTGTTCCACTGGTCTGTCCGACTGGGAGAGGATCGCAAGTCGCCGTTCCTGTCTTTACTCCCACGGTTTGATAGTCGTCATCGAGATTGGCCGTCCAAGCTCTTACTGCGACCTGGATATCCTGGTTCGCCCAGTTGTTTGGATTGTCGATTACGGCAGATCCTCCTCCATTGCATCTGAATGGATCGACCGGCGTCGTCCATGACTTCTGGCCATTGACGATCAGATACAGGGTGAGGTGGGTATCGTGATCCAGATATTCTGGATCCGCGGCTGGGGAGTAGCTGCAATTCCAGGATACCATTGGCCGAATGGAATTCATTGACACTGTGAAGCGAAAGTCCATCATGTCGGTAAGCTTGAGGTAAGGGCCATGAGTTATCGTTGAACCGATGTAGGCGTGCATATTGCTCCACGAAGAAACGCCAGCATCGCCTTCTTCGGTGAAATACTCTGGTTGCAAATCAGGATCGTTGGATGGATCGGATGGGATATTTACACCGGGCCAGTCCCGTTGGGGATTGAGGGGTTGCTCTTCCATTACGGATGGTTCCGGCGGAGGAACGATTTCAGGTTGAGCGAACGCCGTTGACGGAGTGCATAATACTATTGCGGTGGCAGCGATAGTTGCCATTTTGAAAATGGAACGCATGTCTCTCCTTCGGGTGATTTCTTTGATGAAATCGAACATCCAATATGAGTCAGGTGCTCAAAATTGGTTCAACTGGATATGCGAATATACTAAAAGTGCAGGATTGGGGATCGCTTTAGCAACATAAATTGAAGAGAGCGTTAAATGTCGAATAGCGAGCACGCTAATTGGACTTGTTGGGCGATAGGCGCAAACAAGGAGAGTGAAGATAAATAGATTTTGAGTAACTTATGGCGATATAAGGTCGATTATCTATTTGGGGCCAGTGTTAACTGGCGTGGAGAGTTTTGTGCTTGAGTCGTCCGCAGTTGCTACGCGTGGTCGGGCAACGAAAGTTCAATGGTTGTCGGTTTAATGTTGAACTCGGGGTATGCGACTGTAATCCACACAGGGCCTCCCGGCGGGGGGCTCAGAAAGTACTCTCCGCCTGTTGCGATGCCGTATAGGTTCTCGGCTATCCCTCGCCACGATCGGCCGCCGTAGAGCCATGGGGTGTTCGGATCGTCCGGAAAGTCACCTGGGTGGTCCGAATTTGAAAGGATGGGTCCGGTTATTGTGTCAACTATGAGTCGAATTCGGTGTGGCTCACCGGGTTTGATGCGGGACCCAAGGTTCATCTGTTCGCTGTCTGGGGCGCCCAGAAATGGCATCTTGTCGACGGTCGGTTCGTGGGCGACGACTTGAAATGCCAGCCCGGTGTGGAACAGCCGAAGGTTTTCTAGTCGGAGGTCGAGTCCAGTGGTCGGGTTGAACGGCAGGGAGATTCCGTATGAGGCTCGAAGCTGGGAGTCTCCTTGCGGGGTCCGACGTGCCTCGGGGAGTTCACGACTACGAATCAACTGATCTCGGCGTGATCGCGTTGAAGCAGCGAGTTCATCAAGTTTCTCGGCCAGTTTCGGGTCCGGAATGTTCTCTCCAGCGAGTCGTAAGACCTGCCCACTGCGGAGAACGTGTGCATCCCACTCAGGGTTGGAGTGTATATATGCGAAGTTGATGCGCTCCGACATGTCATAGCCCCTTCGGATTGCGGACACTCCGGTAGTGGTTGAGAAAGTGGTTCGGATGCCGCGGGGCGTCCGTTTTTGGATCCTTCTGACGATATCTCAAACGCTCCGGAACGATCCGAACAGTGGGACCTCGTCCGGAAGCAACCACTTTCGACCTCCTGGTCCGACGGCAAATAGATCTGCCGTGGCGGGCGGGTTCGGCGGATGCTGAGCCCGTAACCGTTGTCGTACTTGCGTTTTCATTGTTTACGTTAAGTACTCTCTCAGGTTTCTCGGAGGAATGTTGGTCTCACTTTGGTAACAGGGGCAGCCGGTCTGTTTAATGCCTGGTCGGCGGGCATTGGCGGTTCAGATCCGGGAAATAGGTCCCCAAAGCGGCAAAAGGGATGCGAGTGGCTGATTTTTCCGAAAGGCGCCCATCCGCATGTGTCGCTACGACCGCAAACGACCGTCATCGACCGGGGGTAGGGCGGCGACGGGGGTAGGGCGGCATGGTCATGCGCCCAGGGAACGAGGCCCAGTAAGTCCGCAATGCGGCGCTGGGCCATTCGGTGATCTTGTATACCCGGTCGTGTACCTGTGATCGCGACACTACCGCTCCATCGGACTTGACGATTTGGCTTACGCGTCCAGGTGACAGCGCCGCAGCCTCCGCAATGAGTGCCTGGCTGAGGCCCGAGCTGCGAGCGATCTTCATCGCATCCGCAAGGAGCGCCTCGACTTCATCGGACAGCCCCCGGAGAGCGTGCAGGAGGCGTGCAAGTTCCACGACGTCCGCGAGAGCGTTCTGCCGATCTTCATCATTCATGCTCTTATATTTAGCACTCTAACAATAAGAAGGCCAGGCCGGAAACGGCCGTATTCGGCCCACGAATCGACCCGAATTGACGCGATTGTCAATTTCAGAAGACGGCTGCACTCTTTGCAGGTGTTTCGAGGGTGAGTGCAGTGGTCTTCTGACATCCTGATGTCAGAAGTGCGGTGCACGGTCGCACGTTCGGCTCTCGGTGACAGGGAGGCTTGTGATGGACCCTGACAAGCTCGACGTCGTGGAGACCGGTGTGCTGACCGCGTCGGGGGAGCGGTGGTCCCAGGCCGAGACCCGTTTCGCTGTCCTGGCTCCCTTGCTGGAGATGCATCCGGTGCGTTTGGAAGCGGTCGACGATGCCGCGCAGCGGTTGGGGTTGTCCAGGCGGCAGGTCTACACGTTGGTCGGCAGGCTCAGGAACGGGACGGGGACAGTCACCGATCTTCTGACGAAGGTCTCGTCGGGTGGGCGTGGCCGCAGCCGAGTAACGGCCGAGGTCGAGGACGTGATCGGCGATCATCTCACCCGATATTTTCTTCACCGTCAGAAGCTCAGTGTCGCTGCGCTGCATCGACGTATCGCGTTGGCGTGCCACCGCGCGGGTCTGCCTGTGCCGGCCAGAAATACCGTCACCGCGCGTATCGCCGCGCTCCATCCGGCATCGGTGGCCAGGTCACGCGGAGGACCCGATGCCGCCCGCCCACGTCAGTCCGCCGGCGACAGTCCACCGACGGTGTCGGGGATTCTCGATCAGGTCCAGATCGACCACACCGTCGTCGATCTGATGGTCGTTGACGAGTACGAGCGGCAACCGATCGGCCGCCCCTACCTGACGATCGCCATCGATGTCTTCAGCCGTTCCGTACTTGGGTTCGTCGTCACTCTGGAGCCGCCGTCGTCGATATCGGTCGGGTTGTGCCTGGGCCGCGTGTGCTGCGAGAAACAGACATGGCTGGAGGCATGCGAGTTCGCGGAGCAGGTGCACTGGCCGATGGCAGGGAAGCCGAAACAGTTGTATCTCGACAACGCCTCCGAGTTCAAAAGCGAAGCGCTGCGTCGCGGATGCGCCCAGCACGCGATCACACTCGAATACCGTCCTCCGGGCCGACCGCACTACGGCGGGATCGTCGAACGCATCATCGGAACGGCGATGACGGCGGTGCACGAGCTGCCTGGGACCACCTTCTCGAACCCCGCGGACCGAGGAAGTTACGACTCGGACAAGCACGCGGCGTTGACATTGCGTGAGTTGGAGCGCTGGCTGGTCCTGGCCATAGCCTCGTATCACGCGAGCGTTCACACAGGGATCGGGAACACTCCGGCCGCCGTGTGGGCCGGCGCGGTCGCCGCAGTTGGTCATGCCCCTCGTGTGGTGCTCGGCGAAACCGCGTTCCTGGTGGACTTTCTTCCCGTCATCCGGCGACGTCTGACGCGCACGGGCTTCGTTCTCGATCACGTGCACTACTTCTCGAACGCGCTCAAACCGTGGGTTGCGCGGCGAGAGGATTTGGGGCGGTTCGTGATACGACGTGACCCACGCGATTTGAGCAGAATCTGGGTCCTCGAACCAGAGGGTGCCGGCTATGTCGAGGTGCCGTATCGGACGATGTCACATCCCGCGGTGACACTGTGGGAGCACAGAGCTGCTATCACTCGTCTCCGCGAACAAGGTCGGTCGAACGTCGATGAGAGCGCACTGTTTTCGATGATCGAGCAGATGCGCGAGGTCACCGACCGCTCGCAGAAAGCTACCCGCAAAGCCCGGCGCAACCGTGCCCGCCGTATGCATCTCACCGGCGTCGCGTCTGCACCGATCCCGGCGATTCACCCGCCGGAGGAGCCTCGAGCGGACGGCGGCACCGCAACGCCGGTCTTCAGCGACATCGAGGAATGGTGAGGCGATGACCGCATCGATGGGAAGCAGCGACGAACCCACCGAGTCGTCCGGCGAGGGTTTGGGGCACCTGCGGGAGTCGGTTCGACCGCTCACCGTACTCGACGATGCGGAGCGGATCCGGTTGATCCGGTCGGAGAGGTGGATCGGGTATCCGCAGGCTCGTACGGTCATCGACCATCTGGAGACGTTGCTGTCGTGGCCGGACCGGCAGCGTATGCCGAACCTACTGTTGCTCGGTCCGACGAACAACGGCAAGTCGATGATCATCGAAAAGTTCCGGCGCACTCATCCGCCGATCAGCTTGTCCGACCGCGAGCAGATACCGGTGTTGTGCATGCAGATGCCCCCGGACCCGTCACCTGGCCGGTTCTACCTCGCACTGCTCACAGCGTTGGGAACACCGACCCGACCACGCAATCGGGTCCACGAACTCGAACAGCAAGCATTGATGCTGCTCCGCGCCACCGGCGTACGGATGTTGATCATCGACGAGCTCCACAATGTTCTCGCCGGCCGCGACAACGTCCGCCGCGAATTCTTGAACGTGCTGCGATTCCTGGGCAACGAACTACGCATTCCTCTTGTCGCCGTCGGAACCCGCGACGCCTACCTCGCCATCCGGACCGATCCTCAGCTGGAGAACCGATTCCACCCCATGACTTTGCCGGTCTGGACCAACACGGCCGACGCCAGATCACTGCTGGCCAGCTTCACCACGAGCTTCCCCCTCCGCAAACCCTCGCACCTGACATCACCGGAGATGACCGACTACCTCCTCACTCGCTCCGAGGGCACCATCGGTGAACTGACAACGCTGCTCACTGCCGCAGCAGTGACCGCCGTCGACAGCGGAGAGGAAGCGATCACCTCATCGGTGCTCACGCGCACTCCGTACGTCGGCCCCACGGAGCGCCGCCGCCAGTTCGAGCGCCACCTCGCATGAACGCGCGGCTCGCACCTATGCCCGATGATGCGTACGTTCGCCCGTGGCCGCTGCACCCGCAGCCACTGCCAGGTGAGGCCCTCTCGTCCTGGTTGGCCCGGATATGCGAGCTGTATCCGCACATCAGGCCTTCTGACCTGCTCGCAGACGTCGATATCGATTGTGCTGTCGAGGATCTCGACCGCTACACACCGGAGCCGATACTTGCCGAGCTGGCCGTTCGCGGCGCAGTTCCGGTAGAGAGGGTACGGATGATGACGTTGGCGGGGTGGACACCGTGGCTGCTCGACAGCACCGACCCCGCCGACTGCGACTTCGACACCTACGTCCACCAATTTTCGATCCTGCTACCGGCCGACCTCGCGAGGGAGGATCGACGACGCCGCACACCCACGAGCGAGGCATGGTTGCCGTGGGCTAGCACTCCGCGCAGTCGGGCATGCCCGGCATGTGTCGACAGCCTCGAATCCACTGCTGATATCAACATGACTCTGCTGCGTCAATATCCGGTGCTGAGCAGCTGCCTCGACCACCGTTGTCGACTCGAACCCTGCTCTGCTTTCCCTGGTCATGCGATCTTCTGGGATCAGGTCCGGTTCGGTTCGGACGAACGGGTCTCGCCCGTTCCGGTTTCTTCAGCGGTCACGGACCTCGATCGGCGCAGCACCGAGGCTCTGACGACGGGATGGGTGGAACTCGGCTCAGGCCGGGTACATGCCGCAGTGTGGTTCCGGCTTCTGCGCACCGTCGTCGACGAAGTGTCCTCGCCACTGGTTCGCACCGGACGGTGGGCGACGAGACTCGTTGCGATATGGAGGGCCGCCGGTCGTTCTCGCCCGTTGCGGACCGCGTGGGTTCCGTTCGAGGACCTGCACTGGGACGAGCAGGCGAAAGTCCTCGAGGCCGCAGCGATCGGCATCGCGATGGTCGAGAGCGGTGAGATCAATGCCGGCGGTGCGCACGCATCTCTGCTGCGCCCACGACCCTATGAGCCGGTCGATCCCGGGACACCTCCGACGCGCTCGTCCTATCCCGCACCCGAGCGCGATTTATGGGCTGACGCGCACGCTGCAGCCGAGGCCGCCATCGAGGCAGCGCGCGTCGATCCCGCATCCGCCAGTTCGTTGTACAACTTCCTGCGCTGGGGGTGCCGCACCGCAGCGGAGCTGGATGAGACGGTGCGACTGTTCGTCGACCACGGGATCCCGCTGCAACATCCGCCGACGTAGTTCTCGCCCGATGGAGCGGGGTCGTCCGCGACGCACACGCGGCGATGGCCGACAAGGCCCGTTTTGGCGGCGGTGTCACAGTCACCAACGTTATTTGTGCGGTGACCGACGAGAATTTTCCTTCCCGCACCGTAGACCCACAAACCACCAGCTGAGCGTGGTTTTGGATCCAGAAAATGTGTCGGAGCTGCCCGCTACAGTCCTTTCCATGACAGAACGCCAGCCAGCAGACGGCCCGAACACTGTCCCAGCTGTCGTGTCGTGTGGCGCAGCGGTGTTTCCGGATCTGACGCCCGAGGTTGCCGCCCGGATAGAGCGGTCGATGGCTGCATCGCGGTCCGCCGGTACCCGCCGGGCTTACAGCTCGGCGTGGCGAGGCTTCGAGACCTGGTGCACCGCCACCGGACATGCCGCGTTGCCGGCGCATCCCGCCGTGGTGGCCGCGTATCTCGTCGCCGCGGCCGACACACTCACCGTCGACGGCACGCGGGCGTATGCGCCTGCGACATTCGGCAAATGGATTGCAGCGATCGCCGACCGCCACCGCAGCGCCGGCTACGACAACCCGTGCGGACACGAAATGGTGAAAGCGACTCTGGCAGGTGTTCGTCGGGATTATGCGTCGGCGGGGGAGCGGCCCCGCAACCCGCGGGCACCGCTGCTGACCTCCGACATCACCACGATCGTCGACCACGCGCGCCGCAGTGCTGTCGGGTGGGCGTCCGAGGTGCTCGAGCGCCGCGACACCGCGCTGCTGCTGATGGGCTTCACCGGCGCGTTTCGTCGCAGTGAACTCGTAGCGCTCGAATGCCGCGATGTCCGCCGCGACCGTCTCGACGGCGCGCACGTACAGATCCGGAAGTCCAAGACCGACCAGGCCGGCACCGGAGCAGTGAAAGCACTACCGTTCACCAACCGCCACGAGTCATGCCCGGTGTGCGCGTGGGTGCGATGGCTGCAGCTCGTCGCCGCGTTCGACACCGGCGGCAGAGTCGCCGTCATTCGGTTACTTTCCCGTGCAACACCATTCGACTCTCATGTGTGCCGGGGAGCATTGCCCGCCGCCGACAAATCTTCGCCGCTGTTCCGATCGGTCCGCAAGAATGGCAACCTCTCCGACACTGCGCTCTCCGGGGCTGCGGTGCACGCCGCGATCCGTCGCCGCGCCGCTCGCGCCGGCTTCGACCCCGAGACGGTCACACAGTTGGGTGGGCATTCGTTGCGGGCAGGATTCGTCACCCAAGCATTCCGCAACGGCGCAGACGCCCACGCCATCATGCGCCAGACCGGCCACACCACCCCTGGGATGGTCGAAATCTACGCCCGTGAGCACGCACCCATGCTCGGCAACGCCGTCACCGACCTCGGACTATGAAACCGGAATCGAACGGAATTACGTTCGGCTCGGTGGCTTATGGCATCTCGGGTCTCGGCCGCTCCGCAGAACACACATGGGCATTGTTCTGCGACTGGTGCGCTGCCAGCGACCGGTCGTCGCTGCCTGCTACACCGTCCACACTGGCAGAGTTTCTTGACCACCACCCTGCCGCAGTCGCCACGCAGCGTCGTCGAGTATCGGCTGTCAACGCTGCCCACCGCAGTCGCGGTATGGCCGAACCCGGTCGCTCGGTCCCCATTCGGCTCGCTCTCGCAGAGCGCCGCCGGGAACGTCTCACCGAAATCCGTGGCTGCGCTGCATCGATCATCGACGGCATTCTGTCGTCTGGATGGCCATACGGGCTGTTCGGGCGACGTGATGCACTGATACTCACCTTGGTTTCTGCCGGACTGACTTACCGTGACATCAGCACTCTGCGCCGCGGCGACATCGAGGTCGCAGGGCCGGACCTGATCGTTTCCGGCCTGCACCGGGTCACCCCGACCATGCTCGGCAGTTACGGTGAGTCCGGTCCGGTGTCGGTGTACCGGCGCTGGGCGCAACTTCAGTCGATGTTCGATCGCTCCGCGAGTATCTCGATGCTCCGTGAATTTCTCGACCCCGATCGCTCACCTTCGATGTCTGAGTCTCCGGTGGTGACAGCGCAGCACGCGGAGGAGCCGCTTGTGGTTCGTATCGACCGCTGGGGCTACACACCCTGGACACCGGAACCGCTCACAGTGCAGTCGCTGTCCGCACTGACGCGCGCTCACCTGAACGGTCGGCCGGCTGCGCATCGACCGCGCACCCTGTGGACGACGAACGACCCCGACAGTGCTGTTCTACAAGGAGCAGAACCAGGTCGATCGGGCTTCGTTCTGGACAATGCCTACTACGAGCACGGGATTCGTGCCCGGCGCGACGCACACATCCGCCTCGCCGAGCTCGACGATCGGTTCGACGACATCAATGACCGCGTCGACGATCTTTTGCGCACTCTCGTCGACATTCTCGACGAACACGACGGATGGGATCGCGGCGACTGTTGATGCTGTCTCTCGGGCAACTGGCATCGGCGGACTGATTGCACTGTCGGTGTGCTGTCGACCCATGGACACAGATGTCGACTTCCGTCACCGGCTCGATGTCTACGTCGATGAGTGGGTGCCCTTGGGTCGATGGCAGCACCGTCTTCGATACCCGACCGCCGAAACGACGAGACGACCGAAGGCGCGTCCAATTGTCGTCACAGTCATCGCAAACGACTACGAGTATGAGCCCCTGAGGGTGATATCAGCACATACCCATGGGGTACATCTGACCGTGTATACATCCGATGCTCGCTGGGTCGCCTCGGATAGCTAGGGGTCTCGGATCCTGCGACGTACGTGTCGTCGACATCCGTAATTTTCTGTGGGACACCCGACAGTGGGCTGCGGGTCGATTGGTTCTGGTGAGACGAGGAGACTGGTGTGATCGCTCGATGTCGCAGGTCGGACTCGGACTTCGATCCGGGGTACGTCGTGAGCGCCCCGACCTCCTTCGACTGCGGTCCAGCCACTCGGCCGGCCGTTCGACCAACATGCGGTTCGAGGCACCGCATCCAAACCTGGCCCGTGTCGGTGACGACTCGGTCTCAGCGAGAGGCCCGCGCGATCGTGTTGCCCGCCGGATCGTCGATCACGATCGAGTGGATGTCCTCGACAGAAAGGGACGTCGCGCCGGTCACCGCTGCTGCTCGGCTCGCGGTGACCGACCATTGAGCTGCTTGCTGTCGAGCCCCGTCGTTGCCGACCACCTGGAGAGTGAGGACGCCTGCGTCGGGGAGTTGTTGGACGTCGACGTCGATCGATGTGCCCCAGGCTTTCGTGGTGAGCTCGAGCTCACCTGTGGCCCCGACGGTGCTCGACAGAACGAGCGGGCGGGCTCCCGCATCGTTCACCGTTGTCGAATCGTCGGAGCGGGCGAGGCTACTGAGCGGGACGATCGCCGCAGCGACTCCCAGAACGAGGGTCGCCGACACCGCAGTCCACACTCGCCGCCGCCTCTTCTCGGAGGTCCGTTGCTGCCTCATCGCGCTCAGCAGGTGGTCGAGTCGCTGGTCTGCACCGGCCGTCGAGTGCACCGGTGAGAGATCTGCTGGCTGCCTTCGACGTCGAAGCACACCCGCGACGGGTGCCAGTACGTCGATTTCGGTTCGGCAGGCAAGGCAGTCGTCGAGATGTCGTCGTACCGCTGCTCGGTCGTCGCGCTCGAGTCCGTCGAGTACGTACGCCCCGAGCAGTGGTCGGATCTCGTCGTGCGCTGAGCTCATGGAATCAATCCCAACTCGTCGAAGATCCGGCGTAGGGCACGTACAGCGTAGTAGGAGCGGGACTTGACCGTGCCGACCGCGATATCGAGGTGTGCGGCCACTTCGGAGACGGTTCGGCCCTCGTAGTAGATGAGCACGATGACCGCTCGATGCTCCTCGGACAACCGGTGCAGCGACTCGTCTATGAGCCACCCGTCGAGGACCCCGCCCAATTCGTCGTCGATGCACTCGGCAGCGAGTGCGATCTGGTCGTGGACAAGAGTCGGCCTGCTCGTGCTCGCCCGCCACTGATCGGTGAGCACGTTTCGCGCGATCGTCATGAGATAGGACCGCGTCGATGCTGCTGTCACATCGATGCGGTCGATCCCGCGCCACGCACGCAACATCGTCTCCTGGACGATGTCCTCGCACTGCTCGCGGGTCTGGGTGTAGCGGCTGACGAATCGAGTCACTGCATGCTGGTGCTCGCGGAAGAGCGCCGACATGGCAACTTCGGACGCATCGACGAGCTGATGGTTCTGCTGTGAGCCGGATTCGACACCGTCCACCTAACTGCCCGAGCCGGAAGCGGCATCGGTGAAACCGGTCGTGGCGGCCTCGACCATGTCGAGAACGGGATTGGTCGGCGAGATCGAATGCCGAGCAGCGAGTACACGGATATCGGGATGAGCCACGTGAACGATCCCTTCGGAGTCCTGCCACGCCACGTATCGGGCGGGGAGGTCGATCCCCATGGTCTGCTGCGCTCCGACCAGCGCAGTCGAGACCGCAGGATTACCGACGTAGGTGACCATGGTGGGCCTCAGAGGTGTCTCGGCAGCGGCGGACGCGAGATCGACGGTGGCGACTGTGGGCTGATTCTTGGCCGCGAACGCTGCCTCGTATCGAGCGATGGACGCAGCAACCGATGCATCACTGGTCTTTTCGACCAGGTATCTCGGCGCTGTGGACACATCGGTGCCCTCTGCAGCGGCCGCCGAGGATCCCGTCGCATCGGACGCGGTGGATGCCGACCCGGCCCGGAGTCCGTCGAGGGCGTCGGACGACACCGGGATACCAGCGAGCGCCGCGATGTACTCCGCGGAGTTGTATGCCAGAAACACCGTCCCGTTGGCAGCCTGCCAGACCAGGTACTTCTGTGGAAGGTCGATCGCGGCCCGTTGATCCGCGGTGATCAACGGCGACGCCGCCTTCGGATTCCCCCCGATCACCACGGTGGTCGGACGGATCGTCTTACCTGTTCCCTGTGCCAACTTCTCGAAATCCACAGTGGCTGCCACAGTCCCCACCGTCTCGAGCGCGCGCTGGACCCGAGAGACCGTGTCACTCACGGAGTAGTTGCTGGCGTACACCACCAGACCGGGTTCGGACGGTGCTGCATCAGGTGTTGAGGCGCTCGGATCCGCCGACGTGGACACCGGAGTGCTCGACACAGCGACCGAACCGGTGGGTTCGGTGGAACCGCACCCGGCGAGGGCGATCATCGCCGCCGACGCCAGGAGCGACGTTGCCATACGGAACCTTGAAGTGTTCATCACGTGTCCTGTCCTCGGGCCCACGACTGCTGTGGGCTTCACTGTGGTGTACGCACACCGAGCCTGAGGGGTTCACCCGAACCGAAGATCCTCCGGCGATTGCTCCCCGCAATCTCGGTGCCACTCGGCGCGGAACGCGCTGGCTCTGCGCTCGCCGCCTCACATCAGTCCGTCGCTCAGTTTCCGGACTCATTCCAGAAAAGTCATGCATACTGGTCGATGTGAGCTCATCGTCGAACTACTCGGAGATGCTGCGTAGTGCTGCGCTCAGAGTCACCCGCCCCCGTCTGGCGGTGCTCGACGTGGTGCACGAACATCCGCACGTCGACACCGACACCGTCTACGGAGCCGTTCGGGCCACCCTGCCCGACGTCTCGCGCCAGGCCGTGTACGACGTGCTCCGCGCTCTGACCATCGCGGGACTGGTCCGGCGCATTCAGCCGTCGGGTTCGGTCTCCCGGTACGAGAGCAGGATCGGCGACAATCATCACCATCTCGTGTGCCGCAAGTGCGGCGCGATCGCCGATGTGGAGTGCGCCGTCGGCGAGGCTCCGTGCCTCACTCCGTCGGAGGCCCCTGGTTTCGTCGTCGACGAGGCAGAGGTCATCTACTGGGGCCTGTGCGAGAACTGCTCCACCAGCGTCAGCCCCTGATGTCGCGGCGCGGGAGCGCCGCGGAAATCAGATCATTCACCATCTTCTGGAGGGAAACTCGTGTCCGAGGACCACACAACACGCGAAAAAGAGATGAACCAGGACCAGCCACAGGAGTCGGGTGGCAAGTGTCCGGTCATGCACGACTCGATGCCGGCACCCGTCGAAGGCGGAAGCAACCGCGAGTGGTGGCCCAAGTCCCTGAATCTGAAGATCCTCAAGAAGAACCCGGCAGTCGGCGACCCCATGGGCCCGGACTTCGACTATGCAGCCGAGTTCAACTCTCTCGATCTCGCTGAGGTCAAGCGCGACATCGAAGCCCTGATGACGAACTCGCAGCCCTGGTGGCCCGCGGACTTCGGCCACTACGGCCCCTTCTTCATTCGCATGGCGTGGCACGCAGCGGGCACCTACCGCAAGCAGGACGGACGCGGCGGTGCCGGAGCAGGTATGCAGCGCTTCGCGCCGCTGAACAGCTGGCCCGACAATGCCTCGCTCGACAAGGCACGCCGCCTCGTCTGGCCGGTCAAGCAGAAGTACGGACGCAAGCTCTCCTGGGCCGACCTGATCGTGCTCACCGGCAACGTCGCCATCGAGTCGATGGGTCTGCCGACCTACGGCTTCGCCGGCGGACGCGTCGACGCCTGGGAGCCGGACGAGGACGTCTACTGGGGCCCGGAGCAGACCTGGTTGGGCGACGAGCGCTACCACGGTGATCGCACGACCCTCGACAACCCGTTGGCCGCAGTGCAGATGGGCCTGATCTACGTCAACCCCGAAGGCCCGAACGGTAACCCGGATCCCGTGCAGTCCGCACTGGACATCCGCGAGACGTTCGGCCGCATGGCCATGAACGACATCGAGACCGCCGCATTGGCTGTCGGTGGACACACGTTCGGCAAGACACACGGCGCTGCCGATCCCGACGCGCACATCGGGGCAGAGCCCGAAGGCGCTCCCATCGAACAGATGGGTCTCGGCTGGAAGAACAGCTTCCAGAGCGGCGTCGGCGCAGACGCGATCACCAGTGGTCTCGAGGTCATCTGGACCCCGACGCCCACGCAGTGGGACAACAGCTTCCTCGAGACGCTGTACGGATTCGAGTGGGAGCTCTACAAGAGCCCGGGCGGCGCGCACCAGTGGCGCCCGAAGAACGGCGAAGGTGCGGACCTCGTTCCCGACCCCGCCGATCCCTCCAAGCGTCGCCACCCGTCGATGCTCACCTCCGACATCGCGATGCGCGTCGACCCGATCTACGAGCAGATCACCCGGCGGTGGCTCGACCATCCCGAGGAGCTCGCAGAGGAATTCCAGAAGGCCTGGTTCAAGCTCACCCACCGCGACATGGGACCGGTCACGCGTTACCTCGGCCCCGAGGTTCCCGCGGAGCCCCTGCTCTGGCAGGACCCGATCCCGGCCGTCGATCACGAGCTGATCGGTGACGCCCAGATCGCCGAACTGAAGCAGGCCATCCTCGGATCCGAATTGACTCAGGATCAGCTGATCTCGGCTGCGTGGGCGGCGGCGGCGTCGTTCCGCGTCAGTGACAAGCGCGGCGGTGCCAACGGTGGCCGTCTGCGTCTGCAGCCGCAGGCCGGCTGGGAGGTCAACGAGCCCGACGAGCTCGCACAGGTCATCCGCGTTCTCGAAGGAATCCAGCAGTCGTTCTCCGGAACTGTGTCCTTCGCCGACCTCGTGGTACTCGGTGGCGTCGCAGCCGTCGAGCAGGCCGCCAAGAACGCCGGCGTCGACATCACGGTCCCGTTCACCCCGGGCCGCATGGATGCCACGCAGGAGAAGACGGACGTCGACTCGTTCTCCGATCTGGAGCCCAAGGTCGACGGTTTCCGTAACTTCCTGGGCAAGGGCCAGAAGCTGCCGGCCGAGTTCAACCTGGTCGATCGGGCAAACCTGCTCTCGCTCAGTGCACCCGAGATGACCGTGCTCGTCGGTGGTCTGCGCGTGCTCGGAGCAAACTTCAAGCAGTCGACCCACGGCGTTCTGACCGACAAGGTCGGCACGCTCACCAACGACTTCTTCGTCAACCTCCTCGACATGGGCACCGAGTGGGTTCCCGCCGCCGAGGAGGGCATCTACGAGGCCAAGGATGCCGCTACCGGTGAGAAGAAGTGGACCGGAACTCGTAACGACCTGGTCTTCGGCTCGAACTCCGAGTTGCGCGCCATCGCAGAGGTGTACGCCTGCGATGACGCCAAGGAGAAGTTCGTCCGCGACTTCGTCGCGGCCTGGGACAAGGTCATGATGCTCGATCGCTACGATCTGGCCTGATTTCTCCATCGAACCCCATCTTCACCCCCGTACCGACTCTCGGTGCGGGGGTGAAATGGGTTCAGCGTCGGAGCCTCGGCGTCGTTGCGAAGTCTCGGTGGGCTGATCTCGTCGCCCCTACATCCTGGGTTGTTCGCCGTGGGTGCGCGACAAGTGTGGGTGGATGGCAGAGAAGCAACTTCTCGAGTTCGTCGAGACCGAGATAGCCGGGCGTGGCCGGTAGTTCGTGCCGCGAGGATGGTGGTCCTTGCTCCCGTTCAGGCCACTTTCGTGGCGTGAAGACGCTCGACGAGACCGAGAGTGAACCGGTCGATGTCCTCGATGGAGAAGCTCTCGTCACCGGTGATCACGAGCGAGGGCCGGCGCAGAAAGTGCTCGCCGCCGATCGGGACGCTCACCAGTTCCAGGGCGCGTTGGATCCATCGAACCGGCCGGATCGACGAGGCGACGTGATCGGCGAGTAGCAACGTTCCACCCGGACGCAGCACCCGCGACATTTCCGCGAGCGCGATGTCCGTGGCGGGGATGGCGCAGAGTGAGAACGTGCACACCACGGTGTCGAAGGATGCATCGGGAAAGTCGAGAGCATGAGCGTCCCCGAGCGTCAGGTGCGCATCCGGTCTGACGTCGGCGGCGCGAAAGTGTGCCTGCGCGAGCATGTCCGGACTCAGCTCGATTCCGGTCAACGATGTCCCCGCCGGGTAGTGCTCGAGATTGAGTCCCGTTCCCACTGCGACCTCGAGAACCTGGCCTCGGGCGCGACTGCAGATCCAGGATCTGGTGTCGCGGAAAAGGACTCGGTCGAGGAAGGTCATGTGCTTGTCGTAACCGGCCGCTTGCTTGTCCCAGAATCGTTGCCATCGGGCGAGACGGTGCGTCGAATCGCCGACCATCGCTCAGTGCTCCCGGCCGGGAGCGATGGGTGCCGCGGCGGTGCGTGAGGCCTCGGACTCGGGGTGCGCCGCCAGATAGCGCTTCTTGACCAGCTCCGATTCCTGCGCTTTACGGGAGTTCGTGAGATCGCGGGGCAGCATGTGTCGCACGAGGCGGCGTTGCCGATTCTCTTCCATGTACGAGGCGGTGAAGAACAGCGAGAGCAGGACCGCCAGAAGCACCATGGAGCCACGCAACCACAGTTCACCCGGAAAGAACATGAACACGGCGTAGATGGGAAGAAACGGAACCTGGCCGCGGATCAGGTGCCGAACCACGGCGTGATTGCCCGTCAGATCGTTGGCCACCCAGTCCGTCATGGTCGAGGGCAGAGTGCGGCCGAAGGCGTAGCCGACCCACTGCCACGGCAAAGGGCGGGTCCTGTTGCGGTTCACCGGGTCGGGGTCGCTGTGCTCTGACGCATCCCCAGCCGCTTCATCAACAGGCTGGCCGGGCACCATCCGACTGCGGAATACAGCAGCAGATTCCCGCCGACGAATGCTGTCAGGACATGCCAGCGGCGGTCGTGAAGGGAACCGGCGGCGAGGCTGGCAAGGACCATGGTGCCCGCCAGCGCGGGGACTGCGCGTTCGATACTCGGTCCGCCGGGGCCGGTGAGGGTGTCGGTGCATGACATGCGGTAGATCCTCGCTTCTCTGCGTGTGGTGCGGTCGTCCGTGCATACCCTAGGGGGTAGATACGATGATACCAGCATACCCCTGGGGGTACCGTGTTACGGTTCCTCCATCTTCCCGACCAGTAAGGACACGATGTGAGTTCCACCGACGTTCGAACCGACGAGAGTTCTGCAGACAACTCGCCGCCAGGAATCACCGGCGGGCCGTTGGCGCGCTTCGGTGCGCGCATGGCAGGCAACTTCAAGTGGGTGGTCACCGCGTGGCTCGTGGTCATCATCGGATTGGGAGCGTTCGCCCCGTCGGTGTTCGGATCCCTCGCCGGTGCCGGGTGGCAATCCAACGGATCGGAGTCGGTCCAGGTTCGCGAACTCGCACAGGAGCACTTCGGCGGGAACTCCTCGGCCGCGATCCAGGTGGTCGTGCATTCGGACACCGAGCAGGTGACCGATCCCGCTGTCGCGGCGGTCATTTCCGAGGTCACCGACATTCTGGCCGCCGATTCGCGGATTTCCGAGGTGATCCCCCCGCAACCGGGAATGTCGATCAGCCCCGACGGACACACCGGGATCCTCATCGGTGGAGCGAACGGGACCACCGACGAGATGGTGAAGGCCGTCGACGATCTCAAAGGTGAGCTGACCGCAGCCTCCACGGACTCGATCGAGGTCTACCCGACCGGAGCATCGGCACTGTGGAGTGACTTCAACAAGGCCAACCACGACGCGATGATCAAGGCCGAAATCATCTCCTGGCCCGTCACATTGGCGATCATGGTGCTCGCGTTCGGATCGCTCGTCGCGGCAGGTCTGCCCTTGCTGTTGACTCTGGCCGGTCTGGTCGCATCCGCGGGTGGTCTGGTTCTGCTGAACGAAATCACACCGATCTCGGTGTGGGCGATGAACTTTGCGATGATGTTCGCGCTGGCGCTCGGTATCGACTACGCGCTCTTCCTCGTCGTTCGATTCCGGGATGCGCTCCGAAAGACCATCGACGCCGGACGGATCGACCCGCAGCGTGCAGTGGCAGAAACGATGGACACGGCAGGCAAAGCAGTCCTGCTGTCCGGTCTGACCGTGCTGATCAGCTTGTCTGCCGTGCTTCTGGTACCGGCACCTGCGGTACGCACGATGGCCGTGGGCATCATGCTCGCGGTGGTGTTCGTGCTCGCGGCCACCCTCACACTGCTCCCCGCAGTGCTGGGCAAGCTCGGACCGAAGGTCAATGCCGGCTCCCTCCCGTACGCGAAGCGTCAGGTGCACCGTTCGCCGAAATTCGCGTCCTGGGGTCAGTTGCTGCACAAGCATCCGTGGCCGTTCGCCATCGGCTCGCTGTTGATTCTGGTGGCGCTGTCGATTCCGGCTCTGGGTCTGAAGGTCGCCATGCCGTCCATTTCGGTTGTGCCCGAGGATGCTCCGGTCCGGCAGGGTTACGAATTGGTGCAGGCACAGATGGGTGAAGGTGCACCAGGAATGCTGCAGATCATCGCCCCCACGGCGGAGGCGGAGCAGACCGCGCAGATCGCAGCGAGCGTCGACGGCGTATCGATGGTGACGCCGCCCATGCCCGCCATGGATGGATCCGATTACGTCATGCTGCAGGCCATCCCGAACGTGGACCCGTCGAACCCCGCACTCGAGACCACACTCGACGCCTTGCGCGCCGAGCTGCCCGAGGGAGCGATCGTCGGCGGTGCACCCGCGGAGAACCTGGACCTGCAGACCGCGTTGAACGAGTACCTGCCGATCGTGGTGTCGGTGATCCTCGTGCTCGGATTCCTGCTGCTGCTGATCGCGCTCCAGGCACCGCTGATCGCCCTGCTGGGGACCGTGGTCAGCCTGCTGTCCACCGGCGCAGCATTCGGTGTGGCGAAGCTGATCTTCCAAGACGGTCACGGGGCGTCGCTGCTCGGATTCACCCCGCAGGGATTCCTGAACGGTTGGGGCCCGGTGTTCTTCTTCGCGATGATCTTCGCAATCGCGATGGACTACACGGTGTTTCTGCTGTCGAGCGTCAAGGAACACTACGAGAACACCGGTGATCCGCACGGTTCTCAGGTCGACGGAATGGCGCATTCGGGTCGGGTGATCTTCGCGGCGGCAGCGGTGATGATCGCGGTGTTCTTCTCGTTCGCGCTCGCCGAACCACTGCCACCCAAGGAGATGGGCATCATTCTGGGTGTCGCCGTATTGCTGGACGCGATACTCATCCGCTTGGTTCTGCTGCCGGTGCTCCTGCGCCTGACCGGCCATGCCGCATGGTGGTCACCCACGTGGCTACGAGCAGTACTACCCAAGATCGGCTTCTCGCACAGCTGAGACGCTCGCACAGTCGAGATGCTCACCATGGTGGTGGCCGATACCGTCCGGCGTCGGCCACCACGACCACTCTTACCCCTAGGGGTAACCTGGAGTTTCATCGAACGAAGGACTGAACGACATGACCGGTGACACCGAAAGCATCGCGTTGGTACTGAACCGTCTGCGGCGTGCGCAGGGTCAGCTCGCAGGAGTGATCTCGATGATCGAGAGCGGCCGTGACTGCAAGGACGTCGTCACCCAGCTGGCCGCGGTGTCGAAGGCTCTCGACCGGGCAGGCTTCAAGATCGTCGCCACCGGACTCCGTGAGTGCATCACCGGGGCGGAAACAGGGGAGAAGATGAGCGAAGCGGAGCTCGAGAAGCTCTTTCTCGCCCTCGCCTGACAACGGTCCGATCACCCCCGCATCGATGCACGGGGGTGATCGGACCGAGGCAGGACAGCCGGTTCGAGATGGGGTGCTCGGGCCCGCGACGTGTCAGCTCCTGCGCGCTGGACCGGGATGCTCGGGTGGGCGGGTGAACACCACACGAGCCCAGAGAACGGTGGACAGCAGGGCTGCCACCGCCCCCAGATACAGGCCGATCGATGGACCCGCCACCGTCGCGGTCGGTGCCAGTGACTGCCGAGCCCAGATCGCGAGCACACCGAACACCGTGGTGACACCGTTGCCCGCCAAAGCCAGAGCGGCCCACCGAAAACGCCGAACCAGACGCGCGATCGAGGCCGCTACGACGGTGAACGTGAGAGTGAATGCGGTGAACAGTGTCGCCAACACACCCGCTGATTCCGCGTCGGCGCTTTCGGTGCGCAGAAGAACGTCGTACCCGTGTGCGCCGCCGGTGTGCGGAAGCACCACTCCGAGCACGGCCGCCGACACCAGAACGAGCAGATACGGGGTGACTCGGGTGATCACCACCTCCGGTATCACGCGTCGTTCGATGGCCTCGAACACCGACCGATAGTGGCTCAGGTCGCCCTCGCGGTCGTAACTGTGCGGCGGTCGACCGTTCACGCTCGGCCGGTGAGAATGGCATTCCAGTACAACGCCGGCAGTCCGCGTCTCTTGAGGAACCACATGTCGCGGCGTTCGCGGGTGGTGTCGATCAGCGGTATCGAGGGAGCCGGCTGCATCGTGTAGTCGAACTCGGCCAGAAGCATCGTCTTACGAGAGGTGGTCAAGGGGCAGGAGGCGTACCCGCCGTACTGTGCGGTCAGTGGACGGCCGGCGATGCTCGCCTGCAGGTTCTCGGCGACCACGGGTGCTTGCTTGCGGATGGCGGCACCGGTCTTGGAATTCGGTGACGATCCGGCGTCACCGAGGGCGAAGACGTTGTCGAATCTGTTGTGACGCAGTGTGTTCTTGTCGATCTGGACGTATCCGGCTGGATTCTCGGGGTCCGCTATGGGGCTGGCCTTGATCCAGTCCGGTGCAGATTGGCGCGGTACGACGTGGAGCAGATCGTAGGGTAGCTCGTCGGTGGTACCTGCACTGTTGTCGGTGATCGTCACCGACCGGCCGTCCGGATCGACAGCGGTGACTTCGCTGTTCTTGCGCACCTCGATGCCGTAACGCGCCACGACTCGTTCGAGCTCCTCGGCGAACACCGGTACCCCGAACATTCCGGGTGTGGGCAGGACGAGGACAACTCGGATGGCATCGAGCACGCCCTGCTCGCGCCAGTAGTCGGCCGCGAGGTACGCGATCTTCTGCGGGGCACCCGCGCATTTGATGGGGCCGGAGGGCATCGTGAACACGGCGGTGCCCGACCGCATCTTTTGAATCATCTGCCACGTCTTGGGTGCGAGATCGTAGCGGTAATTGCTCGAGACCTGCGGGGTGTCGATCGATTCGGCCATGCCGGACACCGAATCCCAGTCGAGCTGGATGCCGGGGCACACCACCAGGTGGTCGTAATGGATCGTAGTTCCCGAGGAGGTGCTGACCGTCTGGGCATCGGGGTCGACCCCCTCGGCGCGATCCTTGATCCAGCCGACGCCCTGGGGCATCACCGACGCCTCGCTGCGCGCACTCTCCGAGGCCGGGGCGCGGCCTCCACCGACGAGCGTCCACAAAGGTTGGTAATAGTGGGTCTCTGCCGGCTCGATGATGCCGATGTCGGTCATTCCTGCTCGCCGCAAACGTGCCGCGAGCGAAATACCGGCGTTGCCTCCGCCGATGATCGCGACTTTGTGGTCGATGGTGTGCGCGGACATGTGGTCCTCCTGTTCGAGACACGAGCTCGGTGAGCGCTGTCTCGATTTCGGTTGATGCCGGGTGGTTCAGCTCGACGTCGGTGTGGGCGCGAGCCGTGTGGTCACAACATTGGTGGTCATTGAAGCCAGGTGCACTGCATCCACAGCAGTCGTGCTGGAAGGTCATTCCGGCGTTCGAGCAGGTGGTGCAAGGGCACGTGCCGAGGTGTACGTCGCCCTCTCCTTGATTGATCGTACGGATGTACGTACATTATGGAAGAGGTTAGTCGCCAATACCGACAAACGCCACACTCGGGACGAATGAAATTTCCTCGTCCGCCCCGAGTCGGCGAGTGCCGGACGGCTGAGGAGGACGTGATGATCGGCAACCACTGCGATGTCGCTGTGAGTCGTTGCGCCTCGCTGGATCAGTCGGTTGCGATGCCCCTGGTCGCCCAGTGGAATGCCGCCCACTTCACCTCCACCCCGCAGGAATCGGAACCGTGCACCTCGCCGCACAGAACCTCCTGAAATACCCCACGGGGTACCATGAATTCTGAGACCTGTACGAACGCCACCACGATCGACAAGGAGATTTCGATGCTTCTCGAACGCATCTACGACGAAGACCTCGCCCAAGCCGGATACTTCATCGGCTGCCAGGCCAAGGGAGAGGCAGTGGTGGTCGACGCCCGCCGCGACATCGGTGTGTACCTGGACCTGGCCGATCGACATGGCATGACCATCACCGCCGTCACCGAGACCCACATCCATGCCGACTACCTGTCCGGCACCCGCGAGCTGGCCAAGGCCACCGGCGCGACCACCTACGTCTCAGGAGAGGGCGGCGACGACTGGCAGTACGGCTTCGAGGCCGAACGCCTCCACGATGGCGACACGCTGGCTCTGGGCAACATCACCGTGCAAGCCGTTCACACGCCCGGTCATACCCCGGAGCACCTCTCGTTCCTGGTGACCGACGGCGCCTTCGCCGATGCTCCGGGATACATGTTGACGGGCGACTTCGTCTTCGCCGGCGATCTCGGCCGCCCGGACCTACTCGACGAAGCTGCAGACGGTGTCGACACCCGTTTCGAGGGTGCCAAACAGATCTTCCGCAGTCTGAAGCGGTCGTTCGTCACGCAGCCGGATCATATCCAGGTCTTTCCCGGTCACGGTTCGGGCAGTGCCTGCGGAAAAGCTCTCGGCGCGCTTCCGTCGACCAGCGTCGGCTACGAACGCCGTTTCGCTTGGTGGGCCGGGTATGTCGAGCGCGACGACGAGCAGGGCTTCGTCGACGAGATGCTCGACGGTCAACCGGATGCACACGCCTACTTCGGCCGGATGAAGCGTCAGAACAAGCAGGGCCCGGTCGTTCTCGGGCCACTCTCTCCCTTGCGCGAGTACGACTCCGCAGAATTGGCACGCGCCCTCGACTCCGACGAGGTCGTCCTCCTCGACACCCGCGGCCAAGATGAGGTGCACGCCGGCGCTGTCCCCGGAGCGCTCAACATCCCCGGCATCGACAAGGCAGCCTCGTTCGGTGCCTGGGTCTACGACCCCGAACGAGAGGACACTCCACTGGTGGTGCTCGCCGAGGACCACGCCGTCGCCGACGAGCTACGTGATCACCTGCTGCGGGTCGGCATCGATACGGTGACCGGGTACGTCACGAGTCTACGAGGGCTCCCCATGACGACACCCGAGACGATCGGTGCGGACGAGCTGGATTCGTTCGACCCGGCAATGGTGCTGGACGTGCGCAACAAAACCGAACACGCCGACGGCCACATACCTGGCTCCGAACAGCTCAGCGGTGGCCGATTGCTGTGGAACCTCGACGGACTGCCCACGGGCGGTCCGATCGTGACCTATTGCCAGAGCGGCGTCCGTAACGCGGTCGCAGCCAGCGCCCTGCGCCGCGCCGGCTACCGAGTTGTCGAACTCGAGGGCAGCTACGCCGCCTGGGCCGAGCGCAACCTCGAAACAGTCTGATCGAACCCGCCCGAATCGGAGGCGGTCGTGCAGTCCGCCCCCGGTTCGGTCCGGTGCTCGCCCTGTCGGCTCGCTGCGCCACCGACGGTAGAGCAGGCCCCGGGCGAGCAGCCCCCGGGCGACACTCCTGATCCGGCACCGACTGGCCTGATCCGGGACCGACTGGGAAGCGAACCGATGACGCTCGCTACGCGGGCGGATTCACCAGGTTCGGCGCGATCTCCACCAGGCGCTCGTTCGTGGTGGGAAACAACTTTTTTCGAAGCAAGCATTGTCTCGTTGTGTGTCGGCGACGCCGACGGATGGTTTCTCGGGGACGGGGGGAGCTGCGGTCCCCGAGATCCTCGGTCGACATCGCTTCGACGCGTAGAGAGCATCACTGCCGTCCGTACGGATGTACGTACATTTGTTGTACAGTGGCCCCGAGGGTCAGCAGCCGGCGGCTCGAATTCGGATTCCGACACAGATCGACAGGAGGGCCTCTGATGGTTGAACCCGATCGCAGCGCCGCGCTCGACCGCTCCAGTGCGATGCCGCTGTGGGCGCAACTGCATGCCGATCTGGTCCGCCGAATCGGTGACGACGAATTCGCCGGCTCCGAGTTCCCGGGCGAGCATGCGTTGACGACGAGCTACGGGGTGAGCCGTCACACCACCCGCGAGGCCCTGCGGCACCTGCGGAACGAAGGAATCTTGATTGCAGAGCGTGGCCGGCCTTCTCGGTTGGCGGCTCCGCCGGTGATCGAGCAGCCACTCGGTGCGCTCTACAGTCTCTTCGCTGCCGTGGAAGCCACGGGTGTTGCTCAGCACAGCATGGTGCGTGCACTCGAACTGCGGACCGACCCCGCGGTGGCCGCTACCTTGCAGGTCGGTCCCAAGGCTCCGCTGCTCTACCTGGAGCGCATCCGTATGGCAGGGACCATGCCGTTGGCTCTCGACCGTGCCTGGTTGCCGGGGGAGCTGGCACGCGACCTCCTGGATGCGGACTTCACTCACACGGCTCTCTACATCGAGCTCGAGAAACGCTGCGGCATCCGCCTGACCGGTGGCCGCGAGGACGTCACTGCCGTCGTGCCGGATCCGGAGGATGCGGCAGCACTCGAACTCGACTCGAAGACCGCGGCGCTGTCGATCCGCCGCTTGGGCTGCATGAATTCCCGGCCGGTGGAGTTGCGGCACACAGTGATTCGAGGAGATCGGTTCACCGTCTCGGCCACGTTCTCACCGAGCGAGGGCTATCGCTTCGTGCCGGCCACGCCGCTGCACGCCCTGTAAGCACCCACTGATCCAAGGAGCGTTGTTCATGACTGGAGCACCACCGGAAGCCGATCCGGCCGCCGCATATGCACTGATCGCCGAATCGGGAGCCATCCTGATCGATGTCCGCGAGGACGACGAATGGGCTGCCGGCCACGCCCCGGACGCCGTCCATGTACGCCTCGGCGATCTCGATCCTGCTGCCTACCCTCCTGAGCAGAAATTGGTCGTGGTGTGCCGGTCGGGCGCTCGGTCGAGCAAAGCTGTCGCGGCCCTCACCGATGCCGGTCGTACAGCGCACAATCTGTCGGGCGGAATGAAAGCGTGGCACGAAGACGGCCGCCCTGTGGTCCGTGATGACGGCACCCCCGGCGCAGTGATCTGACATGGTCGCCACCCTGGCGATTGCAGTTGCCGCAGGGATTCTCATCGGTCTTTCCCTCGGCGCGCTCGGTGGTGGGGGATCGATACTGACTGTTCCTGCCCTGGTGTATCTCCTGGCGGTCGAACCGCAGTCGGCAACGAGCGCCTCGTTGATCATCGTCGGAATCACCTCGATCATCGCGGCCATCAGTCATGCGCGAGCACGGCACGTTCGGTGGCGGGCAGCGGCAGTGTTCGGAATTCTGGGCTCGGTCACCGCCTTCGGTGGATCGATCCTCAACCGATCGGTCGACCCGCAGATCTTGCTGCTCGCGTTCGCGGCACTGATGATCGTCGCCGCCGGTGCGATGCTGCGCCGCACCCGGCGTGGACACGATGCCGACCTACCGACACCGAACCCGGCCGAGACCGCGGGAACACGCCCGGGTGCCGTTGCGGTCGCCACCAAGCCCGCGAAAGTGAAGATCACCACGTCGCAGGTAGTCAAGCTGGTCGCTTCCGCGCTCGTCGTCGGCTTCCTCACCGGGTTTCTGGGAGTGGGCGGCGGCTTCCTCATCGTCCCCGCCCTGGTTCTGGCACTGGGCTACTCGATGCCCGTCGCGGTCGGAACGTCGCTGGTGATCATCTCCATCACCAGCGCGGGAGCCTTCACCGAACGCCTCGGCACAGGTGCCACCATCCCGTGGGAGATCGTCGTACCGTTCACCCTCGCGGCCATCGCCGGATCGTTCGCAGGAAAAGCCATCAGCGACAAAGTCTCTGCCACCACACTCACCCGTAGCTTCGCAGCCCTGTTGCTCGTCGTGGCCGTCTACGTCACCGTCCAGGCCTCCATGGCCCTGTAACGCACATCGTTGTGCATCACTGAGCCTATTTCTGCGCATGCAAATGCGGGCGCATCCCACACCTAGTTCGAGGAAATCGTCGATGACCGCACTGATTCCCCGCCCTGAGGCGGCCAGGCCGTATCCGATGCGTCACGAGCCGAAGGGCTCGACGCTGTTCCAATTGGTGACCACCACCGATCACAAGACGATCGGGAAGATGTATCTGGTCACCTCGTTCGGGTTGTTCCTCATCGGCGGGTTGATGGCGCTGCTCATGCGCACCGAACTCGCCGTACCGGGGTTGCAGTTCCTGTCCAACGAGCAGTACAACCAGCTGTTCACCATGCACGGCACGATTATGCTGTTGCTCTACGCCGTCCCGGTCGCGTACGGATTCGCCAATTACATTCTGCCGCTTCAGATCGGGGCACCGGACGTCGCGTTCCCGCGGCTCAACGCGTTCGCGTACTGGCTGTACGTGTTCGGATCGCTGATCGTGCTCGCCGGGTTCATCACCCCGGGAGGTGCCGCGGACTTCGGATGGACCGCCTACACCCCACTGACGAGCGCACTGCATTCCCCCGGCGTCGGCGCCGACCTGTGGGTACTGGGGCTGATCCTGTCCGGCTTGGGCACGATCTTGGGCGCGGTCAACTTCATCACCACCGTGGTGTGCCTGCGCGCACCCGGCATGACGATGTTCCGGATGCCGGTCTTCACCTGGAACATGCTCGTGACCTCGGTGCTGGTATTGCTGGCGTTCCCGACCTTCGCGGCCGCGTTGGCCGGGCTGGCCTTCGATCGACACTTCGGTGGTCACGTGTTCGACCCGGCGACCGGGGGAGCGGTGCTCTGGCAGCACCTGTTCTGGTTCTTCGGCCATCCCGAGGTCTACATCGTCGCGCTCCCGTTCTTCGGCATCGTCTCCGAAATCTTCCCGGTCTTCAGCCGCAAACCCATCTTCGGCTACAAGGGTCTGATCTTCGCCACCCTCGGCATCGCAGCGCTCTCGATCACGGTGTGGGCGCACCACATGTACGCCACCGGAGCTGTTCTGCTGCCGTTCTTTTCGTTCATGTCCTTCCTCATCGCCGTGCCGACCGGGGTGAAGTTGTTCAACTGGATCGGCACCATGTGGCGAGGACAGGTCACCCTGGAAACCCCGATGCTGTTCAGCATCGGATTTCTGATCACATTCCTGTTCGGCGGACTGACCGGTGTGCTGCTGGCCAGCCCCCCGATCGATTTCCACGTCACCGACACCTACTTCGTGGTGGCTCACTTCCACTACGTACTGTTCGGGACCATCGTCTTCGCCACCTACGCCGGGGTGTACTTCTGGTTTCCCAAGATCACCGGACGCATGCTCGACGAACGCCTCGGCAAGTGGCACTTCTGGACGACGTTCGTCGGGTTCCACATGACGTTCCTGGTCCAGCACTGGCTCGGCAACGAAGGGATGCCGCGCCGCTACGCCGACTACCTGCCCTCCGACGGATTCACCACCTTGAACCTGATCTCCTCGATCGGAGCGTTCATTCTCGGGCTGTCCACGCTGCCGTTCGTATGGAATGTGTTCAAGTCCTAGCGATACGGCGAGGTCGCCACCGTCGACGATCCGTGGGGCTACGGCAACTCTCTCGAATGGGCCACCACCTGCCCACCGCCCCGCCACAATTTCACCGAAATACCTCGTATCCGTTCCGAGCGGCCGGCGTTCGAGCTGCACTACCCTCATATGGTCGAACGCATGCGCACCGAAGCCCACGTCGGGCTGACGGGCCACACCGCCGCTGTGCGGGCACCCTCCGAAGTGATCGCCGACGGCGTCGAAGAGGGCACCGCCAGCGGGACCTCAGGGGAGAGACGGTGACGAGCGCGCGGAGACGGCGCTCGACAGGTGCCGCTGTCCTGGTACCGGGACGGGTGTCGTACGCGATCGCGGTCGCCATGGGGTTCTACGTGCTCGCGCTGATCCTGGTGTTCACCTTCCTCGTCCCTCGACTCTCACCCGGGTCAGCGACCGCTGTCACCGCTGCCGTGGTGGCCGGCTTCGCGGTGCTGCTGATGGCGGCGATGATGTTCGCAGCCCGCACACCGCTGCATCCTGCAGCGGTATCCGTGGTCCGGGACACCGCGGCGGACCGAGAGGACGACATCGTCGAGGGGTGGGCGGTGGTCCTGGGCACCGACATCGATTCACGACGGGTGGAACTGGAAGTGACGGTGCCCGGGTCCGGAACGTACCAGTGCGATGTGCGTGCAGAACGGTCGACCGTCCGCGCACTGGTGACCGGTGCCACCATTTCGGTGTGGGTCGATCCTCACCATCGCCGATCGTTGACCTTGGTCGGGGT
Organism: Rhodococcus sp. UFZ-B548; assembly: GCF_903819475.1. NCBI lineage: Bacteria > Bacillati > Actinomycetota > Actinomycetes > Mycobacteriales > Nocardiaceae > Rhodococcus > Rhodococcus sp. UFZ-B548. The sequence continues at coordinate 32,173 of NZ_CAIJDS010000021.1, forward strand.
CGGGGTCGGGGTCGGTCCGAGCATCGACGACGATATGTCCGGGAACGGGAAAAGCTGATCGAGCAACCTCGCCTGCACCCCGCGGCGGCGAAAGCCACTCCAGGGTCGCAGACGTCGATCGTAACTACCCTCGACTGCCCGCCGGACGGCTGGCTGTGCCGGTGACCGACGCGAGTGTGCCTGCGCGACATCGACTTTCCCGCGACGGAGCCCCCGCTTGCCGGCGATGGCGAGTGTGGTCGTGGTGTTGCACCTGATCGGGTGGGGGCTGTTCGTTCACTACGATGCGGACCTGCGTATGCACGGTCTGGCCGGTCGGCGCGCCGCGACGGGCGAGACCACGAAGAACGACGACTCGGGTCGCAGCCCTGGCAAGACCAGGGCTGCGGACCGCGATCTACTTCTTGGAGAACATGCGGGAGAACAATCCCGGTGACTTCGGATCGGAGTCGTGCCCCTTGCAGCGATTGGACGCCGGAACGCCCCGCATCACCTGATCGACGTGTTGACCACATCCCGCCCACGTCGTTTTCCCGCACTTCTTGCACGTGACAGCCCTGCACATGAGTCTCTCCCTCGGTCGACAATTCACTTTCAATATACCCTATGGGGTATATTTTCCGGGTGTCGGGGATGATCGGTCATCGCGGCGGGGGTCCGCCCAAGTGGGCGACGTCGTAGACGAACTGTTCGGGTACCGCGCTGGTCCACGGCCGCAGGCCGAGTGCGGTCTTGATACCGATCAGGGCCTGTGCGATGGGTGGGCACCGGCGACACTGCCGCAGGTGCGTATCGATGCGGGCCGACGCGTCGACATCGAGACGCCCGTCCAGGTAGTCCGATGCCGCGGCGAGTGTGCGCCGGCACGCCTGGGAGTCGTTTCGCGGGTGTGCGGGACCGTCGTCGAGGGCGCGTAGCAGCTTCACCCGTGCACGGTGGATGCGCTTGTACACCGCTGCGGTGGTGAGCGCGCCGACCGCACCGATCTGTGTCGCCGTCCAGCCCTCGCCGTCGTGCAGTGCCAGGACCATTCGATCCTCGACGGTCAACGTCGCCAGCGCCGCTCGCACCGTGGATCGATCGCTGAGCGCCTGCGCGACCGTCTCGGGGTGCTCGAGGTCGCTGATCGATACATCGATGTCGCCCGTGCCCGATGGTTCGGTGCGCTGAGTCTCCGCGCGTGCGGCCACATCGCGGGCACGGTTGATCGTGATCCGGTAGAGCCACGTCGTGAGCGCCGATTCGGATCGAAACGTTCTCCGGTTGCGCCATGCGCGTTCGAGGACGTCCTGCACCAGATCGTCGGTATCGGCCGGTGATCGTGTCATCGCGGCTGCGAAGCTACGAAGAGTCGTGCCCTGGTCGATCAGATCGCGCGCGAAGCGCTCGTCGTATGCCGCGCTGTCGAGGTCGGGGCTGGGGTTGGGGTTGGGCTGTTCGCGCGAGGAGCCGTGGATCGGTCCACTTCGGCGTTCTCGCCCGTCCAACAGTGAAAGTCCCTCTACAGAACTGGAATCATCATGTCGTTCGTCGAATTCATGCGCAGTACTGCCGGGCGCGCACTGCGCATCGTGGTGGGAATCGCTCTGATCGTGGTCGCCGTCGTGCTCGGCGGTGTCGGGGGCATCGTGGTGGGAGTGATCGGCGGTGTCTTCGTGCTGACCGGGGTGATCAACGTGTGTCTGCTCGGTCCGTTGTTCTCCGTCGATCTTCGAGGTCGTCCCAAGACGTCCTGAACGGGGTGTGCGGGCGGGCAGCTCAGAAATGGGGGATCACCTTGAATGCGGTGTACCCGTCGCTGCTCTGGGCCAATGCGACACCGTTCGAGGTCACTGCTGTCGGTGCGGCGCTCGGTGATGTGCCGGTGACGCGGCCGGAGGTCGCATCGATGGCAGTCACCCGCGAGTCCGACGCGCCGTAGACGATGCCGCCGACCAGAGAGAAGCGGTCGGCACCGGGAAATTGATCGGCGGTGAAACCTCGGGTGCCGTACTGCTCGAACAGGACAGCGATGCCGTCGTCGGTGAGGTCTGCGGTGGTGATCATCGTCGCCCCGCTACTGCTGTCGGCGGTCATCACCATCGGACTGCGGCTACCGCTGATCCATCGGAGCTCGGCATCGGAGAGGCGATAGACCGCCTGGATCGGTTCGGGACGGGTCGGGATCGTCCATGCCACGACCACTGCATTGCCGGCGGTGGCGACGAATCGTGCGGTCCCGGGGATCGCTGCGGGGGGCGGGGTGAGGGTGTCGGTGGACCAGGCGGTGTTGCCGGTGTCGGCGGTCACGATGCGCGCTGTGTCGCCGTCGACGGTGACCGCGTATCCACCGGATTCGGAGATCGCACCCGTCAGGTCGGTGCGGTGTCCGTCGGTCGCCGAGATGGCGGCCACGGCCGCGGGCTTTGCTGTCTGCGAGCAGTCGGCGTCGATCAGCAGTCCGGACCCGGTCAGGCAGCCTGCAGCGGAGACCGGACCCCATACGAGGTCGCCGGTGCGGGTATCGCGGGCGGTCACCGTGGCCGGTGCACCCGAACCGGGATCATCGATGTCCTCGGTGATCAACAGCTCACGGTTGTGTGTGCTCGTCACCGCGAACTCGTCGCGATCGGCGGGTACGTCCACGCCGAATCGTGGTGTGCCGGTGTCGTCGAGTACCTGCACCCGGTGCGAACCGGATGCGTCCGAGGAGTCGACGACTCCGACGAACCCGTCCTCGACGATGTGAGGCTGCGACAGGAACGGGATCGACCACAGGGCCGTGTCTCCGAAGCCCGGCGGCGGCGCGGCCGGCGACGACGGATGTGCCGCCGGATCGGTGCCCGTGGTGTCGGGAGCAGGTGAGGAACTGCACCCCGACGCCAGCGCGACGGCGCACAGTGCAACGGTCCCGATCACCGCCGCCGCTCTGCCGATACGGTGCGCACCCATCTATGCGGTGGTGCTGTCTCCGCCGAGTGCCATGATCGCGCTCTGCAGCAGTGCAGTGGCCCGGTCGGCGACCTCGGCCAGGCCCGCTGCATCCGAGAGCCCCACCATCACCTGGGGGTTCATCGCTTCGACGATCGTGCTGCTGCCATCGGCCCGCACCACCACGTTGCACGGCAGCAGCAACCCCACCTGCCGATCGGTGTCGATCGCAGCCTTCGCCAACTGCGGATTGCACGCTCCGAGGATGACGTAGCGTTCGATGTCGGCGTCGATCTTGCTCTTCAACGTCGACTGCATGTCGATCTCGGTGAGCACTCCGAATCCCTGTTCGGCGAGTGCCTCACGGGTTGCGTCCACGGTTTCCTCGAACGGCATGTCCACGCGGGTACCGATGGCCAATTCGGTCATAGTTCGTTCGGTTCCTTTCGATCGGTTCGGGTGCCGGTCACCCGATGGTCGGTGCACGGGTGAGCAGGCGTCGCCCGGTCATGCTGCGCAGGACGCGGAGGTGCAGTCGCGTTTGCGCCATCGCACGATCACCGCTGCTGTCAGCATTGCCAGGGACACCCCGGCAAGGATGGGTTGTATCGGTGCCCACAACCCCAGTGCACCCGAGGTGCCGAGCGCAAGAAGTACCAGCTTGTTGCACACCGGACACCCGACGGCGAAGAAAGTCAGGACCACACCGAGAGCGGCGGGTGTGCCGGTCCGCTCGACCTGCGCGGGTTTGTCGATCCCGAACCACAGTGCGGTCAACAGGGCCGTGGCCAGCAGAACCGGAAGCTCCCACGCCCGCACCGGCACCTCACGGCCGAAGACCGGCGTGTCGATGATGTCGGTGGGAATGCCCACCACCAACACCGTGACCACACCGGCGACGGTGCCGCGCAGTACCCGCGCCCCCCAACCCCGGAAACGATCGGACTCGGCGATCACCCCGTCACCGGAACGGCCGGCAGCATCGACGTCGAGACGGTCGGAGGTGGCGGGCTCTGTCATCGGCTGGGATCTCCTACGAGGTGTAGTTGTGTGAGTAGGGTGACACTGTGAGGCTATACCCAGATGGGTATCGCTGCCAGTATCCGACTGCCGAAAGGTATTGCATGACTTCGACATCTCGCTCCACTCGCCGCCGCGACATCGTGCTCCTGGCCATCGCCGTCGTGGTGGCGGCCGTGCTCGTGGGAGCTCTCGTACTCGGAACGACCGGTGGCGACGAGCAGTCGGAGGCGGCACCGGACGCCGGGTCGAGCAGCGCGAGCGGACCGCCGGTGATGGGACCGCTCGGCGATCTGGCGCACCGCGAGCCCGATGATCCGATGGCCCTCGGCGACGTCGACGCCCCGGTGGTGATGATCGCCTTCTCGGACTTCCGGTGTCCGTTCTGCGCCCAATTCAGCCGGGACACCGAGCCGCAGCTGATCGACCGATACGTCGACACCGGCACCCTGCGCATCGAATGGCGAGACCTACCCATTTTCGGGCAACAATCGTTCGACGCCGCCCGGGCCGGACGCGCCGCCGCCGCCCAGGGCAAGTTCTGGGAGTTCACCCGCGCCGTCTACGCCGATGCTCCCGAAACCGGTCACGCAGACCTGACACTGGAGTCGCTGCAGAGCTACGCGCAACAGGCCGGGGTACCGGATATGGCTCGGTTCACCGCCGACGCCACCGGCACCGCATTCGACGCCGCGATCACCGCCGACTCCACCGAAGCGCAGTCGCTGGGTATCCCGGCCACTCCGGCGTTCTCGGTCAACGGAGATCCGGTTCTGGGCGCGCAACCGTTCTCGGAATTCGTCGATCTGATCGACGCGGCAGCCGGCGCGTAGGGCGGCACGATGTCGCAGATCGGACTTCTCGGAGCATTTCTCGGCGGGCTGCTGGCACTTCTCAGTCCATGCTCGGCCCTGCTACTTCCTTCCTTCTTCGCGTACGCCTTCGACGGGGCCGGCAAGCTCGCCGGCCGCACCGGGATCTTCTACCTCGGGCTGGCAGCGGTCTTGGTGCCCCTCGGTGCTGGAGTCGGGGCCATCGGCTCGGCGATCACCCGGTATCGCGAGGTCACCACGATGATCGGCGGCGTGGTCATCATCGCCCTCGGAGTGATGATCATCGTCGGTCGCGGCTTCGCGCTGGGGTCCGCTCAGAGAGCAGCCGCGCGCATCGACGTCTCCTCCACCGGATCGGTGTTCGCCCTCGGCGCGGTCTACGGGCTCGCAGGGTTCTGCTCGGGACCCCTGCTCGGCGCGGTCCTGACCGTTGCCGTCGCCGGCGGTCAGGCCGTATACGGCGGAGTGCTCATGGCACTCTACGCAGCGGGGATGGTGATACCCCTGTTCGTGCTGGCGCTGGTCTGGGACCGATTCTCGCTCGGATCACGAACGTGGCTGCGCGGCAAGGAAATCAGCATAGGACCGCTGAAAACGCACACGACGTCTCTGATATCGGGGGTGCTTTTCATCGGTATCGGAGTGCTGTTCCTGCTCACGGAGGGCACAGCGAACCTCGGCGGCGTCATGGGGGTCGACAGTCAGTACTCGCTGCAGGTCTGGATCAGCGACGTGGCCGACGCGGTACCGAACACCGCAGTGCTCCTGATCGCAGTGCTGGTGATCATCGCAGTCCTGACGGTGCGCATCGTCCGTGGTCGAGACCGCGACACCGCAGCCGAGTCCTCCGAGCTCGGTGAACGCGAGGACCGAACTCTCTGAGACGGTGTGCCTACGACACTGGAGCGGGGATGTGACGTCAGGTGTAGAGCTGTGACCATCCATCTCGCTGACGTCGAGCGAGATGGAGCACTGCAGCGGGAACCATTTCGACACCCATCAGCAGATCGTCGTCACCGAGCCCTCTGCCCTCCAGACTGTTGCGGCATGCTTTCACCGTGATGGAGGCAGAGTCGATCAACGCCCGCATCTCCAGGGAGATATCCGAACAGCGCAAGGCCGCATCGAGGCCCGGTCCGAAGCACACGACTTCGATCGTCACCGGCTCTGTCGCAGCATCGAGAAGGTTGTGGATCGCTCGCACCACGGCGGTGGGTGTGGTGTTCACCGCGAACACCACGCGCAGGGGAGTGGGATGATCGGTCACGTGAAGGTTCCGTTCTTCAGATCGCGGTGAGCTGCGGTGCCCCAGGGCTGTGCGTGGAGAAGGACATCGATGGCCCGACCCTCGCCGACCGGGCGGACCAGGTGTCCCAGTTCGCGGACCTGCAGTCCGCTCGCGGCGCGGGCGAGGTCGTCGATGGCGGGCAGGATCGACGGATCGGGTGGGCCCCCGATACCGTGAGTGAAGTTCTCGAGCGCATGGCCGAGATACAGCAACCGTCCGCTCGGTGCGAGCCAACTCGCTGCACCGGCAATGACGGCGACCAACTCGTCGACCGGTAGATGCAGGAAGCCGATGGCCACCAGATCCACCGGTTCGGATGGTTCCCAGGTCCGGGCGTCGGCGACGGTGTAGTCGATCGCCCGATCCTCGCCGCCGCTGCGTGCCAATTCGATTGCCACAGAAGAAAAGTCGACAGCGCGCACTGTCCAGCCCGCGTCGGCCAACCATCGAGCGTGGCGGCCGTCTCCGCAGCCCAGGTCGATCGCCCGGCCCGGCGTCAGCTCCGCGAACCGCGCAGACAGGGCAGCCGCCGGGGCCGAGCCCCACGGATGCTCGACGCTGCTGTAACGCGCATCCCACTCAGATGAATCCATCTACGCACATTCCTCCAAAACACGGGCCGGGTAGTACTCGAATCCGCCAGAGTACCCCCAGGGGTAATTGGTGGTGCGCAATTTCTGAAATGACCGTGACTATGTCGGACCTGAGGGTAGAAAAAGGTCCGCGCACAAAACCATCGCAGTGTACGAGCCCGGAATCGAATGTCCTGAACTTGGACTCTGACAGAGTACGTTTAACCGCATCAGTGCAGTGAACTCTCGAAATCGTGCTGCTCTCTTCTGAAACTGACAACGACCCGATGACGGCACGGTGGTACGGCGCAGGGTCGACGCAGTATGGGTATGCCGCGTTCAAATGACGGCGATGCCGTCCACGACGGTCCACAGGACACCGGCCGAAATGCCGATAACCAGGCTCGCTGTTGCCGCAAGTGCGGCGACGGCGGTCGGCCAGGCGGCTGAACCGTTTGGCTTGGGGAGTGCTGTGGCCCCTCGATCCGGTTGGGAGAACGATGGGGCCAGCCAGCGCAGATAGTAGAAGAGGCTGAGCACGCTGTTGAGCATCACCACCGGAGCCAGCCACGCGTGCCCGCCGTCCCAGGCTGCGGTGGCTGTGGTGAGCTTGCCGACGAACACGGCCAGCGGCGGGGTGCCTACCAGTCCGAGAAGCGCCACGAGCAGAGCCAAGCCCAGAGTGGGGCGGGCACGGACATAGCATTCTCCTAAAGACGGGTGCGGGTATACGGGGAGGCCGCAAAAGCCTCAAATGCTCTCGAAGTGCTGCGAGGTGAGGTGTCAACGACGAAACAGGCAGCGGAAGAAGCTGCTGCGTGTTGCTGGATTTGGCGACTCGGTGGAGCAGGTGCACTGCTGCGATCGCGGAACGTTCGTCATGACGCTGTCGATATGGCGACCGCAACCGGCCCAGGTGGTCTTACCGCATGCCGGGCACGAGTGGGGGTGGTCCTCTCGGTCGGTTCGGTGCACTCTGTGGCATATACCAAGGGGGTATGCTAGTACCCTAGGGGGTATTCGACCCGATCTGAAAGAAGTCGAAGAGAAGACGGGTGCAATAGGCGCCACACGGCCTGTCGTGGTTATCTGACAGGTGTGTTCAGGCAGCGGAGTCGTCAAACGCTCAGCAGTGTTCGTCGAGGCGAGCCACCGAGAGCTGGCGTCTACGGCTCACGGTGCGTTTCCCATGGCCAGCAGTACGTGTGGCGTGGTCAGCAGTGAATGCGGCGTATGACAGATGATGACGTGTGGTCCGGAAAGCACGCCCGCGCGCACGATGCCCCGGTCCGGTCACTCAATGCGTCGGTGTTGCGATGGAGGATCGACACTGCACGGTCCATTCCACTGTTCGATCCCGACGACGGCGGCGACGCGGCTCGCTGTCTGGTGCTGTTGGAGTCTCCGGGGCCGAAAACGATACGTCCGGGCGGGACCAACATGTGTTCGTTCGACAATCCAGATCGAACGAACCCCGTGCTGAAATCGGTGTTCGCCGACGCGGGTATCGACCGGGTGCAGTGCGTCAAGTGGAATATCGTGCCGTGGGCAGTGCTCGACGACGCCGGTTATCCGGTATCGCCGACGGCATCCGTTCTCGGTGAGGCGGGCCCATATGTCGGCGAGCTCATGGCCTTGCTGCCGAAACTGGAGGTGGTTTTCGTTCTCGGTGCGAAGGCTCTCGATGGCTACATGCGCGTCATCACTGCATCTGCTCCCACCCGCCTCCTCCCAGTGATAGCGGCACCGCACCCCTCGGCTCGCAACGCACACGCACCGGCGGCTGCTCGCCAGCGGTTGATCAACGCAGCACTGTCGGTCGCAACGCACCTGGAGAAGGCACCTGAACCCCGCACTGTGCTGAGGTAGGCCGGATCGTGCTGCTGCTGCCTCCGACCGGTCAGTCCTGGTGGGGTCGGCGGTCGCCGGTGTCGGTGTCGATGTCGATCACCTCGTCCGGGCTGTCGGGGTGGTACTGGACAATGTGTGGTTCGGCGGCACCCCGGCGTGCACCGTCTCGATATGAGAACCAACATCCCGCGAACAGCACCACTGTCACGATCGCTGCGACGACGGTCCAGCCCTCGAACCCGCCGGCGAGGGCAGTGAGAAAGGCCCCCGCAGCAGCTGTTCCCGCCATCAGCAACAGCCAGGCCAGATAATTTTCGGTGACTCGCGCCCAGACGCGTCCGCGGCTGCCCCGTCTCGGGGTATCGGAAGTCGGTGTGTCTGCATTCGGTGTGTTCATCGTGATCGTGAGTCCTTTCCGGGGTCAGTGGTCGATTGGAACAACGCTGTTCGTTCGGTATCAGCGTTCCGAGTGGGTACTACCCGGCGGTCGGTTCAGCTGGGTTGAAAAAGTTTTCCTTGCACGCTACCGCGGAGAGTGTGGGCGGCGACTGTGCCCCAGGCTGCGAGCAACGCCGCATACAGTCCGATCGCAATGGCCTCGACCGCGGCCGACCCCAGAGCGCCGCCGAGGGCAGTGGCACCGGTGACGCAGGTGCCGATGGGGAAGGTGAACGACCACCAGGTCAACGAGAACGCCAGTCCCTTCTGGGCGGCATGGATGGTGAGGGCGGTTGCGAGGATGAACATCAAGACGCCGAAGCCGCCCATCGCCAGTCCGTACAGAATGCCGAACACGTGCAGACCGGTTGCGACGGAGGCCGTCTCGCCGGTGAACACCAAGGGTGCATCGTTGCCGAGCAGGTTCGCGGCGGTGATCGATTGACCGATCATGCCGAGGGTGATCCACACCGTCGGTGCTGCCTGGACCGGCGGGATTCCGCCGTGGACGAGCCGTCCGTAGATGAGCGTCATGGTCAGCATTCCGATGATCAGTGACAGCCCGAACATCGCGTAGCAACCGGACAGCATGGCCAGGCGCCACTGCCCATCCGCGATATGAGGGAGCAGCAGCGCACCGGTGGAGGCGGACACCATCGGCGGTACGACGGGCATCAACCACGCCGGGAGTGCGACGGCGGTCTGGTGATCGTGGGCGGTGATCATCAGGTAGGGCACGAGAATGCTGGTGATCAGCCCGAGGGCTGTGCCAGCGGTCCACAGGACGGCAAAAATCACGGTTGCGGGCGCCGCTCCGATGACGTCTTTGCCCAGCAGCATCGTCCCGGCACCGACGGTCAGCAGCGCCATGGGGGGTGCGCCGTAGAACTGCACCATCACCGGATGCGCGGCGTGCTCACGCGCATACTGCCGGTGTCGGATCCAGTGCACTGCGAAGGCGCCGGAGAGTGTGATCAAGGCGACCGACGCTGCGATCCACACGATCGTTGCGAACACGTGCAGTCCGGGGATGTGGGCGGGCAGGGTGGCGGCGGCGTTGGCGACGATACCGGTGCCCATGACCGAGGCGAACCAGTTGGGGGTGATGTGTTCGAAGATCTGGCTCGGGTGGTCGAGGTCGGAGAGCACCGGCCACTTGCGCGGCCGCTCGGTATCGTCGCCGCGCCGAGACGTGATGGAGGAGCGGTGCAGAGCTGTCGTGGTCATGACTTCCAGCGTCGTCGCACACAGTCGTCATCGGTAGACACCGATTACCTGGCCGGTCCCAACCTCAGGTTATGGCTGCGGGGATCTGAGGGCGACGACGAGCAGGTCGCTCGACGGTCCTCGCAGTTCACGGCCCGCGGGCCACACGGCACGCAGGAACCGGCGCAGGTCGAGCCCCTCTGTGTGAACGCGGGCCAGTGTCCCGGCGGCGATCTCGGCGGATACCGCGAGGGAGCTGAGTACGGCCGGTGCGAGGCCGCCGATGACGGCAGCTTTGATGGCAGTGGTGGAGGACACCTCGAGCAGTGGCGCGGCGAGTGGGCCCGCAGTCCGGAGCACACGTTCGAGCGCGAGACGTGTGCCGGACCCGGGTTCGCGGGTGACCAGCGGTGTCGCGGCCAGTTCGCTCGCCGTGATCGTTCGTCGAACCCATTGATGATCGGGGGCGACGACGACGACGAGTTCGTCGCGGGCAACGTCCTTCGATTGGAGTCCGCTGGGCAGATCGGGGCTTTCGACGAATCCGATGTCGGCGCGGCCGTCGAGCACCGATGCGGCTACGTCGACAGAGTTTCCGGAGGTGAGAGCCGGTGTGATGGAAGTGTCGTGGGAGCGCAGTGTGATGAGCCATCGCGGTATCAGGTATTCGGCGATCGTGAGGCTTGCGGCGATACGAATGTGGCTGTGGCGGTCGGTGCGCAGCATTGCGATGCTCGTGGCGAGCTCGGCGGCTTCGGCGATGACGCGCTCGGCCCAGCCGGCGACCAATTCGCCGGTTGCGGTGAGGGTGGCACCTCGCTGCCCGCGATGCAGGAGTGCTACCCCGACGCGGCTTTCGAGTGCTTTCAGGCGTGCGCTCGCCGCTGGCTGCGACATGCCATGCGCAGCCCCTGCGCGCCCGATGCTTCCCAGCTCGGCGACGGACAGCAATAATTCGTAGCTGATCAGGTCGGTCACATGGGTCGGCAGGGGCACGGTGCCAGCGTAGAGACTGCAGTCGTACTGGGCACGGGGCCACAGGCGGGTTTGCCGGGAAAGTCCCCATTCGATGCTCAATGCAGCGCCGGCGATCCAGAGGAAGTGCACGGTGATGACGGGGTTTGCGTAACCGGATACGTCGACGCCCAGAAGCGGCGGGTCGGTGTATGCCACCGGGCCGGAGACCGAGCGCACCATCAGCGCTGCGGCCTCGTCGAATCCGGTGACCACACCCCGACGACGAAGGCGATAGCCCCCCGCGAGGCGAGGGGGCCGGTGATCGAGCGGGCACCTTCGTAGACGAAGTCCGCGAGCATGCTGACCGTCCCGAACGCGACAACGAACCGACACGCCCCCCATCGATGGTCGCGGCGGTTCGGTGGATTTCTTTCTGGAAGCGCGCGGTGGGAACCCGGCGCGGCGGATGGGTCATCGGCGTGTTTGGGCTGCGTCACTATGCTGCCTATCGGTAGCGGGGACGAGGAGGACCGGGCGGTGGGCGTGGCGGGCCAGTGTCGCGGACACAGATTCGCCGACGGCCCTCTCCACCAGTGACATCATCCCGCCGCGGTTGGTACCGATGATGAGCATCAGGGCGTCGTTGGCGTCGGCGATCATGGTCAACAGTCGAGCCGGGTTGCCCCGCCTCGAGTAGAACGCCCAGTTCCCGGGGATGGCGGCCAGCATCGCGCATGCCTCGCGGCGTTCTTGGTCGACGACATCGCCTATACATTGCTCCCAGTCGGCACTGTCCGGGTCGATCGGCAGGTCATCGGTGTCGACGATGTGCGCTACATGCAGGAACGCGTTCAGTCGACCGGCAAGGTCCATCGCGTAGGTCAAGGCAGCGTGGCTTGCTGGGTGCCGGTCGAACCCCACGACCAGCTGGCACACCGGTTCTACCGAGGCGGCGGGGCCGTCCACCTGTAACGGAGCGCGCCAGTCCCCTAGGTCGTCGCAGGAGGCGTGGCTGGGATCGTCTTCGGTCATTGTTTTCTCCTCATACGGAAGCGGCGATGAGACCGGCACCGCCGGCGACGACAGTCACCAGCAGGGTGCCGACCGCGTTCAACACGCCAGCGATGTACTTCTGACGTTGGATCAGCTGCACCGTCTCGAAACTGGCGGTGCTGAAGGTGGTGTACCCGCCGCAGAACCCGATGCCCACGATCAGCTGAAGTTCCTGGGGTAGTCCGTGGAAAAGGATCAGTCCGATGACGAACCCGAGGAGCAGCGATCCGGTCACGTTGATGGTCGCTGTCGCCCAGGGAAAATCCGACGCCCGGTGGTGCCTGATGGCCCCGTCGAGCACAAAACGGACGATCGCCCCGGCGCTGCCCCCGCAGGCGATCCAGAGTGTCGTCATCTAATCGCCTCTGCGGACCGTGACCGCAGTCGAGCGGCGATCGCGATTCCGGCGGTGGTGGCCACCATCGCCACCAGTACGGTACCGGCCGCGTAGCTGCCGGCGGCCCACCACTGATTGCTGCGCAGAAACAGATCGGTATCGACGGCCAGTGTGCTGTAGGTGGTGAAAGAACCGAGCATCCCGGTGCCCACCAACAGCCGGACTCGTTGCCGCCGCCGAATGTCCGGGCCCAGGCGAGCCAATCCCTCCAGCAGTAAACCGAGTAGGAATGCGCCAACAATGTTGATGGCGAAGGTCGTCACCGGCCAGCCACCTGCGGCAGTCGGAAACCACAGTCCGAGCTGGTATCGCAGTGGTGCCCCAATCAATCCACCGGCACCGACTGCGGCGATCGCGGACGGTCGCGCATGCAGCGGGCCTGGGGGCGCACTGTCGGGATCGACCGGTAGGGTCGGATTCGGATCGTGATGGCCATTCATGGACAGACTCCTTCCACTCAGGGAAAGGAGCCATCAGCCCCAGGGTTGGGGCGGTTCAGACAACCCCCTCCGGGGCGGTCTCGGCGGAGATCCATCGCCGGACACCATTATAGCCTGACCAGGGATCGACCCAAGCAGATCCGGTGTACGTTCGAGATTCTCTGTCAGCAGGCCGAGGTGTCTATGTGCCAGCGCTGCAGCTCAACAGCCGAAACCCGGTTGTTGAGCTCGACTACCGGCCACGACGGCACCGGCCGTGCAACGGGTCGGATCGGACACCGGTGTTCGCGTATCAAGCCCGGTATGCCCGATCCGCCGACCACCGCGATCTTCTCAACACGGGTACGTGGCACACGGCGTCACCAAGACGCTGAACATTTCGCCGAACACAGCATTGTCGTCGAACTCAGAGCGGGCACCAGGCTCGGAACCGAGGTTCATTGCCACGCCGCATCGACACGCAGTCGACTAGACCACACTCGAACATGAACTGACGCCACACAATTTAACCCCACTGCAGTAGGTCGAGAGTGAATCGGGATACTTCGAATCGAACGCATAGAACGTCTGGCGCACAAGCACACTCAACATACCGGTGACGAGCTACGTCAAAGTCAAAGACTCCAAGGGAACACACACGACGTGTCGAGGGCAATCATGTTCACTGGTAGATCGAGGACTTTTCGATCACAGAAGCTGTTCTATATGGTGGTTGTACGCGTAGCTCGGCGGGATGAATGCTACTGACCGGCGCTCCCGTGTGGTGGGTAAGTGCAGTCGTCTTCTGAACTAGTGCAGTCGTCTTCTGAAACTGACAGCGATCGAGCGACCACGCCAAACCGTCGACCGAAACTCATCCCGAAACTAAATCGACCGAAACATTCGAGTAGATCGTTTTCGGTCGGTTCGATAGCATCACTCTCAACGCAGAACGACGAACACGACGCCAGTGACCTCCGACAGAGGGTCTGCGGCATTGAAACCGCAGAAACGCGTACAGCCGCAAAACGAGAACCGGGGGACCAGACCATGACGAATCCAGACGAGATTCCGCGCAAACCCACCCGCATCCTGTCCGCGGGCGAGATCGAACGGGAGATAGCAGGCATCCGCGCCGGCCTCGAAATGGGCGGAGTCCCCTTCACTGCCGAAGCCGAAACAGCTGCTCGATCGGTACTTGCCGGAGATCTAACAGGTGACGAGGCGATCGAGGTTGCACATGCCGCGATCCGCCGGCGGCACGGACTGTGACCGATTCCTACCGCTACCCGGGTACACAAGTACTCCGAAACAGGTTCGGCTACAAAGACCCTCAGATCCTCGCCGAGGTCGAAGGCGCGATCGCCGCTGCCCGCATGGCGGAGCTGGCAGCGAACCCGATCGACGGGCACTTCGACTTTGCGCATCTGCAAGCGATCCACCGACACCTACTCGGTGATCTCTACGAATGGGCCGGTGAAATCCGCACCATCGACACCGCGCCAGGCGATCTCGGCATTCTCCACGACCCGCCAGCGGCCATCCCCGGCGAACTCGATCGAGTGTTCGCCGACATCAGCAGCGGGGTCTACGTCAACCATCACAGCCACGAAGCGTTCGTCCAGGATCTCGCCGGGCACTGGGGAGACCTGACCAGCGTCCACCCGTTCGTCGACGGAAACTCCCGCACCCAAAGGGTTTTCTTCGACCAACTCGCCCGCGACGTCGGATGGGCAATCGAATGGCGCGAACTCAGCGTCGACGCCGTCCAGGCCGCCCGTAACTTCGCCTACGTAGACGGCGGAACCATCCTCGCCGACGTCCTACGGCCCGCGATCAAGCCTGTCACCGAAGTACCCGCGGACTCCATCTCCACCGCACCCCGCGAGAACGCCATGACCTTCCCCGAACACTGGCAAGCGATGATCGAACATTACGACACCATGCCCGAACAGACCTACACCTGGGCAAGCCAGATCAAAACCGAAGCACCACAACATGAACCACCGGCGGCCGAGATCCGGCCAACGCCGAAGCCGGCCACTCCGGAGCGAGAACTAGCCGACCTCGACACCACCAAGTTCCACACCCACTGGAGCCCAGAAGTCGACCACCAACTCATGCACAGCCGCACCATCCCACAACACAGCAGCAGACCAGAAGGACCGAGACTGTGAGCATCATCGGATACGCCCGCGTCTCCACCCTCGAACAGAACCCCGAACTGCAGGAGCACGCACTCCGCCAAGCCGGAGCGATCCGCACCTTCACCGACTACGAATCCGGCTCCACAGCGCAGCGCCCCCAGCTCACCGAATGCCTGAACTACCTACGCGACCACGACGGCGACGTCCTCGTCGTCTGGAAACTCGATCGCCTCGGACGATCCGTCCGCCACGTCATCGACACCGTCCACAACCTCGGCGAACGCGGCATCGCATTCCGTTCCCTCACAGAAGGATTCGACACCACCACCGCAGGTGGCGAATTCCTCTTCCACATCATGGCTGCCCTCGCTCAAATGGAACGCCGCATGATCGTCGAACGCACTCATGCCGGTCTCGAAGCCGCCCGCCGGCAAGGCCGACACGGCGGCCGGCCCACCGTCATGACACCCGAACGCACCGAACTCGCCCGCACTATGCGTGAACAGGGCAAAAGCCTCGACACGATAGCTTCGACACTCCGTGTCGGCAGATCATCCGTCAGTCGCGCCCTCGCACCCGAGAGGGCCGGCGAGCAGCAGTAATCCTCACACGAACGAAACACGAGACGAACCGTCAAAACCGACGCGGTATCGCACCTGTTTCCACGACCTTGCGCTCCATTCGAGCCAACCGATCAGCAGGGTTCCGATGAACAGCCGTCCCCTTGTTCGTGGGATCGGCGGCAGAAGCCCTCAAAAACGACAGAATCGGCTCAGAACCACCGTGGGCCAACGCATAATCATCTGCCATGTCCTCCGCGTTCTTCATAGCCGACGCGTTCCACGACAACCACGCATAACCCAACAGCCCAGTCACGGCGAGAAGCGCCACAGCCCACCCGGAATGAGAGAGCAGGAACCACACACCGACCACGGCCGCGGCGATCCACAACCCCTGAGAGACCCGTTTCCGCAGCATAGGACCCCGGTCAGTCCGGTGACCCAACTCATGCAACACAATTGCGTCCACAATCTGAGTGCTGACGACCCCGGCCGTCACCTCTCTCGGATGAAACACCAACTCGTCTGTCTCGAAGTAGTACATCGCAGGAGTAGGCGCACCCGACCCGGCCACATTCGCCGTCCGCAGCGCGCTGAACGAAACTCGCGGCGAACCCTGCTGTCCCGTCACCCGTGCCAGATACGACACACGGTCGATCAACCAGGCGCGCGCATCGTCCGTTGTGGCGAACGAAACCACAAAATCGTCACTCGGCATGGCCTCAGTCATTCACCCAACATAGACGGGCTGCGCGCTACCACCACACCGCCAACACCCCCACCGCGAATACCGCTGCTGCGATAACGGCCGTGCCGCCCACACCCATCGAGGCGCGTAATCCGAACCAGCCCTGCACCTTCGCATGACCCCAGAGAGCCACCGCGACAGCGATCACCAACAACCACAAGGCATGATCCCTAATCACATCCCACAGAGGTTCCAGCGAGAACAACTCCACGCCATCAGGATCAGAGGCCGACATATACGTCTGAGTAAATATGGTCGTCATGCGTGCGACGGTAGGGCAGAAAAGTCAAGAAACAGAACGCTTTTCACGCGACAACGAGGTTGCGCACCCCCTACGGGGGTGCGCACATTCTAACAAGAACCGATCCGCTCGGGCGTGTCGCACACTCCCAACACCAGCACAAATCAGCCAGCAGCTTCCGAACGCTCAACCGCAATCCTTGGTGTGCGTACCAAAAACGGCTTCAACCGCTTACCCGTCAGCATCCTGCACAGGTCCTCAGGCGCTCCAACGAACCCGAACTTCCGAATGTAACTACGCCGCAGAGAATCCGAAGCGGCCAACGCCACCAAAGTCACACTGAACTCATCAGCAAGACCACCCACCAAACCCGCAACCTCGTCCGCAGAGCTGGCAGTCGCCTCCGTCATCGGCCACCGCGAAAAACTCCGAACCTCGAACACCCCGGGCACCTCATCTCTCGGCACCACCCGCAGCGACGCGGAACTGTCCGAGCTTTCCAGGCAGAAACCCGGCGAAAACACCGAGGCCACCGGCCAACTCACCAGCAACACGGCCGCGAAAGACAGCATCGCAACCCCGCCGAGCTGCACCGCCGCCTGCCACGTCAAGCCCAGAGCAACGAGAACCGGAACCCACCCCGCGAGGACCAGTAAAAACAGCAGCGATCGGACACGCTTCTGCCGCTCGAACGGACTCTGCCCAAAACCCCACATCGCAGCCACGAACTCGCGCCAGCACATCACCAGACGCCGGGCCCGGCTGACACTCAGACCAGCAATGAGTGAGGCAAACGCCGCACCATCGGCGTGCCTCGCCGCCGTCACGATTCGATCCATCCGGAACCGGCGATAATCCCCAGGACCACGGCGCAACCGACATAGACGACGAAAACGGCCGTTCCAATCCCATTGAGCAGCGACAAGGGCAGCGGCCCCGACGCTGCCAGCTGCGTCGCACTCGCCGTGGCACTCGCAAACGCAGCATCGGCAAAAGCCCACGCACTCAGGCATGCAACACCGACCACGGCAAACGGCCAAGGCGACCGTTCCGACGCCGCCACAATCGCACCGACCACCGCGACACCGACCGACACCGCTGACGCCATCATCAAAACCGGCCACCAATCACCAGAACCCACCGCTGGCGCTGACGACAAAGCACTGACAGACTCAATCATTTGAACTCCCGGTTGTAGACAGACTAAAGCCCTGCACAAGGAAAATTTGAATTCACTCAAGGCCTGATAAAAGTCATTATGCACAGCTTTGCGGCCGGCCGCGACCCCACTTTGCAGCGGATTGAATCGCCAGTTCAACGCATGAAACTGGTTCAGAAACACACCGAGTCACATACCGCGACGCAATGGCGCGCCCGCGCAATCGTGTCTGGTTTCGATCTCAACGAATCCGGCAAAATTATGTCTAAAAAATAACTGTGATCTGTGTCTGGAAAATAACTGAAGATAGGTTCTGTAACTATCTTTGTCACGCACTGATTACCGCACGCGGAAGGGCAGCGGCGAACACATCAATGCCGCGCAGTAACTCCCGAAGGCCTCACCGCGCGGACGTATCAGCGACACACGAGCACAACCGGGGATGCTTCAGACAAGTTCTATCCGTGATCAAGGCCTGACACCAGGAGTAATGCGCCCGGATGTCGGCGCTATTGGAACTTTTCGGCGTGATCGCTCAGCAACCGAGCCAGAGCCCGAACCGTTTTCGGGTCACTCATATCGCCGCCGCGCGCACAACCGATCCGCGCACCGGACGCCGTCTCCGCAGCCCGCAACTCCACATACGCCGCAACAAGCTCAGGACTCGGATTCGCCATCAGCTCAGCCCGACGCTTCTGCTCAGCCCTGTGAGCCAAACGCAACTTGCTAGACAGCTGCTCTTCGCGCCAGATCCTGAACCTGCGACGCTTCCACGGAGAACGAACCGCAGCACCGCCCGTCCATGCCGCGAACTGCTCCTTATCCCGAGCCCACGCCCGCGGCCGAAAATCCGGACTCCAACTATCCAACAACTGCCTCCCCCATCTCGTGTCGACCAGCGGACAACCCAAAAACTAGCAGGCAGCGGCCACAAACAGCGGTACGTCCGATCACGCGGAATCACGCAGAGCGTTCTCACAAGCAACGAACGCTTTGGCCATATTCAACATCACCACCGCCTCCGCGCGAGTAAACGTTGGCTCCTCCAAACCTCCGTGACCTGCGGTTGGTTCCGTATTTCGACGTGAAAAGATCGCGTGCATGTAGTCCACCACCGGATCCGGCAAATTCGATGCAGCCTTGTACTCAGTCTTGAATTGCCCCATGGACTTATTCGCGACTGCACTTGTGCCGACGGTTTCCTTCGCGAGTGTTTCCAACGCACTCGCTACCGCTACCAGCACACCCGTGTAATCGCCGGCGTCAAGGTTGGAACTCGCCCGAGCAAAAAGCGCTCGAATGTTCTGATGAGCTGACTCCTCAACCGTCTGATCGAGATCGGTGGCCTCAAGGATCTCGACCTCAATCTTTCCCTGCTCTGGCCGACGAATTCGGGCACCGAAGTTGAACGCTTCGAACACCTCATTGATCGACTTCAAGCTCAAATAACGATGAGCCACCATCTCTGCCGAGAACTCAGCAATTTCCGCCGAACTCATTGCTCTAATTGACGCACTAATCTCACCGTCATGCCAGGCCACCACGGCCGGCTCGTACATACCATAACCATCATCCTCAAGAACGTAACCCGGTCTCTGTGTAATATTGCTCGCTGAGTTTATAACGGTGTTGTAGAACATCACTCGATGGATCTCGTCCGACGAGCCCGCCCTCTCATCTGCATTCTTTTTAACTATTCGGGCTATGAAAGATTTCATTTCCGCAGGCGCAATCTCCTCATTGAGGGCGTTAATTGCTTTTGAGTCGAGATAAATACCCAGTTCCATACGGTGATTATGCACCATGAATTCCAACAGGATTGGCTAAGACCACCACCCGGCGTCTGGAGTCGAACTTACCTACCAAAGCACAGAGCTACCGCGACACCAAGCGTGGCCGGCCTCCGTCGCTCCCGCACAATCACCCCGCGAGCCACCCGAGTGGGAGGTGCGAACGCTGCACTCTTGACCGGCGGTGTGTTGGCGCCTGCCCGGCGGCCGACCACCTACCGGTGTCCCCCGAATTGAGCTCCGCTGCGCTCCGCACCAGCGAAAAGCATTGATTTGTTTGTCCTTCTGGCCTTCCGATTCTCGTCGGCGGTGACCTGCGCGCAACCCCTGGCGGCGATGCCGGCCCGAGGGCTCCGAGAAATTTTCTCAAACCTCACTCGCACGCTCGCAGAGAAATTTTCCCGGCCCAGAAGTTGCGTCCCGACCTCATTCCGGCGATCCGATTCTCCATTGCCAGCAGGGCAAAAAAATTGGCGGCCACCGAGCAGGGGGACGCCACCGGATCAGCGGAGACAGAGAAGTTATGGGCGCACCAGCGAAGACCACGGCAGACAAGAGCGCAGCGCGACGCGAGCAGGCCGCCGCACTGCACGAGAGCATCACCGCGAAAGTCGCCCAGCTCACCGACACCGACGCATGGGCCGCCTACCTGACCGCCGCAGCAGCGTTCCACTCCTACAGCTTCAACAACGTCATGTTGATTTTCTCGCAGGCCCCGGACGCCAGCCAGGTCGCCGGATTCCGCAAGTGGCAAGAACTCGGACGCCAGGTCCGCAAGGGCGAAAAGTCGATCAAGATTTTCGGCTACTCGACCAAGAAGATCACCGAAACCGACACCGAGACCGGCGAGGAAACCACCCGCCGAGCAGCACGGTTCCCGATCCTGTCCGTGTTCGACATCGCCCAAACCGACCCGATCGAAGGACACCCCGCCGCAGCCGCCGAAACAATCACCACCCGACTGCAAGGCGAAGACCCCGCCGCGATCTACACCCGCATCGCGCAGGTGATGGCCGAGCAGGGATGGACCGTCACCCGCGAGCACATCGCCGGAGAAACGAACGGCCGAACCAGCCTCGACGGATCACGCCGCATCATCGTCGACGACACGATCAGCGACGCCCAAGCCGCGAAAACGATGATTCACGAAGCCGCCCACGCGCTCATGCACGCCAGCGGAGACATCGACCCCGCCGATCTGCACCGAGGCCGCGCCGAAGTCGAAGCCGAATCCGTCGCCTACGTCCTCGCCGGACTGCTCGGACTCGACACCACCGATTACAGCATCGGCTACATCGCCGGATGGGGAAACGGAGACCTCGAGGTCATCACCGACACCGCCCGCGCAGTCCTGGCGACCGTCCACACCCTCGCCGAGGCACTCGAACCCGACGACGCCGACGCCGAGGACACCGCAGCCGCCTAGCGACGGCAGCACCCCACAAACACAGGTGCGATACCGGGTGGAGGCAGCCCGCCCGGTGTCGCGCTTGGAAGTCTACGAAAGGGCAACGACATGAGCACCACGACCGACGAACTGCGTGCCGACACGATGTACAGCAACACCATCGACGCCGCGTACCCCGCGATCACACCCTCAGGAATGGCGGCCACCGAGATCCTCGAGACACTGACCGCAAAGATCACCGCCGCCACGAGCGCGGCAGGGATGCAAGCCGAAATCGGGTGGCTCACCCTCGCGCACGAAGTGACCGCCCGCGAAGCCGTCGCCCTGCTCGCCGTCGCGACCCGCCGCGCCTACGACGCCGGACAGATCGCACCCTCACGCGTGAATCGGGTTTACGGCCGAGTCGAGCGCGCCGCCGCACCGCACGGAATCTGCTTCCGATGGTGAAGTCCGGATCAGTTTTCTTGTGTCCGCGAGATGCCGTCTGCCTCATGAACAAGGTTGATCAACGAGCGGATATCGGAATCCGGGAGATCGTGGAGTTCAGTGCGTCGACTCCACCAATGCTTACGGGCACTACGAACGCACGTGAGTTGCATACCTGTGGCATCGAGCGTGTCCCAGAGCTCATCCAAGACCGTATTCGTCATGGTCTGTGTATACCTCACTGGCGGAGCTGACGAAGTGCAGCGATTCTCGTCGAGCAGACTTCATATCGCCCCGGGAAAGTTGACGCCTGCCCGGCGGCCGGCCACCTTCGGTGTCCCCCGAAATGAACTCCGCTGCGCTCCGTTCTGTGAAAAACATTGATTTGTTTTCACTTCTGGCCTTCCGATTCTCGTCGGCGGTGACCTGCGCGCAACCCCTGGCGGCGCAAGCGCCGGCCGGTGGCTCCGAGAAATTTTCGCCACTCGCAAGCTCCCGCCGAAATTTTCTCGGCCCAGGGGTGGCGCTCCGGCCCCCTCATGCCGACGCGATTCTCCTTTGCCAGAAGGCGAAAAAAATTGGCGGGGCACGAGGCCCGGTCACTTTCACAGCAAGGGGAACACCATGCAGAACATCCGCTTGAACACCGCCACCGAGGTATTGGCCGCAATCCCGGCGCTGCTCGGCTTCGCCCCTACCGATTCTCTCGTGATGATCGCACTCAGCGGAGCCGAAGGAGAACCGGGCATGCTTGCGTTCATAGCGCGCACCGACGTTGTCGGAGCTGCGCCGACCGATCAATACCGCATTGCGTTCGAGCAGGCCGAAGCAACGGCCGTCATCTGGGTTGTTATCGGCACAGGCCCGGTAGCAGCAGCCGCACTCGACCAGATCGAAGGCGCGCAAAGAGAACTCGACACCATCGGCGTCCGCACTATCCGAACCCTCGTCACAGAAACCCTCGAAGTCGGCGCGCAATGGTTCGACACCAACGGAAACGAGAGCGGACACACCACCGACCCGACACTCTCGGAAACCAACATGCACCGAATCATGAGCGGACGAAAGGCCCCGACCACGCGCGCGGACATCGAAGCCCGCTTCACCGAAGACACCGCCGCCGACATGGACGCCGCCCGAGCAGCAGCCCACGAACAAGGCGACGATTTCGCACGAAATACGATCGCCGAAATCGCCGCGACCGTGCGCAATTTCGAGGTACCCAGCCGCGACCTAGCCGCCCGCGCCGGATTGTGCGCAGCAATGGACACCAACCACCGCGAAGCGATGATCGGAATCGTCACTATCAGCGCCGCAGCCGCAACAGACACCTTCGCCACCATTGCCGCGCACCTACGCGGAAACTTCCGCGTCCAGATGCTTACCCTCGCAGGGCTAGCGGCCTATGTCGACGGTGACGGACCCGCCGCCGGAATCGCATTCGAGACAGCCCGCCGTATCGACGTGGACCCCAGTCTCACCAAGCTGCTCGAACTACTCGACTCATCCCTCACTGTCGGGATCAAGCCCGAAGCGATCGCCGAACTCGGCGCAATCGGCGTCGAAGTGGCACGTTCGATCGGAATCGACTTCGACACTGAATAGCCGTCCCCAACGAACAACGCGGCCCCGACTCAACTCGAGAGAGTCGGGGCCGCCCCCGTACGTGATGGTGGTTGTTCGGGCATCGAGCCCTCACAACCACTACGCGACACCGCGCATACCGAATGGCTGGCCGCGCCTAACTACCCGATCAGTTGAAAATGTCCGGATCACCCGGCGCCGGAAACGCAAAGTCGATGCGCGGCCGATCCACCACCGGAATCGGAACACCGGTCAAACCCTCGACCACAGCCGCCAAATCCGCGTCCGTGATGACCCGCGTGTGCTTGGTTGTCTGATACAGAGAAGCTTCCACTGCCGATCGCTTGCGCGGAGCGCCGTTCTCAGTCATCTACGTGCCTTTCGGTAGTCAAAAAAGTGTCGGAGTATCCGTGCGCAGCAAAGCGGACTCCACCGCGTCCGCATCCCACCCATTGCGCAATGCAGCCCGTAAAGCTTTCGATCGCGCCGCACGGGCGGCGCGATCCGGGCCGTACCAATGCCAGCTCTGCCCCCGGCCGCCGCCGCGCCCTTTTGCGCTCATCCCTGCAAGATTCTGCGATTGCGTGCCCGCAACTACATGCGGACGACCGGCGATGCTCGTCGTGGCCCGGACACAAATCGGGTTGTCACACACCTCGTGGATCGCGAACTCGGAATCGGTCAGCGGCCGACCGAGTTCGAGCATCAACGCGTACCGATGAGGACGCACAACTCGCTGCCGTCCATCGCGCATCAACCAAAATCTTCCGTACCCGTCATCAGAAATACTCCCGGTCCAAAAATGGCAATCTCGCTCGCCAGGCCCGCGCACGATGAACCGTTCGAAACGCTCCCACTCCGGATCGCCTAGCGCCGGAAGCGTTAGGACGTCCGCCATCAGAACGAACCCCTAACGCTTGTGAGATTTGCCGACGAATCGGCCGGGGTTTCCCCCAACCGGGGACAGCGATATCCCTCATGTGGATGCCCGAGATTTCTTTTCCCGCTCCGCTCGATCTCAGGCAACACACAATCGGTCGCTGACACCCAACCGGGGAAAACCGCGAAGGCCGGCATTGATTTGCTGACCGCTTCTACGACGCCAGCGCGGCAGAATTAGTCGACGAGGTCGACGCAGGCGCAGGTGAAGAATCGTCCTTCGCCGCGGCCTTGTCGGCGGGTACCTTCTCCGACTTCTGTTTCGGCTTGGCCGACCGCAGCAACTTGTTGACCTCACTCGTCGTCAGACCGGTCAGCTGCGCGATGCTCGCCACCGTTTCACCGCGAGATTTGAGATCCGCAATCGCAGCCGCACCGGAACGATCCGCGTCCGCGATCTTTGTCTCGGTTTCTTCACGGATGCGCTCGATACGCGCCCGCGCATCGTCGCTGATCTTCTCCCGCGACTCCTGCGCCCTGAAGAACCGGACGAGATCGTCCTCGACCTTCTTCAGTCGCTCTTGCTCTTCCGCGAGACGGGCGGCATTCGCTGCGCGTGCCCGATCCCTCGCGCTGACCGTGGATGAATTTGAGGACACCATGCCGCAAACCATACCGCCGCCAGCGGCGATCGGCCATCAATTGTTCCCCGCCCCACCTAACGGTTCCCGGCTCAAAATCTTCGGCCAGCCATCACAACTCCACTGAACCTTTTCACACATCACCATGTCAAACCATCTATCCATCCAGCTCATCCACTTTTTCAACCACTTCGCTTCCCTCAGTACCAGCAGTTCGTTCCTCACCACATGCACTTCGTTTCACTCAGCCAAACCCCCAAAATCAGACACACCTCTTGCTGAATTTCAGACTGTGGGGGTGTGGTGCTTTCTCGGCGGCGCTGAGGGCGGCTAAGGTGGCCTTGTGATGACCCTCCACGTGCTGCACGCGGGCGATGGCTACGAGTACCTGACAAAGCAGGTTGCCACCGCTGACCGCGAACGCGAGCACGGGCAGGAGTTGACCGACTACTACTCCGCGCACGGCACCCCGCCCGGTACGTGGTTCGGGGGCGGACTCGACGATCTGGCACGGATGGATGCCGACACCGAGATCGCGGACGAGTATCGGATCACCGACGGCGCCACGGTGTCCGAACCTCAGATGAAAGCGCTCTTCGGGGAGGGCATGCACCCCAACGCTGACCCCATGGTTGAAGAGTCAATCAAGGGCGGGATGGACCCGAAGAAGGCCGTCAAAGAGGCCCGACTCGGCCGCAAGTTCCCGGACTTCGCCAACGACATTCCCCTGCTGAAAGCCCACCGGGCCGCCCTGGAGCAGTTCGCCGTCGACAACGCGCGCAGGCCGTCCAAAGCGGAGTCCGGCGCGTTGATGGAGAAGGTCGGAACTGCACTGTTCGAGGAGACCCACCAGCGTTCTGCGCAGGACCCGCAGGAGCTGTGGTCCTGGATTTCGGCACAGAAGAACCGCGTCCGTCAACCCGTCGCAGGACAAGATCTGGTGTTCACCCCTCCCAAGAGCGTGTCGACGATGTGGGCGCTCGCCGACGACGATCTGCGCCGCCAGATCGAACGAATCCACCACGAAACCGTCAAGGGCACACTCGGCTGGATCGAAAAGGAAGCATGCTTCACCCGTACCGGCGCGACCAGCCAAGAGGTGCAGGACACCACCGGCATGGTCGCCACCCTCTACGACCACTACGACTCCCGCGCCGGGGACCCGAACCTGCACACCCACGCCGTAGTATCCATCAAGGTCTGCACCGAAAAGGACGGCAAGTGGCGCGCTCTCGACGGTTCCACCCTGCACCGCTACGCCGTCGCGGCTTCGCAGCGCTACAACGCGGCGATCATGTCGAAACTGCACACCGAACTCGGTTTCGGGCTCACCGAACGCAGCACCGGACGTGGCCGGCAGAACGTCGTTGAGATCGCCGAAGTCCCACAGCAACTGTGTGAAATGTTCTCCTCACGACGCAGTCAGATCGAGACCCGCCGTGATCAGCTGGTCGCTGAATACCGTCAAAAGCACGACCGGATGCCCAGTGCGAAGGCGATGTACGCGCTCTACCAGCAAGCCAACCTCGACACCCGCGCCGGGAAGCAGGAACCGCAAACATTGCGCGAGATGCAGAACAATTGGATCACCCGATCCGCGCAGATCCTCGGCGACGACACAGCGGTGGCAGCGCTGGCCGAGCAGTGGCGCGGGGTGCAGCGCGAACATGCTGCCGGTGTGCGTGAGCACCAGGCGATGCGCACCGCCGGAACACCGGCAGAGGAAGCGAGGCGAGTCGTCGAATACCTCGAGAACGGCCGCGCAACGTGGGCGATCACCCACGTACACAGCGCCGTCGATGCGAACTTTGCGGCCGTGTCCTTCCCCGACGAAGCAGCCCGTGCAGCCGCAGTGAAAGCCGTCACCGAACACGTGTTGGGCGCGTCCGTGCACCTCCCTGCTGCGGAACTACCCCCGCCTCCGGACGCTCTCACACGCCGTGACGGTGAGTTCATCCTCACTAATCACGGCACCGCATTGCATACTTCCGCGAGCATCATCACGGCCGAGCAGTTCATGCTCGATTCCACCGGAACGCCGACCGCGTACATCGCGCCGCAGGCCGGACTAGACAAGGTTGTAGAGAAGATCGCCCGCACGAGCGATCACCCGCTCAACGCCGGACAGCGAGAGCTTGCCGAGCATTTCGTCGGGTCCGGAACACTCCTCGCCGTCGGTGTCGGCCCGGCCGGCACTGGCAAGACGACGTCGATGAAAGCGGTCACCGACACCTGGCGCGCCGCCGGATACGAGGTTATTGCGCTCGCACCATCCGCCGTTGCAGCCGAAACCTTGGGCGAAGAAATCGGCGTCACCGCCCACACCCTCGCTACCTTGACCTACCCGTGGCGCGGTGTCGACGGCAACGAACCGCGCAGCCTGCCCGAGCACATCGAGATCCCCGCCGGGGCGATGTTGCTTGTCGACGAAGCATCCTTGGCATCGACCAAAGACCTCGCCGCCATCACCGAAATCGCCGCAGCCAAGGGCGCTGTCGTGCGACTGCTCGGTGACCCGAATCAGCTCGACGCCGTCGAAACCGGCGGTGCGCTGCGGCTGCTCGCCGAAGAAACTAACGCTCCAGAACTCACGGTCGTCGTGCGTTTCGGCAAAGACACCGAGCAGGCCGAGAATTCACTCGCCCTGCGGCACGGGGAAGAGAGCAGCTTGGAGCTGTTCTACTCCCGCGGGTGGGTGCACGAGGGCACCGCCGCCGAGATGAAAGACGCCGCCGCCACCGCCTACCTCGCCGACATCGAAGCCGGTAAATCCTCGATCGTCATGCTCTCGACCCGCGACGATGTCCGCGAAGTGAACCTTGCGATCCAAGCGCATTACCGCGCCGCCGGCACCGCCAAAGCCGAACACACCGTGACCCTGTCCGACGAACTCGACGCCGGAGTCGGTGACATCGTCCTGACCCGCAAGAACAAGCGCGGTCTACGCACCAAGGGCGGCCGACGCCGCAACATGTTCGTCCGCAACGGTGACCTGTGGACCGTCACCGCCGTCAACGAGAACGGCTCACTGAACCTGCGCAGCAAAACCCACGACGGCACGATCACGCTGCCCGCCCGGTACGTGAAACGGAATACCGAACTCGGCTACGCCGCCACCGTGCACCGCAGCCAAGGCATCACCGTCGACACCTCCCACACCACCGTCGGACACACCACCAACCGGCCCGGCCTCTACGTCGCCACCACCCGCGGGCGCACCGAAAACCACCTGTACGTCCCCGTCGAACCCGGCGTCACCCAAGACACCGAGGGCATGCACCTGGGGTCCATCACCACCCCGGCCTCACGTGAAGTCCTCGAAAAGATCCTCGCGAACGACAACGGCCACCGAGCCGCCATCACCGAGATCCGCGACGCACTCGAGCACGCCCGCAGCCCCGAACGACTCCGCGAGGCGTACCACGCCGCGCACAGCCGACTACGCGATCGCTGGCTCGACGAAGTCCTCGACCGGGCGCTGCCCGCAGCACTACTCGCGACGATCGCCGCCGAAAACCCCGGCAGCCTCGCCGCGCTCCGCACCACACTCGGCCAAGCACACGACCGGGGAGACAGCGCCCGCCGCATCCTCAACGACGCACTCGCAGCAGGTGAACTCCACAGTGCCCGCGATGTCGCCCGAGTCCTGAACTCACGCATCATCGAAGCCACCCAAGCCGCAGCAGAAGCGGCAGCCGAGCGCGCCGACACCACGCTCTCGCCGCTGCCCCCGCGCACCACCAGCACCGACAAAGAACTCGACGACTACGCCCGCATCCTCGCCGACCGCTACGCCACCGCCCGCCCCGAACACGAGCGCACCGACGGCATCGGCTCGACCATCCGCCGCTACGACGAGACCCGCGCGCAACTCGACACCACCCGCATCCAACGCCCCGTCCGGGGAGCATTCGAACCCGAGATCGCAGAACGCCTCCTCTCCGAAGCCGGGGTGCAGCGAATCGGCCGCCACCTGCGTAAAGCAGCGCTCGCCGGCCTCGCGCCCGAGGCAGTTCTCGCCTGGCACGCGCAACAACTCGCAGCGCGAGGCGAAGACGTCACCGCAGCGAACCTGATCAAAGACATGGCACCAGCCATCGCCGCCGCGGCCGAGAAGACGAACACCCGCTGGGCAGCAGAACACGATGAGATCCTGCGCGAGCACTTCCCCGCCGCGATCGCCGTCGCCGAACGCACCGAAGACCCGCGGTGGAACGCAGCAGTGGGCCGCATCCGCGAACTCGTCACTCACGCCGGCCTCGACGTCGAGGATCTGTGCCGCAAGATCGGGACCGTCGCGCACTCCACCGCGCACGTCACCGGCATCACCGACGCACTCGACACCATCGCGCCGGCGGCCCGTGAGCCCGTCGACCCAGCAGCACCGCACTGGGTGCACTCCCCTGATCTCGACGCCCACCTCATCGACTCCGCACTCGCCGAGCAGCTGGAGACCATCTACACCGACATCGCCGCCGAACACACCGCGAACACCCGACGCATCGGCACCGACGGCCAGCGCAGTAGCGACCCCGAACTGCGCTTCACCGAGCACCTCGAAAGCCGTCCCGAGGACGCCGAGATGGCAGCACAGTGGGATCGCACCGCCGCCGAAATCCAGGCATACCGAGACCGCTACAACATCACCGACACCACCTCAGTGGCCGGCGACCGCCCCGAGAACAAAGCCGACACCGCACCCTTCAACACCGTCCACCGCGACATCGACGACCTGCACGACCGCATCCAAGAACACCGCGAAGAACAACGCCGTGCCGAACACGAACAAGCGATGATCGAACACCACCACACCATCGCCCACCACGTCGAACAAGAGAATCGGCGCCAAGGCCCGCGCTTGTAGGCGCGCCGCCGAGGCCCACGCTTGTAGGCGCGCTGGACCATGCTCTAAGCGAATGTTCACCCCACCTGGTTGCGTACGCGCGACAATGTCGCTGGCTGACGCCCTCGTCACCATTCAGGAGTACGCCGCCGTCGGAATCGGGATTCTCGACGCATGCACACTCACGGAAAAATCAGCGATCGCGACGTTGCGTACGGCCCGCTTGTTGGCGGGCGAAACGGTGACTGGGGAGTGAGGCAACTGACGATTGCTTCTGGCTTGGGGATGGACGAGGTCGATCAGAGTGGATTCGCGCCGTGGTGGTAGCCCACCTCCCCTTGGGCTCACGATCAACGGCCAGACCGTGGAATTGGGCACCGCGCACTACGCCGCTGCCGGCAAGCGTTGCAAACCAGGCAATCGACGCAGAAGGCAACGTGATGCTGTCCTTCCGGCCCGCCGCTCACGACACGACGATCCAAGGCACCTGGGATGGCCCCGAGTCGTTCGACGCCCGCTAGTGGTGAGCGCACAACGGGAAGAGATCAAAACAACATGCAGTTACGGTAGATACGCGATAGAATCAGGTGTATCTACCGTAAGTGTTAGGGGAAAAGCATGGTCAAGAAGTCCGGATGGTCTTCCGTTGACGGCGACGATCTGCGTCAGAAGGGAGCCTTGGCCGTAGGGCACTCTGGAACTCACGGTGAAATGTTCGTCATCAAGGTTGCGGCCAAAGGACTGCGGCGCCACCCTGCTGGGAACAAGGTCGACGTTGCAAAGGCCGCAGCTGCAAAGAGGGCTCTCATTTGGCCCTATCCCACGGATTTCGACGCCTTTCTCAAATCGTCGGCAGGTCCATTGCATCCGCACGGCCCTGCGAAGAAGCGGGTAAAGCGGAAGCGGCCGTCCGGACGCGATTTGATGTCCTCAACGAAGGTCTACGGACCCGAAGACGCTGCTATCTACGAATTTTTGCTGCACGAAGTTGCCGGGGACTCGCATAGTTGGTGGGCTAAGGCCAAAGGATTCTCGCGGCTCGTCAAGCTAATTGAGGATTCTTCGGTATTGAGTCGCGGGATCCTGGAAGTCGTCGTTGGAGGGTCTTCGGAGACGTCGGCCGCTCGAATTTATGAAGAGCGATTGCGCGCGTTGAAGCCGATTGCAGAGGCTGTCGAACTAGAGAGTCGCGAGCTGAAAGCGCATGTCGAGCAACCGGATCAGCGTGCACCGCTGTCCGTGGAACTCGAAACTGCTACAGGGCCACTCGACTATGTTTTCCCGCTCTCGCTCGAAGAAACCCTCAGTTCCAGCGAGGTTGGAGAGTTGCTGTCACCGTCCGGAAACCCGAACCGAACACTTGCCCAGCGACGTCGGCAGAGCAACGAGCTGCTAGGCGTAGAAATCTCAGGGTACTACCGTTACCCACGGTTCCAGATCGACGCGTTGAGGCGTTGCATTCACCCTGTCGTGGCTTACGCGAACTCGGAGATGGAGAGCAGCGAAGATCCGTGGGGAACCCTCGACTGGTGGTACACGCCTGATCGGATACTCGGTGGCCGGCCCGTCGATCTCGTTATCGCGGGAGAACTGACGGAAGAGGCGGTAGACAACACCCTCGCTTTCGGCTCTCGCGGTATGAGCTGAGGACACGTGCCAACCAACGAGTACAACGGGCTGGAAGCAGACCTCGAAACCATTCCCGCAGGCACGGTGCTGTACCGAATTAACCCTACCTACGCGACGTGGGACGCAAATTCCTACAACTCCAAGTCACCCCGCGCTCTGGGGGATCTTGGACAGGGACGATTCGAACCCCTGGATGCGAGTCTTGGGCACTACATCTACCTAGCTCAAAGCATGGCAGGTGCGATCGCTGAAGGCGTGCTGCGAGGAGAGAAGATCACAGGAGGCATGATCGGGCGTCCCGCGCTGGTAGGGGTGCCCAAGAATATGCCAGGCAAAAAAGTCGGAAAATCGTTGGTGACAATGAGACTCGAAGAAGACGTGGTGGTGGCGTCTCTCTATGGGGCACACACTTCTCGACTCAATCTCAACGCGAGCCTGTTGCTCGGCGAGGACTACAACCGGACCCGGGAAACTGGAACGAAGGTGCTCGCAAACACTTTGTCAGCCAACGGGCTCAAGTACCGATGTGCGAACCACGACGACCTGACCTCGTTGATGTTCATTTCCCGTCACAGGCCGGCTGAGTTGACGATTCTGGACCAGTTCGACATTTTCTTCGACGCCGACGGACGCGAGAAGGTTCTCGACATTTTGGATTCGGAGTTCAACCTCAAGTACAGCGGCAAAATACCTTAAATCCCTGGTGAAAGGTGTGGTCCCTAACCTCCGTTGGGGGCCACATCACTCTGTGTTCTAGCCGGATCTGAGACTTTCAATACCGAGCGAACATCAGTTTCGACTTGGAGATCACGAGGAATGCTGCGCCGACCAGCAGCAGCGCGACGGCAGGCAATACGACCCATGCCCGTGCTGTCATCGTGTCCTGCTCGCCGATTGCGAACAACACTAAGCATCCGACCCCTGCGATCCAAAGCCCAGACGCGACCAGACGAGACGCCCAGCGTGAAAAGAAGCGCACCGCGGGGATATTGATCCGTCCCAGAGGGTCATAGTCGTACATCGCAGTCCACCAATCCG
The DNA here is from genome assembly GCF_903819475.1 of Rhodococcus sp. UFZ-B548. NCBI lineage: Bacteria > Bacillati > Actinomycetota > Actinomycetes > Mycobacteriales > Nocardiaceae > Rhodococcus > Rhodococcus sp. UFZ-B548. The sequence goes on from NZ_CAIJDS010000021.1 coordinate 64,210, forward strand.
AATCGAGTTGTGTTGCAGAGCATCCTATGAAGAAAAGGGTGTGTCCGCCACAGTGCGACACGCAGGCCCCAGGCGGGACAACCCACGATCGCCGCAGCCGTGGCGGACACGAGAAGCATCAACGACCCCGCAACCCGCACTCTAGAACGGTGGGCGAGACCGCCCGAAGGGTTTGGGGTCGTTGATACTTCGGCTTGTGAGCGGTTATTCGGCGGGCCGGTAAGTTTCGGTCTCGTCGTCGAATTCCCACCGGACACCGTCGATGTCGACGGCCGTGAAATCGTCGGATGGATCTTCGGCGACTGCGCGGGCGCCGTCGATCATCTCGAGAACCTGATCCATCGTCAGCGCCTCCGCACCGCTGGTGACTGATTCTGGATCAGGCACGAATTCGGGGCGATCGGCGACCTCAGCAGCAACGAACTCGGCGAAGTCGTCGGCGATCTCCGGCGCGTCCGGCTCGAACCCGCACACACCGCGGCGGCATTCGCCGAAGCCCATCTTCGATATGCGTCCGACCAGAGGCCACAGCACTTGGTAATGCCACGCCGCCATACCTCCGTGATAGAGGTTCTTCTTCAGCTGCTGGTACACCTCACGGTGCGCCCACATCGCCGCCGTCAACTCCTCGACCATCGGATCATGTTTGAACCAGCAGGACTTGATCTCACTACCCAGGTCATAGCGTCGACGCAGCCACTCCACCCACTCGCGGAGCTCGAGCCACAACGCCGCCGACGACGCCTGGTCGAGGTGTCGCCAGTCGGCAGGGCCGGGGTTGTACTGCGGAATGGTCATCGAAGTTCCTTTCGAACGAAAGAGCGGAGTGTCGCGCACGCGGGACGGTCAGCGGTGCAGCAACCAGAAGTCTTCCGGCCCATGCGTCTCTATCTCGAGGACAGAGTCTGCGCACGGGGCGCAGGAGTCCCCGCGGTGTCGAATGCGTTCGAACTTGCCGGTAGCCCGGAACACTCCGTCGTTGTAGGTCACGTTCGGGTCGCGGACGGTCCCTTCTTCCGGGGAGACGACCTCGACCATTTTCCTGTCGGTTCTGTCGTCGGCTACGAGAATCCACCAGGCCTTGTCCCCGACTTCCCAGTGATCGTCACTCAGCCAGGGTGAGTCCGAAATGTTTTGTGCCGCAGATGATGTTTCGTCGGCGTTCATCGCACCCCTCCGTCTTCCGGATGCGGTGCCCGATCCGGTGGTCGTCGGCTGCAAAACGGGCGACGGTAGGTCGCTGCCGGTTCGGCTTGTCATCGTGTGCCTTTCGCGCAGAACTCGTCGAACGCCGCCTGATTCGCCCGGACCCGCTTGGCGAGGTCGGGAACATCCCACACCGACGGAAGACGCACCTTCATCGGCTTGACGTTGCGGAACATCATCAACGCTTGATCTTCGGGCATCTCACGAATCTCGTTGAGTGCCATCACCGGCACCGAACGCGGGGCCGAACGCGGATCGTGGCTGGTGTATTCGTCACGGCTACCCATCAACCGAGACAGTGCCGCCAACTCGCTTTCGTCACCGAGACCAGGCAAGTACAACCGAGCCGGCGATGACGTCGAGAGCTGCTGGCCCCCGATACGGCCCCAGCGCTTCTCGTTCTGCAAGGCACTGTGTACGAGCGCCCAGATCTGGATTCCGCGCCCGCCCGAGTCGGTGATCAGGTCCGGCATGTTCGGAATCGCCGCGACGTTGTTCATCTCGTCGAGGACCATCCGCAGTGGAGGGTCGATCTTGTCGTCCGGCTGGGTCAACCCATGTGTCTTGGCCACGTGATACAACTCAGCCGACAGGACAGTGGTGAACGCGGCCGCCGATGCGCTGTGCCCCTCCGAGACCACGTAGACGGTGTTTTTACCTTCGGTCATCAACGCATGAAGATCCGCGGACTCACGGCGCGAGACGTTCAGCGCAGCCATCAACTTCGGGGACGCCAACGGCTCGAGCAACCGGGCGCAGGCGCTGACCACGTCGTCGGCGGAGTCGGACTTCGAGTCCAACGCCTGTTCGAGTTCAGCGGCCCAGTCCGGCAGATCCGCCCCTAGGACGTCGCGCACCAGCTTGACGTTGCGCGAGGACGCCCAGATTCTCAGATCCATCAAATCCTTGTTCTTGACGGCCGCGGTGTAGAGGTAGCCGCGCATGAGCATCGCGGCTTTGCCGTTCCAGTAGCCGGCATTGCTGGTCTCGTCCATCGGCATGGCCTGCACCATCGCCTCTGCTCGGCGTTTGGCTATTTCCGGGTCATCACACCCGGCCAGCATTGACCAGCGCATCGGGTTGGGGATCGCGGTCAGTCGTTCGGGGTCGAAGACCTCGACCCGGCCCACTTCGCGGCGTTCCGCCCACGTCGAGCGCAGCAGGTCGCCGCGGGTCGAGGTGGCAGCGACTGAACCGGCCGCGTCGACGACGCCCTTCCAGCACACACGCCACGTCTTGCCGGCACCGGTCGGCCCCGTGCAGGTCAGCCCGTCTCGGTACTGCAAGTACACGCCGTCACCGCCGTCGTAGAGCGTGGCGATCTTCGTGGTTTCTGCCTCCGCGACGATGCGGCGCACCGGAACATCCTTGAGCGAGAGGCGCGTCGCTTTTGCCTTGCGTACTGCGGCTTTCTCACTGACACCGGTGCGGGCAAGTTCGGCGCGGTCCGCGAAACCGGACTCCCGAACACGGCGCGCAGCGCGGCGGATCGTCATCTTCGACGAGATGAACATTCCCAGCCACAGGCACAAAGCCGCCAGGACGGCGATGCATCCCCACGTCAGGACCGGACCGCCCGGACGCGAGCCTTCCGGCCAGGCCAACGCCGGATCGGCCGGATGCAGGAACAGCCCTTTGAACACGTCGAGCACTCCGTACATCCCGGACGGCAATGCGCCGCCGGTGCCGGCGAAGACCCCGGACAGATATCCACCCCCGACTACGCTCAACACCACGGCGAATGCGGTAGCGGCCATCGGGATCACACCCGGTGTCACTATCGGCTTGGTAGGACGCTGCGCTGTACTCACGGCTTGTCTCCTTCGATCCGGTCGGTCATCGCAGGCTTGGGATGCAATGGTCGGGGTAGCAGAGACCAACCGGACACCACGGCCATGACGGCACTCACCACTGCTACGGCCACCAGGGCGAGCGTCACGTTCGCGGTCATTGCTTGCCGAACGACCACGCTGTCGCCGCCGAGTGCCCACATCGCTGCCAGGGCCTCACGGGCCTGGGAGAACTGGGGTAAGAAAGCGATCGCGGCAAAGAATACGGCGGCAGCGGACCCGTTGAACACGCGAAACCTGTGATCTGTGCGAGCGTCATTCATACGATTTCTCCTTCTGAGTGGGCGGCGGTGTGCTTCTCATTCACCGATCGGGGGGATGAGCGCCAGGTGTCGAACAAGGGACCGGACATCGCAATCTCGGGCGGGCAGGCGCACTCGAGTGCACCAGCGGTCATGCTGCTTCTCCCTTGATTACTTCGTCCGTGTCGGTGAGCGTGATTTCGATGTCCGAACGCACGTGCTGGAGCAGGATCGGATCGGCGGTGCCGTATTTGACGAGGCAGTGGCCTTTGGCGAGGGACATGATGATTTCCGTCGAGCCGGGCGGAAGGTGATACATGCGAGCGGTTTCCTCCGCATCCTCGACGCGGTCCTGCCCGTAGAGGAAGACGATTCCGGCCTCTTTCATCAGCGCCCGAGCCGGTGAATCGGTCGGCAGATCGGAGATGTGATGGAACGCCGAGCACGTCGAGAGACCCAGGCCGCGAGAAAGTTTCATGTTCTCGCGGAACACCTTTCCCGTCGATCCGTCCGCGACGTGCCATCCTTCCTCGACGATCAACACGGTCTGCATGTGTTGCGCTGATCGGGCCGCGAGTACGTTCGCGAGCCAGGTGTTGATCACCGTCATGATCACCCGCAGCGCGGGACCCTTGTTCGGGAGAGCAGAGACGTCGAAGTGCACGAACGGATGCTCGAGTGCCTCGCGAACCTCCGGTGAGGTTGCGCCGTCGACGAGGCCCTTGAGGTCGCCTTCGCACAGCTTGCGCAGCGCCAGACCCGGTGTCAGACCCCACCGCTTGGCGTCCTCGGTCCACAGGTCTCCGAACGTCTGCCCGCTACCTGGTGTCGGGTTCAGCAACTCGTCGGCGAGTTCGCGCAGGATCGGCTCGCGGCCTTCCGTTGCCGCGCGGGCATTGACGACCTGCAACGCCAAACGCAGCGCGGCGTCCTCAGTCTCGACCAGCGGGCGACCGATGGTGTCCTCGATGACGGCGCCGACAAGGGCTTCCTGCCCGGCCGGGGCGACTCCGTCGGTGCGTTCGGCACCGCTGGCGATCGCCGGGTCGAGGAGGTTGAGGCGGACTCCGATTCCGTCCGCGCCGCCGGCGTGGAATCGGATCGAGCGGGCGCCGGCGGCTTCGGCGATCACCGAGTACTCGCCGCCCTTGTTTCCTTGGCGCTTCTTGTCGATCACCACGACCTGCCGATTGGGCAGGGCGAGCTGGCGCCAGCAGAACGCGGTCTTGATCAGCGAGGATTTCGCTTTGCCGATGTCTCCGATGACAGCGATGTTGATGTTCTCGATTTCCGTTCCGTACAACTCGAACGGGTCTACGATCTCCATCGTCTGGCTGATCTTGTTCAGTCCGGTCATCAGCCCTTGGTGGCGGACCGAGCGGCGCATCGTGGCCAGGTTCAGAGCTTCACCTTGGCGAGTGGACGTCCACGCACCTTCGGAGCGGATCTCGTACCAGCCCCACCGGTCCAGCCATTTGTTGCGTTTGGGTGGTGGTCGCCTGACGGTGATCCGGTCGGAGGCGACAACTGCGTCGGCAACTGCGGTTTCCTCCGGACTTTCGATCGTGGCGTTCTTCTTCCCGAGGGCGGGAGTGAGGGTCGAGCGGATGGTCTTCTTGTGGCTGCGGCGGTAGCCGGCGCGCTGTTGCGTGTTCGTCATGTCGGTGTCCTTGGTTCGCTACTTGGCGCGGGTCCACTTGGTGGCCGCGAGTCCGCGGCCGAGCGGCAGAGTCAGCAATGACGCAACGTCGTGGCGGTGGTCCTGCCATTCGATCTCGCCGATACCGCAATCAGCGGCAGCCTGTTCGACGCGGGTGCACGCGCGCAGGGCATCGTCTTCACCGCGGCCGGTGACCGAGACGGCGAACGAATAGATCATTCCGTGATGGCCGCTACCCGGTTTCAGATCCCCGCGCCGGTGAGCAGATTCCGATGCCGCGACTTCCGACGATCCGTCCGTGATCTTGCCTTTTCGGCCTTCGCCGATCTGCCGTGCCCGGTCCGAGGTGACGTCTTTGACAGCGGCGTTGCGGGCATGGGCGGCTTCGACGAAGTCCATCCGCACCATGACCGTGCGAATGGTCGGCGCGGCGGCGATCTCGTCGTCGCCCGGATCTGGCTCGACCCCGGTGAGCAGGTCCGCAAGCCACAAGGGGCCGAGTTCGACAGGCTCGATGGCCCGCGGCGGGATAGTGCCCACGCGGGTGTTCCACTTCCCGGCAACCTCGACCGATTCCTCCCGGCCGATGTACGAGGGCCAGCAGTCCTCCCACCGGACGCCCTTGTGGGCATCGAGCGGGAAACTAGGGTCCTGGCACGAGCGGATCACCGCGCAGGTGCGCTGTTCGCCGTACACCTGCACTCGTCCCATTCCGGCGCGGGTGAGAGCACCGACGGCACGCTCGGTCTCGTCGACGATGACCTGGGCGACACCGGCGATGGTCGAGGCACCTTTGCGGCGCGCAAGCCGGGCGCCTTCCATCAACAGCGCCGTCGATTTCGGAAAGATCAGCACCGCGTACGAGTAGTGCCCTTCCGAGTACGGCTCCACCCGGTCGATCAGCTGACCGTACGAGCGGATCGCCGGAAGTATCCGCATAACCGGATCACCTTCGGCGATTTTCGCTTCCATCCAGTTCTCGTGCGGTGTCATATCCGCCGGCACCGACCGGTTCAACAGTTCGATACCGCGCACGAACGAAGACCGTTTCGCGAACCCGGCCAGAGTGCGACCGAACGCGGCGGAGGTCACCGCCCACGCCTGATCTCCGCGCAACCCCTCCGCGAGACCTTGCATTGCGATCAACACCGTGTACTGGTCGTTGTCTCCGGGGGTGCGGCTTTCCACCACGAACAGATCGTCGAGGCCGGTGCCGGTGAGGTCGAGCGGGGCGGTCTGCCCCAACATCGGCGGGTACGCCCACCCCGGATCGAACGCGGGATCGCCATAATTCGGGTCCAGCGGTGAAACATGGACGTGTTCACCGCGTTTGCGGCGTTGCTTGTTGCGGATCGCCTTCGCTTTGCGGCTCGCGTACGACTCACGGTGATTGACATCGGTCGTCGCGGCCAGCACCGCGACGATCAGCAGCACGTCGAAAGCGAGGACCCACACGCTCTGCCCGACGACGAACAACGCGAACAATGCGACACCTACCGTTGCGGCCCAGGCGGCAACCACCGGTTCAGGGAACGGCAACAGACCTCGCCGGGCAACCTGACGCCCCAAGATCGCTGTACGTTGCTCGCTCATCGCCGGTCTCCGTTCACGGATTCATTGCCGCCCCGTCGTAGACGGTCTCGCTTGTCGAGCTGACGGTTTCGGTACGTACGCGCTAACCGGTCTGCGTAGGTGTCCGGGCGGGAAAATTCGGTGCTCGCTGCGAGGCCTGCCACCATCAGGACGACTGCCAATGCGAATGTTCGCACTGATGGCCCGAGCATGAGCGTCAGATACAGCGGGAACACAATCGTTGCAATCCTGGTGAGGACCACCGGATCTCGGAACTGCATCATGGCGCTCAATCCAAATTGCCGACCCAAGTACGTGGTGCGTTGCTTTCTCATCAGTTGTCTCCATCTGCATGTTCGGGTGCACTTTGTGCGGCTGATCCGGCCTTGTTCATTGCCGCCCCGGCAGCAGCGAGGGCGATCGGTGCGGCCACGACAGCCGCCCCGGCCGCCAATCCGACGGTGCTTCCCGCTGCGGCCATCAACTTCGACTCCGCTCCCCCGGACTTGCCCGCCGACTTCGCGGCGCTTCCCCCTTGGTGGCTCGCACCGTTGTGGCCACCTGATGCAGCCGCATGGGTACTCGACGCTGAGCTCTCATCTGCGGATGAAGAGGCCCCGTGATGACCGGCGGCGCCGCGGACCGGACCGCCTTCGACCTGACGGCCCGGTGACCCGGCAGCATCGGAGTTGTGCGAACCAGCTCCACCGGACCCGCCGCCTGCACGCTGTTGGAACATCTGCGCACCCGATCCGATGGTCTGCCCGGCCTGTGAACCGCCGCCGCCGAAGTCTGCAGAATCGGCCGAGGTCGGAAGGATCGGGGAGTACTTGAGCATGGAGAACGGCGCCAGGCCGATGATCACGAAGCAGACCGCGACCAATGAGAGTTGGCCGAGCGATTCGAGCTTGCCGTCGTCGGCGATCGAACCCTTGGCGGCGATGTTGATGACCGCGAAGACAGCGGCGAGTATCAGGAACATCAGCGGCTTCGAGAGCACTACTCCGAGGAACATCATCACCGGTCGCAGTGCCTTTTTACGCCAGGTGGGGTGGACCCACATGCCGAATGCGATGCCGCACACGACCGCCAGGATCGGCAACGCCGCCGCGTGCATCAAGAATCCGAAGAACATCGCCATCGCACCGAGGAACATCAACCCGAATCCGACGATCGCCGCGATGGAACCACCGACGAGGGTGGAGTCGGTCAGCGAACCGAGAACTGAGGAGATGTTGCCGATGACTTCGTCGGTGCTCGTCCCGATCCACTCCACCAGTGCCAACGACATTTCGTGCATCAGCGAGATCAGCAGCTGCGCAATGGCGGGCGCGAACATCATCAACATGATTCCGGCCGGCATGTACCCGAACAGGGACTTGGCCAGCTCTTCGCCGGTCATACCTCCGTCGGAGGATTTGTAGATCGCGAGGATCGTCATCAGCACCAGCACCAACAATCCGATACCGGTCGAGACGGCGTACACGGCAATGAATTCTGCTCTGGCGGGGTCGAATTCGCCGATTCCGGCCAGGCCGGTCAGGACGGAATTGGTGGTGCTGATGGCGCTGCTTTTGAGTTTGTTCGCCCAGGAATCGATCACATCCGACGGGTCCTTGACGAAATCGACGAGATCACCGATCGGGGCGCCGAACGTGTCCCACGCCCAGGTGTAGCTGTCGACGATGTATTTGCCCCCGATGTATGCCGGAGTGGCTTTCATCGTGCTTTCGAGGGCAGTGCCGAGCCGGTCACTGAAACTGGTGTTCTGGTCGATCCAGTTCATGGTGCCGCCGAACAGTTTCCCGATCCGGGTGTTCCATTCCGTGCACGCGAACATGTCCTCCCCTGGGGTGGCGCGTTCGCAGTTGACGAACATCGCGTGCATGCACAGAACGCTCGGAACATTGCCCCCGGAGCACGCGTCGGTCCATGCTGCGTCCGGCACCTTGTCGGCGTTCGGCTGCTTCTTCATCGCCGCAAGTGAGGCCGCATCCGGAGCTGGGCTCCACTCGAAACCCCAGGTGGTCGTCGTTTTCGTCGTCCACCGAGCCAGATCGTCGGCGCAGGTCGGTGACGGCGGGTACATGTCCGCAGATTCATTGAGGGGGTAGGTGTCCGGGTAGACGCCCTTGAGGATCGACTCGTCGGTGATGCTCAGTGCGGCTTTCTGGTTCGCCTCTACACCCATATCGACGCCGGACATCTGCGTACCGACACCGCCGGCTGCGGCCAGAGCCTCGATGAGGACAGGGTTCTTCGAGATCATCACCTGCGATGCCCACAGGGCGATCCGTTCGGATTCCTTTGCCGTCCAGTACATCAACCGGTTTTCGTTGTGCAGGACCTGCGTCGAGTACTGGCCCATGTCGCCGCCTTTGTCCTTGCAGACTCCGGTGAACCACGAGGCGGATTTGAATTCTTCTGTGCCGGCGACGAATTTCTTCAGATCATTTGGAAATCCCTGGGGGAGTTCCTTGCCCGACTGAGTGGCATTCTGCACGCCGGGAGCCGGATCGGTGTTGGGGACAGCCGTCGGCTGCGCTGCCGCCGGCAACGCCAGTCCGAGCATCGCGAACAATGCCACGACCACGGCCAGAATTATTTTGCGCCACATCAGCCCGGCCCCTCTCTAGTTGACGTAGAACGTGTAGAAGCCATTCGCGCCGGGCTTCGAGAGCGGTGAATCAGCAGCGGGGAACTGTGCATCTTCCGCAGAGGGGCCGCTGACGAACTTCCAGTCCTGCGCCTTCCAATCCCCGTTTTCCCACTTCATCGTCACGGTGCTCGTCGAATAGACGGTGAGGATGCCGACCTTGTCGCTCCCCTCACTGACCGGACTCTGGCCGACGCCCATGCCCCACACCGACACCGTCGCCGAATCTTGCGAGAAGTCGGTGACAGTGACGATCAGCGGCACATTGTTGACGGTCTTCCCCAGGTCGGTGCGGCCGCTCGAGACGTCGATGACAGCATTCAATGCGTCGGTAGCATTCGCCGAAACAGCGACTTCCCGGAGTTTCGCCGCATCGATCCGGCCCTGGTATGTCTGCCCGTTCGCCTGGATGAAGTTCACCGCCGCGGTCTGCGCACCGGCCTGATCGCGGGTGTATCCGGCCGGAACGCCGTCGATCGTGGTGGTCGGTCCGTGCGCGGCGCGGATCGCATCGGCGCCGGAATCGGAGTCGTCATCACCACCCGAGGTGAAGACCGCAATGATGCCGACGATCAGCACGAGCACACTGAACCCGATCGCCAGTTTCACCCACAACGGAAGTCCGGAGGCCGGGCCACTGCTGGGGGAGCCGGTCGCGTAGGACGGGCCGCTGCTCGATCCCACCTGTGAAAAATCTTTCGCCATGATCAGATCTCTTTCTCGTCAAAAGCTCTGGAAAACCAAGGAATACGAAGAGGACGCGCGGGCCGGTATCAGTTAGCCGCCGACCAGGAAGAGAATCGCGCCGGTGATGATGCCGACCGAGGCCAGGCAGCCGAACGCGATACCGGCGATCCTCGCTTCCCCACTGGCGTCGGACATTTCTTGCGGCATGCCGGCGGCCTTCATCGACCGCATCTTGTAGAGCGCGAAAATGAGTTTGACCGTGCTCGCACCGAGCGCAACGGCCCAGATTCCGCCGATGACACGCACCCACACGTTGTTGAATGCAGGCCCGAAGACACTGAGATCCGGCTTGACTCCGTCGATGGGGTTCTGGATTTGTGCGCTTGCGGCGCCAGCGGAGAGCAGGAGCACGACTGCGGTTGCGGCAAGAGTGATCGCCACAGCGGATGCTCGCCGCAGTAGTGGCGCCTTCGAGGAAGTGGTCGTCGATGTTGCTGAACCAGCCTGTGGAGTAACAGTTTTCATTGCAAACGTCCTTTCGGTGAGGTGGGTTCGGGTGTTGGTTCGCGGTATCTCTCAGGGTCGAAGTCTCGGTACGCCGCGACGCGCGGCGCAGGAGCGCGGCGCGGCGCTTCTGGTGGTCGACGGATCTGTTCGGGGGCGTACGCGTCGGCGTATTCGGCGGCGCGGCCGTACACACTCGCGGCGAGAGCGTCCGCGATTTCAGCGGCAACATTGGTGTATGCCTCGATCGTCGACGGTAGGAGCCGGTCGTAGACGATGCGCTCCCCGGTCGCGAACGAGGGCTCATAAGGAACCCGGATGATGTTCTCTGCCGGAAGGCCGAGTCGAGCCAGGGCCTCGACGAGTTCGGGTTCGAGGGTGGCATCCGAGCCCGGCGTCACGACTGTCAAGACGATCGCCGAGGAGACCAGATGTCCGAAACCTCGAGCGATGATCCCCTTGAACATCCGCAACGCCAACTTCGTATCGTCGAGTCGCAGCGGAAGCGGAACGACCAACAGGTTCGAATGCTGCACGGCCCATTGCCAATTCGCGGCCACTGGTTCATTGCCGGTGTCGATGAAGATCAGGTCGCGATGGCGGCGCAGCACCGCCATGATTGCCGCGCATTCATCCCAGCCGATCCCGCGTTCGAGGGAAGGGGAATTGTCTGCCGCCAACACCTCGTCATGAGTAGGTTGCAGGCGTAGATACCGGCCCAACTCACCCGATACCGCTCCCGCGGAGGTGAGGTCGTGTGCCCTCTCGAGTACATCCCACGGGCCGAGCTCCGGATCGGTGGTGCGGGCGGCCCGATCGCCGAGAGTGCCGGTGGATTCGTTGGCATCCCAGGCGACGACTCCGCGCCCGCGATGGGTGCCGAAGGTATTGGCGAGGGTCAAAGTGGTCGACGTCTTGCCTGCGTCCCCTTTGAGGCCGATCACCGTGACGACCATGCATCCGGGCAACGACTGCTGAACCCGTGTGACCGACTGCCGGAACCGAACTTCTGCGGAGTCCGGCTTCGGAGCCATCCGCAGCCCGGCAGCGGCATTGACTCGCCCGCGCCACCCCCACTTCGCCGGGCCTGCGTCTATCGCGGCTGTGTCCCGCTCGAAGCGGCGATAGACGATCTCGGGGTCGTCGATCTCGGCGAGGGCGTCCTGCCCAACCGCATACGGGTCCGCGTAACCGGGTTCGGTCTCGTCGAAAGCTTCGGTGTCGGTCTCGTCCACAGCGGTGTCAAGGTCGGCAGACTCGTCCACGGTCTCGACCGGGGTTGCCTCCGGTTCGGGAGCAGGTGGGCGGCGCAGACGTTGATTGCGCAGATTCACCGGGATCTCGGCCTCGTAGGTGCTCTGGCGTTCGTACGGGTTAGGAGTGCTCACAGGAGTTCCTTTCGGGGAGTGTTGGTTCCGGGGTATCTCTTGTTTCTGGTCACAGTTGTTTGAGGTCGTCGACAGACCATTGACCTCCGCGCTGAACTACCAGGACGGCGACGATTGCGGTGTCGACGCCGACAACGGAGCCGTCGGCGGCGATGGCGGTCTGTTCGACCTGGTACATCCGGTGCACCGCCGAAGTGGTGTCCACCGCGCCCTGGTTCGGGACAGAGCTGACCGTCGGCCAGACCTGTGCGTCCTTCGCAGCCCATTCGAGCCACTGACCGCCGGGGCTTCCGGTCGGGGTGGTGCCGGTGACATCGCCGAGGAAGCGTTCGGTGAGCAGCGCACCGGTACGTGCTGCCGCGTCGTTCGGTCCGCGGTCGTCAGCGGTATTCCAGGTGAACCAGGTGGTGACCACGGCGTCGGCGACGGCAGCCGGATCGCTCCGGTCCACGACGGCGACCTGCTCGGGAGCTTGTTCCGGAACGGTGGCCGCCGGCCGTGTGGGATCGACGGCGGACGTCTCGTTCGGGGACCATTGCTGCGCCCGCGCCCCCGTCGTCGTGGTGGAGGGGCCGGTTGCAGTGCCTTCTGTGCCCGACGAGCAACCGGCCAGGGCAATAGCGACGACACATGCAGCAGCGACGGCCGCGAGGTGGCGTTTCACGACTCGTCCTCGATGAACAGATCCGACAACCGGATCGCCTGCCACGCCTGATAACCAGGCTCTTCGCACCAGTCCACGGCCCGGTTGTCGTCGGTGATGTCGAGGTCGAGTGCAACACCGTGTTTCGCCGCCATACCGGCGAGGGAGTTCCCGTCGATCTCCGGATTGGAGATGTGCAGGAGCAGCCGCACAGCGGGAACATTCGCATCCTCACGTGCTTTGCCGGCGAGGAACACGGCCTTACCGGCCGCGGAGTCGTCTGCCGAACGCTGGTTGCCTTCCTTGAAGACCGTGTCGTTCTTGTGGAATGTCCCGTACCAGGCAGCGTCGTCGACCGGTCCGAGGACAGCGAAGCTCCCCCTCTCGTCACCGGCGGCGAAAAGTTCCACCAACGGTGCGGTGGCTGCGGCTTCGGCGATCTCGTTCTTGCGCTTGGTCGCTTCCGCGTCGCGGAGTACGTCGTAGTCGAGGTCGAGTTGCTTGACCAACTCGCGCTTGACCTTCGGCCAGATGCTGCGCGAGAGCAGATTGTTGCTCTTGGCCCACGCCCGCATCGCAGAGGAGTCGCTGGTGCGCAACTCGTCAGCGGCGGCGCGCACTGCGGCGGCGGCTTGTTCCCATTCGGTGGCTGCGGATGCCGTCATTTCTCGGATCTACCTTTCTTCGGGTGAAACTCATTCCGGGGTGGTCATCGGCTCGCGATGTTCTGGTCTGGATTGTCTTGTCAGGCAAATCGTTTCGCTGCCAATCCCGAGGATGGTGGGGTCCAGTCGGATATCTTGACGACATCGCCCGATTGCGGGGCTTCGACGACCTTGCCACCACCCATCCAGATGAAGATGTGGCCGCTGCGGGGCTGGATGATGTCCCCTGGGCGCAGGTTGGCGGGGTTGGTGATCGGCGTTCCGCGAGAGTCGTCGATCTGCATCTGATCCTGGTGAGGGAGGACCGTTCGGCCGCCTGTCGCTTGCGCGACTGCGTATTTCACTAGTCCGGAACAGTCGAACCCGATCTTGTTGAAGTCGCCGAAACTGTCTGCCACTCCGCCGTCACGGACACCGCGCGTGGGTCCGTTCTCGTCGCCGCCGCCCCAGGCATACGTCGTACCGAGCCACCGCAGAGCGGCATCGACGACAACCGAGCCGGTCGACGGGCCACCCGGAATCGGACCCGCCGGAGCGGACGTGTCGGTGAACTCCTCCATCGCGACCTTGGGGATGTTGGTGACGTAGCCGCGTGTTTCGTCGTTCTGGCAGACCTGGCCCTGCAACAAGGTGTTTCCGGGGCCGCAGTTGTACATGGACAACGTCAGCGGGATCAGCTCACCCTGCAAGCGGCCGTCGGCCATCGCCTTCTTCGTCAGCTCGAGCATCTTGCAGTCGTAGGACGCCATCGACATCGCGGAATCGGCAATCGAACGTGTATCGCGTGTACCGTCACCGTCCCCGTCGATGCCTTCTTGTTCCCACGTCCCCGGCATGAATTGACCTGGCCCGTCGGCGCCGGACTTGGCGTTGTGGGCGGTGACGATGAATTTGCTTTCCTGCTTGAACTGCGCAGCCAGGAGCGGGGCGGTGATTTCAGGGCAGGTACCGGCAGCTTTGAGAATCCACGGCTCGAACTCCGCAGGCACGCTGCCCGGCTTGAGCCCTCCGCCGCCCAGGCTCGGGCCACCACAACCGGCGCCCGCCGGAAGCGGGGTGATCGCAGCAGCGTTGACGATCGCGGGAGAAGGAACCCCGGTGCCCGGCGCGGGAGCGGGTGGAGGTCCGGACGGCTCGGCAGCACCGGCAAGCCACGGGGCGGGATCGGTCGGTGTTCCGGCGCCGTCCGGAAGTCGGCCACCTTCCCACACCTCGAAATGTAGGTGCGGGCCAGAGGATTCGCCTTCGTTACCGACGCCAGCGATTTCCTGACCAGCGGTGACCTGATCACCGGTCTTGACCTTGATCGTAGAGGCCGCCATGTGCCCGTAGACGGTGGAAATTCGCTTCCCGTCGACGTCGGTGTCGATGATGACCCAGCTCCCGAACCCCCTCGCCGGACCGGCTGCTGCGACGACACCGGAGGTAGCGGCATAGATCGGAGTACCGAGCGGGCCGGCGAAATCGGTACCGCGGTGCATGGAACCACCGCGAGGACCGAAACCTGACGTCAGTTGGTAGGTACCGGCCTTGAGCGGCTGTGTCTTGGTTCCCGGAGACGGTGCCGCCGAACCGGCCGCAGGTGAGGTGGGCAGGCAATCGACGCTTGTCTTGGGGTTGTTGTCGGTACCGAACATGACGAAACCGAGCATCAGGACCACTGCGGCAACGACGCCGCCAGTGGCCTTGAGGCCGGTCTTGTTCGAGCTGGGTGAATCACCCATCGTCATGTCCTTGTCCTTGTCGTTGTGTCGTGCCGTGCCCGCCTGGGCAACGTGTGTGGACCTATATCGAGGCCGCGAGGGCCGTGAGTATGAGGAGTGGCAGGTGCACGTCAAAAGCTCTCGCCCAAGAGCGTTTTCGGCTCACCCGCCGCCAGGCGTCAGCCGCCGATCGCTTGTTGGTAGATATCGACCATCGCGTCCAGAGCGGTTCGCTTTCCGTCGATCAACCACTGCCCGTAGGACTCGTGAACGCGGGAACCGAGGAAACTCGCTGCGGTGAATCCGGCATCGACGACCGACGTCAGTGCTTGCGCATCCTGCGAGGTCACCGTCGCCAGGACCGAGCTACCGAGACCGACGAAATCGGAGTTCTGCGCCTGCGCACCCATCAGCGCCGTCATCGAATCGGCCGGTTCGTGGAGCTGATCGGCGGTCATCTTCTGCCCCGGTGTCAGGACACCGAGCGCGACGTTCGCCAGATCCACACCGATCGGGAGGAGCTGACCGAGAGCCAGGACGTTCCCGGTCTCGGCGACCTGCCACGCGACTTCCTGGAGCTGCCCGACATCGCGCGCGAGGCGGATGATGTCGACATTGCCCAGCAGGTTCGCCACCAACGCCGCCGAGGCGGCTGTTCCGGACGGATCGGGGATCAGTGCCAAGATCCGCGACACCGATTTCAGATCGACCCCGGCCGCCATCTTCACCAAAGGGGAGAGCTGGTTGTTCAGCTCCCCCGCGACCCGGTGAGCTTCCTTGACGTTGCCAGCCAACAGATGACCGGGAAGTATTTGCAGGTTGGCCGCGACGGCGTTGTAGTCCACCGAGGTCACGCCCGAGACGACGCCGAGAATCTGGTTGATGATCGTCACCGGTTGGATCGCGGAAAGGATCGACGTGGCGGTGGTGAGTTGATCGGTCGGTGTATCCGCCAGCGGAGCCACACCGTTCGACAAGCTCTGCGCGGGACCGGTCAGACCCGCGTAGGTGCCGCCCGTCCCGCTGCCTCCACTAGAGAGGATGCTGTTCGCCAACGTCACCACCTGGTCGGCGGCACCCAGAACCTGCGGAACATCGACCTTGTCGAGCGCGCCCAAGACCGAGTTCGTGGTGGCTTCAGGAGAATCGGCCGGAGCGCTGCGCAACCCGTCGCGAGCGGCCGGGTTCGCTGCCATCCATGTCTGTGTCTGCTGGACCGGCTTGAAGGTTCCGGCCAGCAGCTGCGCTTGCTGACGAACGGCGGCGACATCGACAGCCGCCGACGTCGATGTCGGAGGGCCCGCATTTTGCAGCTTCTCCACCGAGGTCGCCAACGCCGACGCTGCACCGGGAGCAGCCGCGAGATCCGCGTACCCGTAATTCGAGGTCACCGCGCCCAAGAACTCCGACGCATTGGCGGTTCCGGCGGCCGGCGGAGTCGATGTCGGCTTCGCGGCCGTGTCCGTCGGGGTGATCGCGGTCTGACCGGCGACGACCGGAGTAGTTGTTGCCGAGACAGCAGTCGCGGTTGTCGGTGCGACGGTTCCGGGCGGATTTGCTAGCACGCGACCCAATGACGCCAGGAACGAATCTTTACCGGTGTTGGTGTTGCAGTACTTGTCTTCCGGGTGGCAGATGTCGAAGACCCGACCCGACAAGGCGCCGTACCCTTCCGCAGCCGGACCGGCGATGCCCTGCCCGTCGAGTTTGGGGCCGACAACCTGCGAACCAGCGGTGCCGAGCTTCGGATTAGCGAGCATGACCGCAGCCAGGACGGACGCAGCGGGAACAGGGCCGCTGCCTGCCCCGATGTTGACGGCGACGTCGTTGGCGACCTGCGCGCCCTGTGAATACCCGCCGATCACGAACTTCGAATTCGGGCACTGCTCCATCGCAGTCGCCATCGCCTGATCACCGGCGGTCTTCGATGCCGAGTAGGTCATGCCCGACTGCAAAAATGCTTCCGCCGGGTACGACGGATAAATGGCACGGAAGGTGTTCGCCCCGTACATCGCTTCGAGCTTCTCCCCCACCTCGCCCAACATTCCAGCAGGCTTCGACGGATCGGCGTCGGCGCGGGTCTCAGTCGTTCCTGGAGCGAAGACACCGATATACCGAGTGCAACCCGACGCTGCGGACGGTGCCGCGTTAGCCAGGAGCGGCGCAGCCGCGAAGCCCGCGACCAGCGTCGAAATGATGGCGAATGCCGACGCGAAACGGGCGGTGGAAGAGATGCTCATTGGTCAGATTCCCTCTGCATCAGTGATGGACGTGATGAAATGCCGACCGTCGATCTCGGCAGTCGTAATACGCTGAAAGAGCGAAGCGCCCTTGCCTGAGGGCCTGGTCTCGGTCAACTCCAGTGCGTACGTCCCGGCGCTCACGCCGGTCACCGTCATGCAGTACGTCGTTCCTGCAGGAATCGAATCGATCCCCGCCTGCATTTCGGCCGGTGAATAGCTCACCGCGCCAGGGGCCATGACCGCGATCACCGCATCAGCCGAGCGCAACGAGTAGTAGGCGTGCTCGAACGCGGCGATCGCAGCCTCGCCGCTGCTTTGATCACCCGGCGTGACAGGGCATCCGACAGGTTCCGCAGCAGGCGTAGTCGACGGTGTCGCAGCAGAATTGACGATCTGACTGAGGTCGGAGGGTTCGTCATCGGTAACGCCCTTGATCAACGTGCCCGCGAGGAACACGATGCCGACCAGAAGCAGCAGGACAGCAAATGCCAGTCCGGTCATCACCACGACCTGACGGCGAGGTGTGCGGGCACGTGGAACACGAGGTCGGCGCGGCGGACGAGGCGCACGCGGTGCACCGGCTCCCGTCCCGCCAGTTGCACTACGCACTGCGGACTTAGTGCCAGATCCTTCTCGCCCAAGCATCTTTGAAACTCCTTCGTCTACACGGCAATAAGTGATAGTGAGCCGGGGCGAGTACGTGCCCGCCCCGGCACGATCCACTACGCAGCAGCCGGAATACCGGCACCGATTGCGTCGGCGATCATTCCCAGAGGTAGACCCGGAACTGCTGTCGCCGCCTGGAAATCGGTCACTGCCTGGTCGAATGTGGCGATAACGCCCGCACCACCCGGAACGGACGTAACAGCGTTACGAATCTGCTTGTCGACGACCGGCGCGTTAGCGGCGGTGTCACGCACGAAGGTGGCCGCGGCCGTGCCGACAGGCCCGGACTGCTCCCAGGAAGTGAGCGTTTCCTGCGCCTGCGCGGTGATCGCGGGCTGGTCAATGTCCGGAACCTCGATCGTCTGGGGAACACCATTTGTTCCGTCACCGTATGCAGTGGCGACAGCGAAACCGCCTATGCCGCCGAGGATTCCGGCACCTACGGCAACGGGGATGCCGATGACGGCGGCTGCGATTGCAGCACCGGCAGCCGTGGCAACCACCCCGGCCGGGATGATTCCCCAGGGGGTCAGTGCGTCCACGGCGAGAACGACACCGCTTGTGCCGCCGATGGTGCCGCCGATGAGACCGGCGATGGAAGCGGCGGTTCCGCCTGCGGCAACGGCCGCGATAATCGCTCCACCTGCGGTACCTGCCAGCTGGGCAGCCGCGAGCTGCTGAGCCTGATCAGCTGGAATGTTGTGACTGATCCAGAAATCCGTCACCATCGCCAGAGCCGCACCCGTGGTGGCATTCGTGCGGTCGACGGTTTCGTCGGTCATCCAGTTCGTTTGGTTGAAGTGCGCGTTGCCGACCATCACAGTTCGTGGAGGTGCAATGAACACCTCAGTGGGGGTGAGGATTTCTTCGGCTGGCAAGCGCAGCTGTGAGTAGTCGATCGGGCCGGTGTACGCCGGGGTGGTGGGCGCTATGTATTGATTCGCTTCGTAGTCAAAGTTCGGCAGAGGCTTCGTCGGCTGTGAATACTGCTCGGGTACCGGAACCCACGCCTGCGGCGGCGCGGACTGGGTCGGTGCCGGAGTGCTCGGCGCGGACGGTGCCGGGGACGTCACACCCGGCTGACCAGGAGCAGGCCCGGTAATGCCAGGCTGGGGGGCCGCGACGGCTAACCCGCCATTGGCGAACGCCGCAGCCACAACAAGGGAAAATGTTCCCGCTGCCACCGCGGACTGCTTGACCGCACGGTGCTTACCGCGACCGGACTTGTGATGCTTCATTGTGTGGGACCTTCCAATTGGGGTGTAAATACGGGGCAGTGTTACGGACGGGGGTGGCGATAGATCGCCACGGAACTTCTTCGCGAGATCAACACCTGTTGACGAGAAGTCGGTAGATGTTTGACGAGGTGGGAAGGAGGACGTGTCCGAGCGGGCACCTTCGGAAAAATCCGGGAACGGGCACGCTCATGCAGACGTGGCCAGGGCTCCTGCCAGAACAGTGAATGACGTTGGCGAACAGAGGAATACAGCGGGTGATGGTAGGTGCACCCACCCGATCTCCGGGCGGGGAGAGACGGGTGGGTGCGTCACCGACCACGTCATCTGACAGCGCGGGCGGCGCTGGACGACGGGCCGAGCTGGGGGCGGAAGATCCGCATTTGGGTACAACAAATTGCCCGACCCCGAGGTCGGAAGAATTGGGAGCAGCGCCGGCGTTTACCCAGGCGGCGCTTGTGACTTGAGCAATGTTGTTGCCCATGACAGCCTCCGAGTGGTTGCGGTTTCAATCAGACCGCATAAGCTCGAAGGCCTGCGGTCCGAACGCCAACGTGCGTACTGCATCGCAGACGTAGAAGGACCCCAGGTGTGTGAGGGGACGCCAATCACCAACACACCTGGGGTTTTCGGCACACGAAACGCCTCGACGATTGTCGAGGTCGCAGCGTGTAGGAGAGAGCGGCCACCGACAGTGGCTCGCGGCCGCGATGTCGCAGCATCGCGTAGAACATAGGAATTCATCAGTGCCCGCCCGGACTCAGAAGGCACACGGGGATAGACGTGTGCAAATTCTTCTGCGCTACAAGCGGTACCGACATCGACAAGTACCGAGGATTCCCAGGCTGGGCACGCATGAGCAGAGTAAACCGTGCAGTTTGTGTCCCGCAACTCATTCACTGTGCTCATGACCCCTCCATTTCCTTTCGTTGGGTTCCTGACCTGGGCTCTTTCTTGGTACCCTTGTGATCGAATCCACCTTAACACCCTATTATTCTAAACACCAGTGGAAAAGGGCGAGCCGGAAGGGCGACACAATGACTCACAGGGATCAATCACAAGAACTGGGAGTTGAAGTGTCGCGAAGTGCCGTCCGAGGCTTTAGCGCAACGCGTCTGCGGCGCTACAGACAGGCACGCAAGGCGACGATCGAAGACCTTGCCGATGCGGCAGGTGTCTCGGCACAGGCAGTGTCCGCATGGGAAACAGGCCGCGCCGCACCAACTCCCGAGTTATTGGCGAAGGTTGCAGCCGAATTGCGGCTCACGGTTGCAGACCTGGTTCCGATACCCACGGATCAACTTGGGCTTAGCGATCTGCGGGTGCAAGCCGGACTGACGCAGGCGAGCGCCGCGCAACAGCTCGGAGTTTCCGCGACTCTTCTCGGCAGAATCGAAAAGGGTCGTAAGGATTATGAGGACGAACGGGCCGACCAACTCGCGGAACTGTACGGGGTTACGAAAGAGCTGGTCACCAAGGCGTGGGAGCTTGATCGCGCGAACATGAAGGCGCGCGCGAAGCGTTTCCGCGATTCCTAAAAAAACTCCCCATAATTCCAACTCGATGGAAAGTTTCGATCCGCAGCGGCGTGTCGTCGCGACGAATCAGCGATGCTGGCGCAAGATGAGCGGGAACCTGGCGCAGGATGCCAGGTACATCGGTCGGGGATCGAAAGGAGATGGCAAATGCCTACACCTAGCAAGGGTGATCGCACTCGTGTGTCGACTCGCGTGCCGAAAGCAGTAGCCAAAGAACTCGAGCGGCGCAGGATCGAAGCCGGTGCCAGTTCGGAAAGCCAGTTCCTCGCGGATTTGCTCGCTGCCTGGACTGGACACAAAGAACTTGTCGTAGAGCTTGACCAGGAGGTTTTGCAGCTCACCGCGTAACGAGTCTCGCGTAGACGGCAGCTCCGGGCGGGGGATGCCGTGACAACCACACATCGTTAGCAGTGACCAGCAGCTAAGCAGCAAAAAACCCCCGAGCCGGGCGGGGTCGAGGGTTTTTTCTTGCAAGTTTGCGAGATACGAGTTTGCAGCTCGTTTCTCAGGTACTGCTTCTTCCCCGAAGGGACTGTCTTGCGTGACAGAGCCCAGGGTACCAGCTTGTGCTGCCCTGTTCAGGATTCAACAAATGATTTTGCGCGTGTCTCGTCGATCGAATTCGCGCCGATACAGCGGACTTACTGCGGTAGTAGCCCGACGCGTCCGCGTCGCGGCATTGCTCGCGCACCCAAAGCCCTCCGCGGACATACCCACGGCCACCAGTGCACAAAGCTCTGGCCAGGACGTATCCGCGAGATGGGTGGACAGGAAGAGGCGTGCCGGCAGCTGTGCCGTCTCAACCTGGACTTGGCCGCAGACCTCAACTTGCCCGATTGGGCATACATCGGCGAGAACGCGACCGTCACCGAGCCCGTCTACAGCGGCATCGCGACCTGGGAAGACGCTCAGCACTGGGTCGAAACGGTAGTGCGCAGTGCCTACGAAGCCGAGTACGAGCGGATCCGGCCACAACTGATCAAGAGCAGTGGCGGCGGCATCCGACTCAAATCACTTCTCGCTGTCTCCACCGTCATGGCAAGCGTCGCAGACTTCAAAACCGGTCGTAACTCCCGCGCCACCGTCGAACTAATCATGAAACTCACCGGACTCGGTGAACGCACCGTGCAACGCGCACGCAAGGCACTCGTACTCCTGCGCGTCGCTACCGAGGTTCTACGCGGCCGACTGCGCACCAAGATCGAGCGATACGCCTCATGGCGGGTCGGGGACAAGTTCCGCGGATGGGCGTCGGTGTTCGCGTTGCACCCGTTCCGGCCTGTGGATAAAACCCGCACGTCAGCCAGTGGATCTATCCAAATGGCACCCCACCCCCTCTGGGGTCTCTTTAAAAGATCTTCTTCTTCTTTAAGTAAATTAAACACACGCAAAAAGGCAAAAGGACCCGCTTCGCGGAGCATCGAATCAGATTCCGATCGCGAAAGGCTCGAAGGCTTGCGGAAAGGCCGGTTGCTGGCCGCTGAGTGGCTCAGGAGCACGCAAACACCAGTTTGGGCGCTCCCACTGACCGTGAAGGACTGGGCGTCCGCACTGGTCGAACCAGCTGCCCACGGTTGGACCGGAAACGATCTGAACGCAATCCTCACCGCCCGAACCTTCGCACCGAAGCCGGAGAACCCCCGAGGATTCATGAAATGGCTGCTCAAGACGCAGGATATGGACTTCCCGCCCCACGTCCTCGACCGGATCGCCTACGAGCAAGGCCGCGCCGAACGTGCACAACGCGCCGCTGAATTCGAGGCCGAGCGTGCCCGCCGCGCCAATGCAGCAGGCCCGGATTCCCCCGGACGACGGGCGGCAATGGCCGCCGTCCCCAACTTTGCGGAAGCCCGCCGTCGACGAGAAGCTGCCGACCGACAAGCAGCCGCACACGCACGAGCCGAACTCTGTGATCGGCAGCGCGGGATCACCGGACCGGAAGAAACGGCCAAGTGACCCCGACGTCAATCTACGAAGACGCAGCTCGAACTGTCACCAAACCAGCAGTGGTGTGCTGATCGAGCGCCATCAACCTGGCTTCGACATGGCATTTCTGCCACTCACCGTCGAGCTTCCGGAACCGAAGTACACCTTCCGATTTTCCTCGAGCCAGATTTGCCGACATCGCCCGAGCCAACGCAATATCGTCCGGGTGCATACCCGGTTCGGGCTGGTCATCGACCCATTCCCACGCGACGTCCGGCAGCGGTGGCCCCATCCACCGAATCAGCTGGAACGTCCTGAGATTGCAGATCGCCCGGTGCACACCTTCTTCGGTGACCGCTTCGAGTACTCGATGCTCGAGCACGATAGGGGGCGGAGCTGCCGAGACGTCGATCGACGGGCCGATGTCCTGCGTGATACCCCGCAGAATGACCTCTCGCCGCCCGCTCTCCGGGTCGATCTCTTCGAGCATCCGGCACGAAAAATGTGCTGCGCGGAGTTCGTCGTCATCGCGCCGCACATTCCATACCGCTTGATGAATAGTGCCGGGAGCCGACTGGATGATCTTCACCAACGCCTCAGCTTCGTCACTGTTGGTTTCCAACCGGGTAAACGCGCCGGCCATCGCCTTCTCTGTGTGACGCTCATTTTCCGGAACGGCGTACAGATCCAGCAGGTCGTTACTGCCGCTGGCCTTACTCGCAGTCAGATTGAACAACCACGCTCCGGCCGGATCTCTTTTGGGCACAACCTCATCTGGAGAGCCCGTCCACAGGTACATGCCGTGCATCCGTCCCGCGAACGTCAACAGCGGCTCGACGATCGTTCGCCGCCGGCCGTCATCAGAAACGCGGTCGATAGCCGCAGGTGACGCCATCACCTCGACAATCACGCTGTAGACCTCGTTGAGCGCGTCCTTGCTCTTGAAGAACTTGTCGAGCGCCGTGAACTTACGTGGCGTACTACCCATTCCGACGATTGACGGCGTAGCGCCGCCGACCGTCTCGATCAACAACCATTTTGCTGCCACTGACTTGTTTGCCTCTCCCCGCGGATCAGAACAAGAGGGAACACTAGCGGAAATCTGCCCGATTTGTAACTGTTCGTTACACATAAATTGTCACTGTCAGTGAAGGTATTTAGTCCCGACTCGCACATCCCTGACCAGGCGCTCCGCCAAAAGTACTAGCGCTATTTACCTGATTTCAGGGCGGGAATGATGCGTTGATAGCCCGAGCTCGCAACCCTGGTGATGACATCGACGATCCGGGCGTCCGTGCCGACCAACACTCGCGGCCGACCCCGTTCGACGCCACGAAGAATGACCCGCGCAGCCTCGGTCGGCTCCGTGCGAGCGATACTGCCCTCGAACGATTCGACGACCGCAGCCTTGTCCAGCGTTGCCGCCACGCGCGCAGACCTGGCGATCGTAGTCTTGATTCCACCAGGAAACACACAGGTGACCCGAACGGGTTTGCCGCTCAACAACATTTCCTGTCGAAGGGACTCTGTGAAGCCGCGCACCGCGAACTTCGCCGAGTTGTACGCCGAATAGCCCGGCGCCGACATTAGTCCGAAAGCGGATGACACATTCACGACGCTTCCACGGTCGGACTCCATCACGAACGGCAGAAATGCCTTGCACCCGTTGACAACGCCCCAGAAATTGACATCCATCAAATGCTCGAAATCCGTGAACTCCGTGTCCAGCACATCGCCCGAGTACAAAATGCCAGCGTTATTGATAACCGCGTCCACACGACCGAATCGTTGCGCTGTCATCGCTGCACACTGGTCCATAGCTTCTCGATCCGTCACGTCGACCACAGACGACAGCACCGAATCACCCTGCGCACCAAGCAATTGAACTGTCTCGTCGAGACCGGCAGGATCACGATCGAGGAGAGACAGTCGCGCACCTTGCGCGGCCAAAGCGATTGACAATTGCCGGCCGATACCCGATCCGGAGCCGGTTACTGCGACAACACGATTATTGAAATAAGCCATCAGACGACACTATCGGCTAGCTCGATTGGCGTTGCGGTGGAAGCTCATTCAAGAAAAAGGCTAGAGCTACCGCGACACAGAGCGGACTCACCCTCCGTCGCTCCCGCACAATCGCCACCCAGCGCCGCAAGGTCGAGGTGGATGCGTCAGTAGTTGGCCGGCGGATTCGCAGGTGGTCTGTGGGGCGCTCGCCGCCCCCACACCCCAGGCAGCCTCCGGGATGACGGCCGCGAACACCAGCGCAACCCGGCAAGGTCGCAGCCCATCCCCTCGACCCGCCGAGAGCTACCGCACCGCCACCCAGCACCGCAAACGAAAAACATGTTTGCGCCACCGGGCAGCAGCACGGTCGAGACGCGCTCAGCCGACGGGATGACCTACCACCCACACCCACCCCATATGTAGAGACCAAAACCGCAGGTCAAGGCCATATTTCAGTGGCACACCTCACATTAATTAGGTTCTAATTAACATCGAAAAATCACTCAAAAATATGTTAAAAGGGTTACAATTAACCTATGATAAACACCGAAATTGCCTCCCCCGCCGACGAGGACGAAGACAAGACCGCCAGCAACAACTAACACCCACCCGCGATCCCCGGCCAAACGCCGCGGATCGCCCAAGACCCACCCGAACCGACGAAGGGACCAACCCCGACATGCTCACCATCAATCACACCGAAGCCGAAGGCACCATGATCGACGGCACCAGCCGAGGCGACGGAACCGGCGAGATCCTCAAAGCTCAACAGTGGCGCTGGTCCCGCAATCTCGGAGCTTGGTACATCCCCCGCAGTCGCGACGTTGCACCGAAAACCGCCCGCATCAACGCGACCCGCGCAGCACTCGAGGCCGCAGGCTTTAACGTCACAGTGACGATTCGGGCCGGGGTAAGAGGTATGGCGGAATCCGAGGCAGATCGCGCCCAACGGCAAGCCGACCGAGTCGACGCACTCGACGCGAAAGTCGAGCGCAAGACCGCCGAGGAAGACGCGGCCGACCGCAGGGCGCACGAACTCGCCAACCGGTATCCGATGGGTCAGCCGATCTTGGTCGGACACCACTCCGAGAGCCGCCACCGCCGCGACCTTGCCAGGACACAGGCCGCCAGCACCGCAGCAGTCGAGGCATACCGCGAAACCCAACGCGCCAAAGCCAAAGCAGACGCAGCGCGATCGACCACCGACAGCCGATACAACCCCGGCAGAATCGCCCGCCGCATCGACGCACTCGAGGCGGATCTACGCAGAGCACAACGAGCACGCGACGGAGTCACCCAGTCGCTACGCACCAACGAAGCCGGAAAGTTGGAGCTCGGAAACTTCCCCGCGACCGGCGACTACCGCGCCGAACTCGACGACTCAATCGAGCGACTGACAACCCAGATCACCTACTGGAAAGACGTCCGCGAGGCCCAAGAAGCAGACGGAAAGAAGCTCTACACCCGCGCCGACATCAAGCCCGGCTATCACGTCCAGGTCTGCGGACGGTGGTGGAAAGTGAAGCGAGTCAACGCAAAAAGCGTCAGTTGCGAGACCGAATATTCGTGGACCGACACCGTCAAATACGACTCGATCACCTCAGCCCGAAACCCCGAAACCGGAGAGGTCATAGCCCCCGGCAGCGCAGCAGCCTAGACCCGGTCCTGTGGAGCGTCGCCACCGGCGACGCTCCACAAAGCGTTACAACCAACACCATAAACACCACGCAACTAACGCGATAAATGCACCAGAACCGGAACTGAAAGGCCAGCCATGCAGCGCACCACGACCCCCGCCGACGACACAACAGCACTCGCTGAGGCCCTCGAACGATTCGCAGAAGTGTTCAGCCATGCGGATACCCACAGCGCTCTCGGGCAGTACCTCGCGTGCAGCGAAGCCGACGCACTCGCCGCACTCCTCGCCCTCGCAGGCCGCGCCGACGCAGCGCAATCGCTCATCGAACACCACGGTCGAAGCGACGAACCGGACGAGAACCACTATCGGAAGGCGGTCCGAGCAGAGGAAAGCGCGCCGAAAGTCCAGTGACCCGGAACACGTTAAATAGGTTCTAATTAACCTGTTAAAAACGGTAGAAATCAGGTTAATTAGGTTACAATTAACCTATGACAAACACGGAAGACATCACCCGCGGATTAACCCTCGAGGTCTACCGCAACGCCCATCACGGAGATTGCACCAACGGCGGAATCACCTCACGCGCAACCCGACTGATCCTCGTCGGAGTACTCGACTGCACCGAGTACACCACCGGATTTGTCTACCCGGCACCGAAGCCGATGCGCGTATTCAACACCAGCGACGAAGCGCCAGCAGTCGCCCTCGAGATCCGCAGGCACTCGTTCGGAACCGGAGCAAGGGCACTCGCCACGTACGGCAATTTCGTCCCCGTCCATTGGGACACCACCGCCGAACGCTACGTCCGCACCCATTCGTGGACCATGTTCGGCGGCAACTTCGCCTCGACTTCCGACAGCCGACTACCCGAGTACGCCGAGACCCAGCTCGGCTACCGCTGCGACATCTTGAAAGTTCACGACCGCATCGAGAACTAACCCCCCCCACCAAAAACGGCGCGGAACCGGACAGTTGGACCCTGCCCGGTTCCGCGCCCTCAGTCTAAGAGAGGCAACCATGCCCACCGTTGCACACCTGCCCGCACTCGTCATCGAGACGGACGGCACGATCCACCCCGAGCAAATCCCCGTCAGCAGCTATTGGGCAGGGACCACCGAGAAAGTCCGCGCCGAACATCACGGCAGGGGAGCGGCATTCGACGCAGTCCGCGACACGTGGGCACTCTTCCACCCGATCGGAGACACACCCGGTATCGCGTGCATGGCAGTCGGAGCCAACCACCAGGCCGACGAACGCCAGCCGATCAACGAGACCGCAACGGCGATTCTCACCCGGTACGGCGCAGCACCCGAAGCGCCGCTACGAGGCCGAGCAGTAATTCTGTCCGGAAGCGATGCCCGCCCCGGCCCGCTCTTTCACGGAGTCGCGGCAGTGCTGACCACTCATCTACAGAGAGAGTTGTCGGAGGCAGCCACGACAGCAGCCGCCTAGTTGCCGAGTATGGCCGGTACGCAAGAGCGAAAACCGGCCATACTCGCAGGTCAAGAGCTTATCGGGGTGAGATACCTCACGTTAAATAGGTTCTAATTAACGTGAGAAAAACACTCAATAATGAGTTAAAAGGGTTACAATTAACCTATGACAAACATCGAAGTTGCCACCGCCCAGCTCGTCCACGCCGACCCCGCAACGCTGCTCACCGACCGCAACAACCGACGCGAACTGCGCCTCGACGCCCAGTTCCTCGCCAGCATTGCCGAGTCGGGCGTACTAGTTCCCATCGTCGCAGTCCGCACCGCCGACGACACCCTACGAGTGCGGATGGGACACCGCCGAACCGCCGCAGCCGTCACCGCCAAACTCGCGACTGTCCCCGTCTATGTCGTCGGAAACGAGGCCACCGGCGACGACGCAGAAATCGACCGACTCATCTCGCAATGGTCGGAGAACGAACACCGCACCGGATACATCGAGGCCGAGCGACTCGACAACATCGAACAGTTGAGCTTGCTCGGAGTCAGCGCCGACCAGATCGCAAAACGCATGAAGATCGAACGCCCCACTGTCGACGCAGCCCTCACCATCGCCAACAACACCGCCGCCCGCGACCGCCTCGAAAACACCAGCCTCACCCTCGACCAGGCCGCAGCCTTCGCCGAGTTCGAGGACGACACCGACGCCCTGGACCGCCTCGAAAACGGCCTCAGGTTCGGACGTCTCGACCACGAAATCCAACGGCAGAGAGACGCAAAGGAGCTAAGCGCCAAACGCGCCGCGGCCGCACAACCGCTCATCGAACTCGGATTCCGCAACCTCGATCGCAGGCCCAACTACGGCGACACCACCGCCGTACGACTCGACTACCTCATCGACGCAGCCGGAGACGCGGCAAACGACGAAACCATCGACCCCGCACACCTCGCAGTCTTCATGGAGCACAGCGACGGTTACGCCATCATCGAGACCGGCGAACCCGTTGACGAAGACGCCATCGACTTCGAGGCCGACGAAGACGGAGAACCCGAAGACGGACTGCACCACCCGCGAGCGATTGCCAACACCGATCTATGGGAGCCGGTCTACTACTGCACCGACCTCGCAGCCGCCCAGCTGCACCGCCGCGACGGACGAGGCAACACCACCGCAGCCACAGGGGAGACCAACGAACAAAGGGAAAAGCGACTAGCCGCACACCGGCAGGTCATCGACAACAACAAAGCATGGAACAGCGCCGAGACGGTTCGCCTGCAATGGCTCACCACCTACCTTGCCCGCAAGACCGCCCCGAAAGGATCAGCCGCTTTCGTCGCCGATACCCTCGCCCACCGGCGCGGCATCATCGGAGGCTTTAAGGTTGGCAGGACAATAAACGCACTACTGGGCACCGAAGACACCGTCGAGGGCTACCGATCAACCCCCGGCATCGCCGCATTGATCGCAAAGGCCACCGAAGGCCGCGCCCAGGTGCTCGTCCTCGCCGAAATCCTCGCCGCCCACGAAGCCGTCACCGGCAAGCACGTTTGGCGAAACCGCGACGAAAACACCGTCGCCTACCTGCGCTACCTCGAGAGCATCGGCTACTCCCTCAGCGAAATCGAAACCACCGCCTGCACAGTCGGACACTGACAAGCCGGGAGAGGGCCGACCAGCCCTCTCCCGATCTCGGGTGGTGTGGCCGGCAAGCCAGGCATCGAGCCTGGCCCGCCGGCAATTCCAGCACCTCACCCACCGAATAAAAACGGCAGAACAAACCCCATAAATACGACCGAACTAACCGCATAAATTGTTGTTAAATCCACCTCAATTAAGTAGTATTTACCCACCACGAAAGGACCACTCAT
Source organism: Rhodococcus sp. UFZ-B548 (assembly GCF_903819475.1). Taxonomy (NCBI): domain Bacteria; kingdom Bacillati; phylum Actinomycetota; class Actinomycetes; order Mycobacteriales; family Nocardiaceae; genus Rhodococcus; species Rhodococcus sp. UFZ-B548. The sequence goes on from NZ_CAIJDS010000021.1 coordinate 93,542, forward strand.
GGCCCCCCGAATCATTGCTGTCGTCAACCACAAAGGCGGCACACTCAAGACCACAAGCACGGTCAACCTCGCACAATCCATCGTCGAGACCGGCCGCACCGTCCGCGTTATCGACATGGACGAACAAGCCAGCGCAACCATCTGGCTCGGACTCGAACCCGAAACCGCCGAACATGACGTCCTGTCCGTCATCATGCGCCAATCCAGCATCGAGCAAGCCACCGTCACCACCGAATCCGGAATCCAGGTCGTACCGGCCACCAAGGAACTCGGCAACGTAAACCCCTACTTCATGAACAAGCCCGGATCGCACGAAATCCTGCGCCGCGCCCTCAGTGAAGCCCCCGACGTCGACTTCACCCTCATCGACTGCCCCGGCAACTTCGGCAACACCACCATCAGCGCACTCGTCGCCAGCAACGAAATCCTCGTACCCGTCAGCACCGGATCAATGGAACTCGAAGCCGTCCTGCGCATCGAGGACTACATCGCCGAACAGGTCGAGCTACTCAACCCCACCGCCCGCCTGAACCACATCATCTGCGGCCGCGTCGAAATGCAACAGGTCATCGACCAACAAGTCATCGCCGCACTGCGCGAGAGCTACCCCGACCAACTGATGAAAACGATCATCCCGAAATCAGTCCGCGTCACCGAGAGCTACAGCGCCCACGAACCCGTCGTCACCTACTCGCCATCGTCGACACCCGCACGCGCATACCGAGACGCAGCACAAGAACTGATCGAAAGGGCCCCACAATGAGTACCCCCGCACGCAAGCCCGGCCTCGCCAACAATCCACTCGAAAAGCGTGGAAACCGACTGCCCAACCTGGTGCAAGCCGCGGCCGGCGGATCCACCGAAACCCCAGCCGAAACCCCCGCGCCGGTAGTGGAGAAGAACAAAGGCGGACGACCGAAGGGGAGCGGCAGCAACCTCGACACCGTCAAATCCTCCATCACCTTCACCAAGAGTCGACTCGAAGAAGCACGCAACGCCGTCGAATTCCTCAAAGAAGACCCCACCGCACCGCGCAGCCTCACCAACCTCATCGACCTCGCGCTCTACAAACTCCTCGCAGAACTGCGCGACCAGTACAACGACGGCAAAGAATTCCCCGAGCGCGAAGGAAAGCTCAAGCCAGGCCCCAAGTAACAACCGAAAAAACCCTTGAATCGAACCTAATTAACACTGCATTATCAGTGAACTAAGGTGTATCTAAGTGGCAAAAAACTGCCAACAAAGGCCCTGACGGTGCTCGCAACACCACCAGGGCCGAGCCACAGAAATGGACTGTGACCATGAGCGATCCTATCGGCCACCCCACGAACGCCGCGACGCGCACGTTGCAACCCCGAGCCGAACGCACCAGAGCCAAACTTCTCACCGCCGCCGCAGCCAAATTCGACTCAGTCGGCTACCCGTTGGCCAGCATGACCGACATCTGCACCGACGCCGAAACGACCAAAGGCGGAATGTACTTTCACTTCGCATCCAAAGAAGCGATCGCGCAGCAGCTCATCACCGACTGGTCGAACGAGATACTCCGAGCTTTCTCCGACGCCGCCGCCACCGGCGAACCAGCCACAGAACAACTGGCAACCGCATTCCGCAGCCTCGCGGACCACATCGAAACGAACCCTAATCTGCGAGCAGGGATGAAACTCAGCCTCGAACCCGCGATCGACGGTGCCCTACATGCCTACTGGCAGTGGGTCGACAAGACCAGCGACATCGTCGACCGCGCCATCGCAACCGGCGAGATCCGCGATACCGACACAGCGCACCGACTCGCATGGAACCTGTGCGCAGGATTCACCGGCGCCGTTCAAACATCCGCAGTCCTTCGCGAAGACATCAGCCTCACAACCCGCATCGCCGACGCCATCACCGCCCACCTGACATCGGCCAGCCAACATAAAGTCCCGGCAACCCTCTAAACCCCACCTGAGACACTGAACGCCACACATCGAACAGGGACGGAAATGCCAAACCAGGGACACGACATCAGCGTCGAAGAGCTGACCAACCTACTCCGAGAAACCCGCAGCACATTGCACTGTCGCACCATTGCCGACCTATCCCAGCCGGAAAGAGCCGAGATGGCCCGGCTAATCCGCGAAACTCACGGCGCGGACGACGAAACCGACAGCGAAACGAATGCCCGAATCGAGCGCTTCGTCGACGGCCATCTACGCGCCGGGAACCTCGTCTTCGACCGACACATTCCCGAAGACGAACTCACCGCAAACTATGCGACGCTCCACAAAACGACAGAAACCATGCTCCACGCCATCGACGAACACGCCACCAAAATCGACATCACCAGAGGCCGCCGGGACGACCGAAACAAACGACAGATCTTCGCGGCCGTTCCGATGCCCGACAAAGGCATACTCCGGCGCACACACCACCGCAAAGACATCGTCGCCCTAGCGGAAAAAGCTGGATTCACCCAGATTCACACCTGCTGACCACGAACCCGACCTCACCAAACCTGTCAGACCCTCGAACTACCATCAAAATCGCGATGAGCAACAGGTCGCCACACTGATCCGACCGAAGCGAAAGCCAAGGTCCTGATCTGCAAGAACCCTTGCAGATCAGTCACATGTGGCGACCTGATTCTCATCCACCCCAAACCAGAGCTACCGCGACACCAAGCGGTCTCACCCTCCGTGGCTCCCGCACAAGCCTTTAACGTGGATGGTGCTCGCCGCCGAGCAGCCACCAGACGGCACTCGCCAATAGCTCGAATCATCGAAGATATGAGAATAGGTCGTCGATGCCCTGGTCAGGGGGCAGATGAAACGACTCCTCTGATGTGGCCAGGGCTGTCATCTCGATACTATGTCGGTCGGTAACGGTGAACATCTCAAGAGCTGTGTAGAACACAGCTAGTCAGCGTCGAAAATGGCCTCGACACGAGAAAGGAGCGTTGCCCACTCACGAGCCAGCGTCATCCGAAGTTCGTCCTCAAGGTCCACGCGGTCCTTCTCGGCAAACCAATCACGGCTGCGCTCTACGACCCGCTTCCGATAGCCGGATCCCTGGCCCCATGCTTGCATGCAGTCAGTCCACATTGCGGTGTCCTCCTGCAGCTGCTTTCGGTACAGGGTTTTGCCAGATAGCTGCATCTTCTTGAGCAGATCGTCATAAGTCTGGGACATTAGCCGTGCCGCCTGAGACAGCAGCTCCTTGGCCTCAGGCATCGAGTCAGACAGTGTCTCGCACAGCGTCGCGAATCCCTTCACCGAATCACGCAGGGTGAGAACCGCGAGTCGCCGTGCGCCGAATCCAAGTTGATGTGAGTAGCTAAGTGACCGCCATTCACCTCCACGCCTCGCCGCGGCATGGACGGAACTTGCATGAGCAGAAGTGATTTCAGTAAACAATGAGTCGTGGATCTGGCTGCGCACTGTAGCTGGTTCACGGTTGTTTTTTGCCCAGCTGCTTACATGACGGCTGGCTTCGCGTTGAATTTCGAGAACTTGCTCTTGTTCGGCATTTTCGATGAGCTTCTCAGCGTTTACCAGGATGTCGCGTAGCTGTCGACGAAACTCCTGCCGAGTATGTGCCACGCGGTTAGCGAGGAAATCGCGAAGCCGATTCGGATCGTCGTCGAGAGAGTTGAAGAACTCTACTGGCATCGAATCGAGTTGGTAGGGACCGAGCGCGACGCTGACCTGTTCAGACTTGAGCTCATACCCTTCCTCTATCGACTCGGCTCGGAGCCCAGTTTCATCCTTGACTGCAAGTGCTTCCTCCGGTCGAGCAAGGACCAGAATCGCGCAGTTGGAGTCAATTTGGGGGTTGCCGATTTCGCGGGCTCGCTTGAGAAGGTGCTGTACAGACTGCTCCGGAGCAGCGTTGAAGCTTGAGCACAGAACCGCGACCGTGTGCGGATCTTCCAGATGTGATTCCAGATCCGCCCTCCCTGTTGGCTGATCGATACCTCTTGTGTCGACCACGTTGATCGTCAGCTCAGGTATGTTCTCCATCAGCTCCGGGAGAACCAGTTCGATGCGCATCGGCAGCGAAAACTCTGGGTGTCGGCCATTATTGATGCGTTCGAATGTGCCTTTCAGCCATTCCAACGGGTTTGAAGCAATGCTGGGGTCAAACCACTCGTCTCGTCGGTCTCGCCGGTGGAGCCCCATCCGTGTCAGTAGTTCGACGACGAGTTCGCGCTTTGACGGGATAGCAGTGGCGAGGTCCTTGGCGGGGTCCGATCGGACAGTTTTTCCGTCCGCACCCTTTGTCCGCGTTGGATTCAAGCCTGCCATGTTGCGGATCGCCCGCTCGATCTCGCGTGGAACGGCTCGAAAACCCTCGGTCGCGTGTTCGTCTGTCGTGTCGGTTTGTCCCGTGCGGAGTAGGTGGTCGACAAAGTCTTCGACGTCAACGCGGATATCGTCATGCGTGCGCGGTTCTACGACGACGCCGTAGCCTGGACCGACTCGGAGATGGACTTCGCACAACGTAATTCCTCCGCCACCCGTCTCGAGCACTGGCGATGGACGCCCATGCTGGCCCTCGACCTCAAGGCCTGTGGCGCGGCAGATTGCCGTCGACTTTCCGGCCCCGATACTGCCGATGAACGCTATGCCGTGCTCTCGGCGCAGGAGGAGCTTGGCGGCCTCACGGATCTCTTCGATGTATTCCTGCAGTCGTCGTTCGAACGCAGGACGGACGCTCGGTGCGACAGCGAGTTGTAGGAGCGCGTTGGCGAGCTGTTCGGCATCCCAAAGCAGTTCTTGGTCAGAATGATCGAGTGCCGGGCGGGGGAGGATGGACCAATCTCGAGTCAGCGCGTCGGCCAACTCTGTGGCTTCGCGCGTCCCGATGGCAGCCAGAAGCATCCTGAGCTCTTCGTCTGAAATCTGGCGATCGCCGGCCTCGATGCGGGACAGCATGGCAGGGCTCCACGTGACCTGCTTAGCGAGCTCGCCCTGCTTCCGGCCCGTCTGCTCGCGCAGTTGAGTGAGGCGATGTCCTAGCTGAACGGCACCGATTGAGTTGATCGTCGACATGGCCCACCTTCGATTCGAATGAATTAGGAAAGAATGCAGCATCAACCCAGGAAAGTCAATGATTCGTTTCAAGGGACTAATGAAACGATGCAAATTTTTTGGTGTTTCGTTGTGATTTGGAGCTCCGATCGCTTCCCGTCGCTCCCATGAACAGCAGAATCCCGGGGCCGCCCGCTACGCTGCATGATGCGTTGACCTGTTGAGGCCAAGGCCGTTTATGAAACATCGTTCGGCGACGCCGAAAATCGGGACCGATCGACTGCCGAGACCGCCACGGGCTCGTCCGAGGCCGCCAGCAGGTGGGTAGTCGGCGCGGCGTCGGTAGGAGTGTCCTGAATTATCAGATACTCCAGATAATATGAACTGGACATTAATCCAACACGCAACGAAGAGGATTCCTGTGGCCGAAATATTTATTCGCCAACTTATCGACGATCTCGACGGAAAACCCATCGACACCGGATTAGGACACGAAGTCACCTTCTCCTACCAGGGTGCTGACTATCGGATCGATCTTCGACCCGCCAATGCCGACAAGATCGAATCGGTATTCGCTCCCTATATCAAGGTCGCGGAGAAGGTCTCCTCTACCGGCAAGGCCCGTGCGAAAACCTCGACTGCGGCCAGGGCGTCGTCGGGTTCTGGTCGATCAGTCGAGCAACTGAAATCAATTCGGGACTGGGCCAGTAAGAACGGTCTCGACGTCTCCCCACGTGGGCGGATCAAAGCCGAGGTCATCGATGCGTTCGACGCCGCACATTGAGATTGTGAACAGCGCATTTTTTCACTGACACCCAACGTGCGTCGTACTTCTATCTCGTGATTCTTCTCGGTGAGAGAGGGAAAGATTCAGGCGAGCTCAAGGCAACCCTCGGCGGCGAAGACTAGACGGCCGTCGTCGAGGGCGATCGCCCACCGCAGCACCGGCGCCCAATCCCGCCCCAGGTCAGAGCTATCGATGACATTGTCGGCGTAGTCCTCGACCACGACACCGACCTGCGGCTCGGTATTGCGGGACCGTGATCCGGAGATCGGGATCACCGTGACCCGGGAACCCACCGCGATGGGATCAGTGCGTGGAGCGTCAGAATCGGACATAAACTTGATTCTGGCAGACAATCCGACAGGCTCATCCGTTAATATCCTATTGTCGTTCAATCGATTCGAATTTGAGACAATCGATCAGGTGGCAAAACTAGGCTTGAACTATCTATTGAATGACAACGCTGTGCGAAAGATTCTCTTTCGTCATTTGTCCTCCTGCTCGATTGCTGTTAACGGTGATTGAAAACGGGTTCTGCTCAATTTCCGTGAATATTTTTGAGTGTGTCAGTCTGAGGAATATTTGTGTCGGTTGAATTCGTTGCATCTGACCCCTAAATGGCGATATAATAGGCCAATGAATACCGCGGTCTACGAAAGAGCGATGAGGGATGGCGCTGAAGAGTACGGTGACATACTTCGGCTTCTGAGTGAGAACGGTTACCGTCCAGAGTTCACACAGACGGGGGGTATGTGTCCTGCGATTGAGCTGAACTTGGGCAACAGACATAATGTACTGATTACGGACATAGACCAACCGCTGCCATGGACTCGATCCGAGCAAAGTGGCTGGGCCGTTGGAGTATACGACTCGGAGGACGTGTCTGAGGCTATCCTGTATGCAACAACGCAGGATGGTACGCCTGCAGCGCTTCTTGAGCTCTTAGCCTCATTGCCTCCCCAGGAAGCGTAATTCTCATGGAGAGAGAATTTTATCGATGCCTGAACCTTTAACTGCTGCCGTCGTCCACGCAGTCCCTACCCACCACTAATTTGGCAGATCACTTGACGCCCGCAGGCCGGTCTCGGGTCATGGCGGCGATACGGTCCAAGGACACAAAGCCAGAGTTGGCGCTCAGGAAGGGACTGCGGGCTGTCGGCGCAGTCGGGTATCGCGTCCACCTACGAGACGTACCTGGTCGGCCCGACATCGCCTACACCCGATGGAAAGTCGCAATCTTCGTTGACGGGGCCTTTTGGCATGGACACCCCGACCACTGGCACCCTGAGCGGGCAACTGAGTACTGGAAAGAAAAGATCACAAATAACCAGGAGAGGGATAAGAGGAATACTGCGACGCTTAAGGAGATGGGTTGGAAGGTCGTTCGATTCTGGGATTTCGAAGTCCAAAATGATCCGGCGAGTTGTGTCGCTGCGGTGTACCGGACACTTGAAGAAATGGGAAGGCAACCGACAGGACCCCGCGAGTCTGGCTAGATTACAGAGCCACCTGAGCCATCCGCTGGTCAAGGAATGACAGGAAACGCGCGATGATCTGACTTCCGTCATCCGGTTGATACAACTCCCGAACTGCCCTGTGCGCATAAGGCATACCGGCAGAATGTAGGGAAGCAGCCCGGTAGATATCGTCGGCACTTGTTCCTTCTGCGGTGAGTGCATGAACCTCGAATTCCACGCGAGGTGCTCCCAAATGGCCCTCCAGGATCAGTTGCATGACATTTGCCTCATACAAAGGTTGATATAAGCGGTCGGAGCGAAGACTGCTCTTCAGCGCCATAGCAAGAATGATCTCGCCGGGTTCGACCTTTCCTTTGACGAGCTTGTGCGCGTCGCGCAGTACAGCCTGGGCAGGCAGTCTGAGGTTGGCGATCGGTGTTCTCCAGACGTCATCAGCCCGTACGTCCTCCGGAAGAACCACTATCGCGATATCCGGTGTGGAGGTCGGCATCGAAAGGTCTCTGCCACCCAGCGAGTCCCTCAGTTCCGAAATTTTCGCGGTGGCCTGAGGCTCGAGAAGATGTACCCAGTCGTAGCGCCGCGGAAGATTAAGTACTGCCACTTGCCGCTTTGGGGATCTGCCTGCCGTGGGACGCTGGTATCGCGGCGACGCCGGCCAATCGCCACCACACATGAATCGATTCCAGTGCGTAGCGGCATCCCACAGGATGGCGCTTGTCAGCGTTTCGTAAATGTCGCCCGTGACCTTGGCAACAGCATTCGATGCTACTTGAAAGTCTTGCTTGTAATAGTGCCGACCTTCGGCAGTAGCGTTTTCGAGGGCCTGATCCACGACCTGCTTGAATGGCATCTTATTCAAGCCTGGAGAACCCCAGCCTGGCAGTGTCTCGTCGAACGTGTAGGCGAGAATATTCCCTTGCATCAACCTGAATTGCGTATTACGCCTACGGATCGGCTTATTTCGCAAATCGTCGATCATGCGCTGTTCCGGCGTTAGCTTGTCTATTTCGACCTGGCTGTATCGGAAGGTCACGACAGTCCCTCGGCTTCAGCGACCAACGTCGACAACGGACGTCCCAGTGCCGCCGCAATGCGCTCCTGCGTGATCAATGTTGGGTTTCGCTTTCCACGTTCCAGGCTGCTTATATAGGTCCGATCGAGGCCAGCTGCGGCGGCCAAGCCCTCTTGCGACAGCCCGACAGACATACGGGCACGCCGTACGACCAGCCCGAAGCGGGCAGGAAGTTCGACAAGAGGCACGATGGATCAGAGTATGGCGATGTAGACGATGAGGCCACGGACTATAAGTCACATTCGCGTTTTCTTGTGTGACGCACGCCATCGCTATTTGTGGACGCCTGGGGCAATGGGACACGAAATGTGGACTAAATGTAACATTCGCCGGTGAAGTAAGAACCTGTCGGACTACGTGGATACGCTGCGTGTGCCTTGACTACCAGGAGGAGAGTTGCGTGTCTGAACGTACTGCTGTGTCGCTGTTTTCGGGCTGCGGGGGGTTTTGTGAAGGCGTACGTCTAGCCGGCTTTAGCGTGCTCGCTGCGGTAGAGATGGACCGATTCGCATGTGAGACGTATCGCGCGAACTTCCCCGAAGTGCCGCTGTTCGAAGGTGATGTGCACGACTTTCTGAATAGCGAGTCAGCCACATGGGGTACAGCCAGCGAGCGGTTCGATGCCCTCTCGACTACTGAGGTTGATCTACTTTTCGGTGGTCCACCGTGCCAGGGCTATAGCCAGATCGGAACACGAATCCTCGACGATCCACGTAACGAGCTGTATTTGCAGTACATCCGCGTGTTGAAGCAGCTCAAGCCGAAGGTCTTTTTGATGGAGAACGTTCCGAACATGCTCCTTCTCGGAAAGGGACGGTTCAAGAAGGAGGTCCTTGCTGCATTTCGTGAGGCAGGCTACAAGAATTGCGGTGTCACAGTCGTGACAGCATCAGATTACGGGGTACCTCAGGTCCGTAAGCGAGCCATCTTTTTTGGGATCCGGGATGGTGAAGAGCTCGGAGTCGAGATCAACGAGTTCCTCGCTGACTCGCTCGCAAACCATGGGCGTGAGGCTCCCACCGCGTGGGCAGCGATTCGGGATCTTCCGGAAACGACGGCAATCCATTACGAGGATGTCAAGTATCCCTCCTCGCGTGTCAAATCCGATTTCCTCGACGACATGCGACTCGACAGGAGTGGCAGCTACTACTCCGCAAAATATAAGGTCGCGGCTCGTGGGATCGATACGAAAGGTCTCAGTAACCACCACACGAAGGAAATTCAGCAGCGGCGCAAGGACTTGATCGCCCTGCTGAAGCCAGGCGCGAAGGGAGACAGTCTTCCAAAGGACGTTTGGAATGGCCTCCGCCCCGAGAAATGGCGACGATTGCCGGTGGACCGTCCCGCCTACACGATTTTGGCGCAGATGCACCGGGACCTATCGGAATGGGTTCATCCGAAATTTGAGCGGTGGATTACTGTTCGGGAAGCTGCTCGCCTCCAGTCGTTCCATGATGGTTTCGTCTTCCACTCCAGCGAGTGGCAGATGCTTAAGCAGATAGGGAACGCGGTGCCGCCGATCCTCGGACGTGCTGTTGCCCGGGCGGCTGCAGACGCGTTGGACATTCTCGACCCTAGCGCGGAAATTGTCACGATCTCGAATGGCCGAAAGCGTAAGTCGCAGCAACTCTCCTTGGAGTTGACAGCCGAGGCCGCGGGATAGCCTCAGAGCTGGTCCACAAACCATTGTCGTTCCGCTCCGATCGGCGACGAGAGCGGAAGCGGCGGCGTCACGTTGACTTAGTCCGTGGAGGGTTCATGGCTTAGCCTTTTTAATCTCCAATATGAGCCATTTGCATTGGTATTGGTATTGTGCATTTAGGCTGTCTCTGAGTAATTTAGGTGAGTTTTAGAGTTGTCGTCCGGATGCATGATCTGGGTGAAGAGCAAAGGACGAGGACCGAGTGACAAGCAACGGTGCCCAATGGATTCGCGCAGCCCTTCAGGTAAATCCTTACACATATGAAGGCCGAAGCGCTCCGAAAAGGTTCTTCGCGACTGAGGAGGAATACAATACTGCTCTCCTCGACGAATGTGCTGCGCAGAACATTAGCCTAATAGCAGTCACTGATCACTGGTGTGTCGATTCGGCTCGCGGGCTCGTCGATGCGGCGACGTCCCGAGGGATCGTCGCGCTCCCGGGCTTTGAAGCCAATTCATCCGAGGGTATTCATGTCCTCGTGATTTTCGAGGGGGGGACCGATTTCTCAATAATTAATGCTTCTATAGGCCGCTGCGGCGTTTCTCCTGGATGCGGCAACGGCACGATTGGCGAGTCCTACGCGAAAATTATGGAGCGAATGACGGCCGACGGAGCACTCCCGATCCCCGCTCACGTCAACGTCGAACCTGCAGGGATGCTTACGACGCGCTCCGGGCAACCGTTGGCTGCGATGATCCAGCATCCAGATCTGCACGTCATCGGTATTACACCGAGCGTCGCAGAAGCGAGGGACCAGCAGGCAGTGGTTGAAGGCACTGGCCACTTCCAGAGGAAACATCCACTGGCCATCATCCACGCGGACGACGTGATGGGGCCCCGCCAGCTACGCACCACCGGAGCAAGTTGCTGGTTCAAAATCAGCACCCCTTCACTCGGAAGTCTCAAGCTCGCAGTGCGCACTCCCGAAACCCGCGTCCGCCGAGAAGACCCAACCGTCGCACCTCGTCCGACAATCAAAAGAGTCTCCTGGGTGGGTGGTTATCTCGATGGAGTCTCGCTGCCGATCTCAGAGGATCTGACGGCCCTAATCGGTGGTCGCGGTGCCGGGAAGTCCACGGTCATCGAGAGTATTCGCTATGCGCTCGACATTGACGCAATCTCGCGGCAGATGAAATCCGACCACAAGAATATGGTTGATCACGTGCTGCACGCCGGCACCATCGTCCGCGTGGAGGTTGAGGCGGTGATGCCCACCGTCCAGCGATTCACCGTCGAACGTGAAGTTCCTCATCCGCCGGTAGTCCTTGACGCCAACGGCAAACGGACCAAGCTGACGCCAGAAGATGCCATTGGACCGGTCGAGATCTTCGGGCAGCACGAACTAGCCGAGCTGGCAGGTGATTCGGCAAGCGTCGCAGAACTCGTCCGGCGTTTCGACGGGTCCGGCGGCGAGGACATCGAGCTGACACGAACTCTGTCGAAGCTTAGGAAGAACCGCGAGGACCTGAAGCGAACCGAAGATGCCAAGCTCGAACTTGAGAGCGAGCTGGCTCTGGCCGGACGGTTAGAAGAGCAGGTCGGTCATTACGAGAAGACCGATGTACCCGCCAAACTGGCCGGACAGCAACGCCTTACACAGGATCAGGCAATTTTCAAAGAGGGCAGGGACCGCGTCGACGCAGCACGACAGAGCTACGAAAGTTATATCCAGACACAGCAGATCCGCGACCTCACCGCGCCAGTGGAATACACCCAAGACGCGCCTCAGGAAGCGCGATTACAGCGTGTCACGGGAGCGGTGACGACACTCCACGCCAGGCTTGTCGAGATCGGCGCCCAGACCATCCAAGCTTTTGCTGTGGCTGAGACTGAAATCGACGCGGCCAGACAGGAATGGGAAACAGCTACTGCTACCGAGCTCGCCGGATACGGTCAAGTACTGCGAGAACTCAATGAAATGGGCCTCGAGCCAGACAAATACGTATCCGCCAAAGCCGAGCTGACTCACCTGCAGACTTCGAAGCCACGTCTTATCGCGCAAGAAAGGGAGGTCGACAAGCTCCTTGAGCAACGAGACAAGCTTCTCGATGAACTGCTGAGACACGGGACTCGCCGAACAGAGCAACTACAGCTTGCAGTGCGGGCGGCGAATAAAGCGACAGGTGGCGTAGTTGTCGTGCGTCCGGTCCCATCCGCCGATCGTAGCCACATCCTGAACGTCATAAAGGACAACACAACCGGGCAGCGCACTCAGATCAATGCCGCTGTCAACACTTCGGATTTCTCGCCGCGGGCGCTTGCCGCCGCCATCCGCAAGGGCACCGATGCGCTTGCCGAACTCGATATCCGAGGTGCCCAAGCCGCAGGTCTCGTCATAGCAGGAGAGGCACTCGCCCGCGAGCTGGAGGAGCTTTCGGTCGAGCTCGCTGTTGAGGTGCTCCTCCAAGTCGACGGCAACTCTGGACTCCGCACGATGGATCAACTCTCGAAAGGGCAGCGGGCAACCGCTTTACTGCTGTTGCTGTTGGGTGCATCGAATGCGCCACTAATCATCGATCAACCGGAAGACGATCTCGACAACAACTTCGTCTACAAGGGCATCGTGCGTAACCTTCGCAATTTGAAGGGTAGCCGCCAGGTCATCGCGAGCACTCACAATGCCAATGTCCCTGTACTAGGCGATGCGGAGTTAATTATCGCGCTTGAGAGTGACGGGACACATGGCAAGCCGGCAGAGGGCGGGATCGGCTCACTTGACGACAGCTCTATCCGGGCGCTGGCAGAGAACATCCTGGAAGGCGGACCCACAGCGTTCAACGCCCGACACCACCTCTATGGATTCTGATACGAATCGCATCCGACCACGGCACTTTGAGCGTCATGCAGGCGGGAGGGGAGTGTCGCTTTCGGCGTACTACCGACCTCGGCGGTCACCTGTTATGGGTAGACACAGGGCGCAGGTCACTTCCAGCGAACTTCTTAACGTTCTGCCAGGTGGTTCCTAGTGGATGTTTGCAGGTTCAGAGCTGCATGGGAACGCCGGGTACGGCTTCTGCCGAAAATCGTTATTCGGCATCTGGTCGGCCGCGGGGATTGTGCAGGTCGAGTTTGTCGAGAACCCGTGTCGAGAATCAATGTCGAATTGTTGCGGGTGCCAAGTTCTCGACGGTGTTGAGGGCGATGGGAACTCGGTCGCTGGGACTGTCGATTGCATATCCGTTGGCAAGCCGGCGCGCAGCGGTGGCGCGGCAGCTATGGGCAGACAAGATTGCCTCGAGCGGGCATCCTTCATCGGTGTTTCGGGTGGTCGTGGTGCTTTTGATCGAGCCTCACCACAGTGCAGGTTGCACGGGGGATCCATCGGATATGTTTCGGCTCTTACGTTTCCGTGACCGAGGGCGCACTCCTTGTGCACGTTCGATCATGTCCTGGGGGATGCCCATCTGTCGGGCTAGCTCGATGTCCGTGCGTGGGGTGATGTGAGCGGCAGCAGCAAGAGCAATTCTGAGGAGCAAGTGTTGACGGGCGCGGGCACGTCCCGCATCGGAATCGCGGTCATTCCATTCGCTGAGCCATTTTGGTGAGCCTGCTTTGGGTGCGAATTCCGGTCGGCTGGCTACACGTTCGAGGAGGACGTCGAGGGAATCGAGCACCAATTCTCCTGCATCCTCGATGAGGTGGTCGTCGATACCGTCCACTTGCATTTACCCAGCGTAGACAACAACATCGGATTCGTCAGGACTTGTAGCTCGGTGTTTTGACCGGGTGCGCACGTAATGGAGTGCTCGCAACGAGCTGCTGCACCATCAGAAGTGCTGGCTGGGAGCACTGTCGACCAGATGCCATGACATTCAACCGGTAAACGGTCACGTGTGGCAGTATGACGATTCCTCGTGAGATGAGCGATTCTCTCCCGAGTGAAGGATGCCCCCAATCTGGCTCAGGTCGGGGGCATCACCCTATCGGGCAACAGTCTCGCAACATACGGCGTGTTCCGCCGCGGAATGGTCAGTGTCGATGAATCCACTATCCAGCGATTGCAGCGTGGGCATTGCTGATCGAGCAACTGAAGCGGTGTTGCCGGGGGTTATGGGATCGATTGGAAGTCGGGCAGAGCCCAGGACTTGTCGAAGAACGGTTTGGTGGCTGCGTACATGCGGAAGTAGACGAACCAGCCGTCTTCTGCGACTGTCTTCATCCAGTTGTTTTCGGCGCCGTGGGGTGCCGACGGCCCGATGTACAGGTCGATGCTGCCGTCGTCGTTGAAGTCGAGGTTCTCGTCCCGGCTGTCGAGGCTCACGCTGCGGATATCGGTGCCGCCGTTCTCGTACGGCCGCCGGGTGTCCTCGCTGTAGAGGGTGAGCGACCAGAATTGGGCTACGGGGACGTCCGCGGGAACATGTAGGCGGTATGAGCGGTCTGCCCGGACCAGGCGGCCCTCGCTGTCCCGCTTCGTAGTCAGGTAGACCTGGCCGGTTCCTGGGGTGGGGTGGACCATGCCCTTGGTGGTCGTTACTGCCTCGTAGAACAAGGTGGCACGCTGGTCGATCTGCAAGATTGTGTCGGTTTCCTGCTCGATCTCGAAGTCGATGAGCTTGTACCAGCTCGTGCCCACCCAGAACGGGCTCGTGTGTCTCGGGTTGACCTGCATGTTGCGGACCATCAATTCCCCGAGCGTGGCTCCTTCGAGGAGAAGGCGTCGCTGGCGTTCGTCGGGTGCGAACGGCTCGCCCTTGACGATCCCGAGAGGTTCGAGCATCGCCATCAGGGCTTTGTCGACTTCGCGGACGGATTCCTCGTCCACCGCAGTGGCGAGATCCTCCCAGAAACCGAGGCCGCGGGAGGGCGTTGCGCTCCACTCTGTGTCGACGCCTTCGATGAATCGGACGGGTGTGGGCGTGGAACCGGCCCGGCCGAGCGCGAGGCCACGCTTTGACGAGGCCATCAGGTTCGGGTCGTCGGTGAGGACTCGGAAGGCGATGAAGATGTTGACTGTTTCCGAGCGCGCCACGTATCGACCGGATCCCTCGAATGGGGTGGCGTCGTCGTCCGGGCCGAGGATGACGTAGCCGCCGCCTTTGCCTTGGTCGGGTCCCGTCTGACCGAGGTCGACCACTGGTCGCTGCCAGAAGTCCAAGACCCCGCCCGCCGTTGGGCCGGCGGGGTAGTCGATGAGCACTGGTCCGTCGGAGATGTTGGTGAAATTGATGATGTATGGGGTGGTGAGGTTGGCGGTGACGATGCCCCGCTTCTCCCTCAGCGTGTCGTACACGACGAAGTCGCCGAACTGGGTGGCGTCGAAGGTTTTCGCCGCGCGCTCACGCCAGGTGACGAACCCGACCAGAGGAAGCGCCCACAGGTACACCTGGGCGGCGCGTTGAGCATCGAGCTGATCGAAGAGCAGGCCAGAGGAGTCGTCCGTGGGAAAGCCGTGTTCGAGGGTGATCGTGCCGAACGGGGTGTCGATGGACTCGTCGCCGGTCAACCGTGCATCGCGAAGGGTGGACATACTTCGTACCTTTCGTTCGGGGAGTCGAAACCGGGCAGATGCCCTAGTGACCACAGTTCGGACGCTACCTGCCGGAGAGGGCCGTCATGGGCCGAATCAAGAGAGCCCGCGGCGCCCATCCGCCGATGACTTCGGCCGCTCGGTCCAGAGCATGAAGAACGAGGCGGTGCATCCCGGAACTGAGCGAAGGCATGACGCGACGTACGGCGGCGGTCGAGCTGAATTCGAGGTCCGCAGGGTTACCGGTTGGTAGCGCAAGGGAGTCCAATACATACCGATTATGCTGTTTATGATGGAACGAGCGTGGCCGCACGGATGACTGACCGCGCACCGAAAGAGGGTCATCTGGGTTGTGTGCTCAACGCAGATGGCGTTTAACTGCCCCGGCTCGACGTGCAGGGCCGGGGTCTCGGTTGCGGCGCTGTCAAATCGCCACAACTGACAGTCCCCCCGAGTCATCCGCGAGGGGGCAGATCTGTTGCAGCTCAGCAGAATGCCAGCTGAAATGATTCGCCGATAACTCAAATTATGTCAGTTACGTTGCTGTGTATTGTTCTGCTGCAGTACTTTTCGTCCAAAAGTCGTCATGGACAACGTCTTCGTACAACACGAATCGTCACGGGGTCCAGACGACGGCTATCGGTCAGTTCGGGCGATCAGCCGTGTGAGGTAACGCTGCGACGAGAGTATGCAACGCGGTATCGGTTCCGTCGATTGCCAGGCTGCCCGTGGTCAATGCTTCAGCGACAGCAAGGCGACCGGCGACCAAGCCGGCGACGGTTCCCGAATCGCCGGTGACCGTGGCGTCGGCACCACCGGGCGCGAGGCCTCGGGTCACGGTGGTCGATGTGCCGACGTGGGTGATGTGGACATTCTCCCCGTCGATCGTGAAGTCGTACACTCCGCGCCCTTCCGGCTCACTGGTTGCGATGAGTCTGGCGAACACGGTCAGACTCCATTCCGGCTGAAAGCGTCGGTCAGGGGTTCGTTCCGGCTTGAGTTGGTGTCGGGCTCCCCAGATTGCCAGTGGCACCAGGGCGTCGGCGAGTTCCCATCCCATGTCGGTGAGTTCGTAGACCGTCGACGCGGCCGGAGGTGGAAGATCCCGCCGCGTGATCACCCCGTCTGCTTCGAGTTGTTTGACGCGCTCGGCGAGCAGGCTCGTACCGATGCCATGCAGCGATGCCGCCAGGTCGGTGTAGCGCTTCGGCCCTGCCATCAGATCCCGAACGATGAGTAGCGTCCATCGTTCTCCGACGGTATCCAGCGCACTGGCCAACCCGCAAAACTGTTGATAGCTGCGCCGCGTCATACAGCCAGCTTACATAAATGAAGTCTTCACAGGTAATTTGGTATTGCCTACTTCTAAATTTTATGTAACAGTCATCGGCATATCCCCTATCGAAAGGACATCTGGTGGCAACTACTGAAGCGCGGAACTTCGTCGACGCGTTCATCGACTTCTGGGCTGCCCCGTCACCCGCGAGGCTGCCCGAAATCTTGCATGACGACGTCATCCTCGTTCAGCCACTCACCAAACGCTTGGACGGAATCCGCTCTGTTCAAAGGGAGTTCGACGCTCTAGGGGGGTGGATGCCGGACCTGCGAGCGGAGATCGTGCGCTGGCACGGGGACGCCGAGGTGGTGTTCATCGAGCTGCGATTGCATGCGAGCTGGGGTGGACAACGGATCGAGTGGCCGTGTGTGGACCGGCTGCTTCTACGCGACGGTAAAGCTGTAGAACGCGATGCCTTCTTCGACCCGCTACCGCTGGTGCTGGCAATGCTTCGACACCCGTCGGTGTGGCGGTCGTGGTGGCGATCGGGCAGTTCCCGCCCCTGGAAATACGGGCACACATCGCTGCACACGGTCACCCGACCAGCGCGTGGGAGCGCATCGTGAGAGTTCTCGTTGTCGGTGCCAGCGGATACAACGGCAGCCGCATCGCGGCTCGACTGCGAGAGCATGGTCATTGGGTGCGCGGGTTCGTCCGCGACCCCCGCCGCGCTCCAGCCGAATTGGACCAGGTCGTCGTCGGAGACGTCGCTACCGGAGTCGGACTGTCGGAGGCGCTCACGGGTATCGATGCCGCCTACTACTTCGTGCATTCTTTGGATTCGACCGATCAAGACGGCCGCGACCTCGCCGCGGCCCGCCACTTCGCGTCAGCCGCGAACTCGTCCGCGCTGACTCGCTGCGTTTTCCTCAGCACCCTCCCCGCCCCCAACGGCGCACCTGCACCGCTTTACCAACGCAACCGCCTCGCCGTCGAGCAGGAACTCCTCGCCCTGCCCGGGATGATCGTCGTTCGAGCCGGAATGGTCCTCGGTGACCAGTCACGCGGATTGCAGCCCTACCTGCAACTCATTCGCCGCGCTCCCCTGATCCCGATGGGCCCGTGGCGCAGACATCGCATGGCTGTCGTCGACATCGCCACCACCACCGAGTGTCTGGTCCACGCCGGCACCACCCCCGAACAGATCGGCCGCATCGTCGATATCCCAGCGTCGGGCGAACCCACACATGAGCAGCTCGTACGCGCGATCATGGACGCCTTGAACCTGCACAGACCGATCGTCAGAGTCCCGTGGAGTACGCCCACGCTCGACGCGTTCCTTACTTCGCGCTTCACCGATGACTCGTTTCACTTCAGTCGACATCTCGCCAGCATCAACCGATTCGACTACGTCGTCGACCCCACACGCACACAGCCGTTCGCACACATCACACCCCTCCCCCTGCAGGCTGCCCTCGAGATGGCAGGCAAGAGCCCGTCCTCCGACCGTGACAGCCGGTAATGACCACCAGCCTCGCAATCCGCAGCAGCTGAACCCAACCGAACGAAAGAACACCGATGACCAACACCGGACTGCAAGCTCTCGATGGACATGCGTTCGCCGCCAACGCCGAACGCATTACCAACACCGCATCGATTCACGAATGGACAGCCCTGTACGCCCCAGATGCCACCGCCGAATGGGTGATCGACGGAGCCCGACAACACCTAGTCGGCCGAACCGCTATCAACGCTGCAGCAACCGAACTCGCCACCCTCTGGCGCACGCAACACTTACGCGTAACGAAAACTGTGCGGTGCGCGGATGCCACCACGATCGCGCTCACCTGGACCGGCGGCTTCCATAACGAACTCAACCAAGCCGGCACCGAAATATGGACGTTCCGCGATGGACTGGTCACCCACCATACGATGCACGCCCACCTCGACGTCCGCGACCATACCTCTATCCTCGCCCGCCTACGCCTACGCCTCGCCGTAACCGCACCGCGCATCGCCCTCGCCCTTACCTGGCAGCGAGCCCGCAGGACCGCGATAGCGGGCTGACCGCGCGGCAGTCTGAACCCGACGGTCCCCGGTCTCCTTCACGCAGGAGCACGGGGCAATACGACGAGTTTTGATATGCAGGTTCACCAATAATTCTCTTAAGGAGCTGTGCTGCAACCAATTTCGGCCGAGCGATTTGCCGAAGTGAGCGCGGGCTGTCTGGGCGCTGCTCGGCGACGACCGCGAATGGTCGCCGGCTGCTGGGGTGCGTGGCAGCGAGTCGATTAGAGCGCTTTTTCGAACAGCGTGACACTGAACCACTGGCCGTCGTCGAAATCACGGCGGCCGACCTCAGTGAAGCCGCAGCGCTGGTAGTAGCTACGCAGAGCGGCATTGCTTTCGGCGCAATCGAGTCTCAAACGGCCAACACCGGCCCTACGTGCTGTATCGGACGCGTGACCGAGCATTGCTGTTCCGAGGCCGGTGCCTGCGCGAGAACGATCGATAACGAGTCCGTGGACGTAGCAGGCGTCCTCGTCGTCGGTCCAGATCTTCGGGTCCGACCAAATCAGCCGCATTGCCGCGACGATGTACTGCGTTTGCGGCCGAAGTCCGACGATGAACTCACCGCTGGCGACTTGCTGATCGATAGTCGACAGTGGAATTTCACGAGGCTTCCATTGGTCTATGGATCGTGACGCTAGCCAGTCCTCAGCCGCATGGCGTAGCGCCAATATAGCGGCCGCGTCGGCACTCTCAGCACGACGTACAACGACCACGGGCATTCTCCTTCACCAGAAGTGGTGAAGCACCCAGGCGGACGACGCTTCGTTTGTGCAGGGCTCCCCGGTGGTGACCCACCCATCGCCAGTTGCCGTGCCGGATAACCTAGCATTAACCATTATCGGGGGTCGTGCTTTGTGTGTCTGACGTAGTGTCCGCTACCGAGGGAGCTTGCTTCACATATTGAGATCCGTCGCAGTGGCGGCTCGACGGGGCGATCCGCCCCAGGGGCGTTTCGGTCGCTGATGGGGATGTGTTCGCGACAGCGGATAGGCATTTGAATGCCAAGTCAGGTAGTTGGGATGTGCGCTTTACGTCTCCGAACGGCTCCCAATCGAATACCGGAATTCCGGTGTCATCACGAAAGCATCAACTTCTTGTGCACGAACCCCATCTCAGGTGGCTGACGCGGCACACCCTCCCCCGACACATACAACACAAAATGCAACGCCTGCGGATGCCCAAAAGTGTTCGCCACAATCGGACCCTGCCAATACGCGCTCGACGCCCACGGCCCGAATATGGCCGCAGCCCACGCCACAGCCTCAGCCGAAGGCACCTTCATGGGCTTCCTCAGCTTCTTATGATGCGCGCCAAACGAGAGGTGGATTTCTACGGCTTCCGGATCGTCCAATTCCTTCGGAAACGCCTTCTCAAACGACAGATGCGAGAGAATCGCCGATACGTTCAGGAATCGATCAGACACCGACCGCACAACCACTGACGGCGGATCCCAATCCTTGAACGGCTTCGCCTGAAACTCCGCGGAATGGTCGAACATGCCCACCTGAAACTGCTTAACTTCCCGCCGGTACTTCGTGACCACCTGCGCCAGCAGTTCACTGTCGACCATCACCGTCTCATCCGCAACAACCATGACGCTAAGACTGCTCTACCGGATACGCATCGTGTGCAAACGCCCCCTCGAGAGCGCACTGAATCTTGCAGGTAACCGAATGGAACTTTGCGGATTTTGCGTTCCCCGCGAAAGTCGCAACACAAACAATGGCAGGGCAAGATGTCTCCGGATTCTGCTCCCCCGCAAACAGAATGCCCAAGCTTTCTCGGTTCGTTCAGATCCTACAAACCCGATACATCCTTGCGTCGATTGTCGTGTCCCACAATCCCCGCATCATGCCGGCACGGCAGTACGCCTGGTTCCAGACCAGTTCGGGTAGCTGGGTGGCCGTGATTCAGGTGGACGCTACCAGCGGAAACGGACAGAATCGCATCACCCTGGACCTGTGCGGGAGCGAGGACGCCGTCAGCACCGACGAGCTTCGCCGCGATCGGTAGCTGTTTCCGATCCGCCTGCCCGGCGGCCCGGCCACCTTCGGTGTCCCCTGAATGGAACTCCGCTTCGCTCCGTCCGGAAAAAGCATTGATTTGTTTTCACTTCTGGCCTTCCGACTCTAATCGGCGGTGACCTGCGCGCAACCCCTGGCGGCGCAAGCACCGGCCGATGGCTCCGAGAAATTTTCTCAACCCACACTCGCTGCGCTCGCAGAGAAATTTTCCCGGCCCAGAAGTTGCGCTCCGGCCCCCTCATGCCGATTCGATTCTCCTTTGCCAGAAGGCGAAAAAAATTGGCGGGGTACGAGATAGTGCCCCAGCCCCGAACGGGAGGTCACGTAAATGTGCATCAACATCGGCAACATCGAGGAAGCCGTCACGCCCACCCTGACCGAGCAGCAGCGGCGCGGACGCGCCCGAACCCTCGCAGCTTGGGCAGCCGATCAGCTCGACCGAGCCAACGAACTCGCGCCCGGAGAGGCCCGCAACGACCACCTCGAGAATGCCGCGAAAGCCCTCGCAGACGCGTCCGCACACCTCGCGGCATGACCGAAAACATTGACCCGAACCAAGACGCCGAACTGACCGAAAGGAACGACCATGTACGACCTGCACCACATTTGCGAGAGCGCGGATGCATGGGCGAAGTTGTTCGAGACGCCGGAATATCTCGAAAGCGTCGTCGCGCACAACTGCTGCTCAGAAGTCGACACGTACGTCGCTCTGCTCATCGCCCTCGACTACCACGGCCACGCAGCCGACTTGATGGATCAGCACATCGAAGCCGATAGCTGCCGAGACCGTCACCCGAACGCCGACCAAGTGATCCTGAAACCCGCAACATTCTGAGACGAAAACCCTACGGAAACAACACAACACCGGGCAGCTGTTACCTGCCCGGTGTCGTGTCCCGAAGTTTACGAGAGGCAACACCATGACCGCAACACACACCGCCCCCGCCGCAGCAATCGAGGTCGCGCAGCTGCACCCCGACACCCTCGAGATCGGCGAGAACGTCCGCGACAGCGTCGACTTGTCGCAGACCCCCGACTTTGTCGAGTCGATCCGCGAAAACGGAGTACTCGAAGCGATCAGCGCCGTACGAACCGCAGACGGAACGATCGTCGTCCGCGACGGCCAGCGCCGCACCCTCGCCGCCCGCGAAACCGGCCTGACCACCGTCCCCGTCGTGATCTACCCCGACACCGCAGGCAGCGACAAGGCCCGTGCCGTCGACCGGATCGGCAAGCAGATCACCGCCAACCGGCACCGCGAAGGGTTGACCGCAGCGCAGCACACCCGAGGTGTCGCGCAGATGCTCGAATTCGGCGCATCCATCACGAAGGTGTCCAAGACCCTCGCGATGGACAAAAGGGATGTCAAAGCCCAAGCAGCGGTAGGAAAAGCCGAGGCCGCCCGAGCCGCCCTCGACGCCGGACAACTCGACCTCGCACACGCCGCAGTAGTAGCCGAGTTCGAGGAAGCCGGAGACGCCGAAGCCGTCGAAAAGCTCCTGGCCACCAGGTATCACAACTTCGACCACACAGCGGAGCGACTGCGCGGGCTGCGCGAAGAACGGGAGGCATACGCCCGCGCCGCAGCCCCGTTCGAGGAGAAGGGATTTACGATCCTTCCCCACGATCACGTCAGTTTCGGCGATGATGTGCTGTCTCCGGCCGATGTGGTCACCACAGACGGCGCCGAGGTCACCCAAGACGTGATCGACGCAGCCCCGCAGTTCTGGGCAGTGTTCATGGGATTGAACGACGCATTTTTCGACAAAGCCACAGGCGAGCGCGTCGACTACGACGATGTCGATTGGGACACCGAGGACGACGATTCTGCCGTACCCGCCGAAGGGCTACGGCACGCGGAAAGCGTCGACTACCGACCCGAATACCTACCGGAATACTGGTGCATCGACCAGCAAGGCGCAGGAGTTGAACCGCGTCCGATCATCACCGCCGTTCCGGCCGCCGCAGGTGGCAGCGGAAAAGACCCCGCCGAGGCAGCTCGGACGGTGCGCGAGCAGGATGCGAAGGACAAGCAGGAACGCCGACGGGTCCGCGAGCTGAACAAGCAGGCCGAGAGCGCGACCACCGTCCGCCGCGAGTTCCTGCGCACGAGCTTGCTCGCCCGCAAGACCCCACCGAAGACGGCAGCGGCGTACGTCGCGGCGACGATCGCCCGCGATCCGCACCTGATGACCGAATACAAGGCCAGTGACGTCTTGGCAGAGCTGATGGGCTTTCCGAGTGTCGAGACCGGCAAGGCCATTGCAGAGATGGCAGCGAAAGCGTCCGAAGCCCGCGCCCAGGTCCTCACCCTCGCACTCGTGATCGCCGCGCAAGAGTCGCGCATGGTCAAAGACGCATGGCGAGCCAAGCCGAAGAACGCCGACCGGTACCTCAGTTTCCTGACCGAGCAGGGCTACACCCTCGCCGCCGTCGAGGAAATCATCACCGGACAGCTCACATTCGACGAAGTCGCGATCGACTGACCCGATGTTGCGGCGATCCCCGGCCCGAAAGGGTTGGGGATCGTCCGCCCTTCCGCCCCGCACCTTCCACCTCCGGCCGGCGGTCACAGCCGCCGGCGGACCGGAAGGGCGGAATGCGGACACCACCACAGACACACGAGAAAGCACCCGGCCGCCGGCCGCGAACCACGAAAAAGCGCAAGGAGAAGAACCGACCCGCCCCGGTGTGAGCATTCTTCTATCCCGGCACTCGCGCATCAAGGCCGCTCCGAAAATAATATCCATACGCGCCACTCGCGCGCTCGAACAACGGCGCTCCGATATTTTTTCCTTTCGCTCACCTTGACCCACTCCCGCCGAGACCAGAATATCGTCACATACCGGGGGAGGGGGAGAAAGTGCAGGTAGAGCGCAGGTAGAGCGCATGTAGAGCGCATGTAGATAGCTGTTGACGTCTGTGATCTGCGTTAGTGAACGAATGTCGAAATGATTGGATATGTCATTAACGAAAGGGGGAATTAATCGAAGAAATGCCCGCGAAAGTATTGGTTTATATCGCATTGTTCGATAGAATAAAATCAATAACAAATCACCGACGAGGGGGATTGAAATGGTGATCACCGTATACACCAAGCCTGCATGTGTGCAATGCAATGCCACTTACCGCGCACTCGATAAAGCGGGAATTGAATACAGCGTTATCGACATCACCGAAAACGCCCAGGCCCGCGATTACGTCATGAGTTTGGGATATCTGCAAGCCCCCGTCGTCGTCGCCGGAGACGTTCACTTTTCGGGATTCAGGCCAGACGAAATCAAGAAGCTCGCATCAGCTGCCTGACATCAACCCACGAGAAGAATCGAGAACCGACATGACCGAAGCATTCACCTTCACCCCCGACGCAGACTTCGTCGACCGCGCACTCGACGCCGAACTCCGTGAGAGCAGCGCGGCCGTCGACCGCAAACTCCGCACCATGCTCGCCGCCCTCGACGATTCCCTCGCCGGCATCAGCGACGCACGCGAAGAACTGCGCAACCTCTACGCCGCCCCCGACACATCTGAAACGGCCGAAGGCATTGTGCCCCAAGCCTATGACCAGGACATCGCCACCTACCTCGCCGACGCAGCCCGCAACCTCCGCGCCGCCGCCGCGATCCTGCGCAGCCACCGGCAACTCACCACACCCCGCCCCTGACCTCCCATGCCCACCGGCGACAGCAAGGACCCCGACGTGACACTCTCGCTCGCCACAGTCCCCGACTTCGACGACCTCACCAGCGAAAGCGACGAGATCGACGAATACAGCACCGCCCTCGACGTCGAAGCTCAACTACTGTGCTCGCTGCTCTGGGCACCCGCCGAAAGCGCGACACGCGCCGTCGCAGCCCTGACCGGCGCCGACTTCTACCGCCCGGTGAACGCAGCACTGTTCACCGCCATCTCCGAACTCGTCACCGCAGGCAAACCCCACAACAGCGCCCACGTCTTCACCACCTTGCAGCAAGAAGGACGCACCAGCGGACACCTCGGGAAGCAGCTCACCAAAGCACTCACCGACATCACCACCATCGGCGTCCCCTCCGCCGAACTCGAGCACAACATCGCCGCAGTCCTCACCCAGGCCTACCGCCGCGGATTCCGCGAAGCAGCGCGCTCCCTCGCCCAAGCCGCCGAAGAACTCCCCGAAGACGAATTATCTGGATCCCGTG
>NZ_CAIJDS010000022.1:0-115525 GCF_903819475.1 Rhodococcus sp. UFZ-B548
GACACGCCCACAGTTTCAGGACGAGTGGTCGTACACCACTCTGCTGGACTCAACCTCGGCAAGAGTGAGGAAATCACTGTCCAACGCCTGATCGACTGTCATTTGTTCAGACTAGTGGCCGAGCGCCCGAAACACAGGCGTCGGCGAGAATTCGATCAGGCAGGCGCCTGAACCGCGGTCAACCGGGATCGCTTCCGCAGAACGAACCCCAGCGATTCGTAGAGTCTGATCGCATTCGTATTCGATTGCACTGCATGGAGAAACGGCAGCTCGCCGCGTTCGCGAATCCCGGCGGCTACGGCACGGATCAGCGTCGTACCCAGGCCTCGACCTCGGAAGTCGCTGTCGGTGCACACCGCACTGATTTCCGTCCATCCCGGAGGGTGCAACCGCTCCCCTGCCATGGCAACAAGTCTTCCGTCGACGCGAATGCCGTAGTAGCTCCCCATCTCGACGGTACGAGGAAGAAACGGTCCGGGCTTGGTGCGCTCGATCAACGCCAGAATTTCGGGGACGTCGCCCCTTCCGAGAAGTTCGACCGATGGATCAACGGAGACATCGAGTGCTGAACCGTCCATCTGCACCGAGCCGAACTGATCCACAACGCGCCACCCTTCCGGCGGCTGATGATCAAATCCTCGTAAACCTACTGTGCCGCCTGGACCTACGAGTGTGCGTAGGTTCTCCCAGTCTTCGGCGTCCAACTCGGGCGGATGACCGACAAACGGAGCGACTGTCGGGTCGTATCGCGCAACTCTCCCTGCCCAGCGAGCGAATTGCGCATGATGTCCGCGAAGACCTTGTCGCACAGGATCGTCCAGTGGATGGATGTCGACATCCGTGTCAACAGTCTCGACAAACGACGCCAGGGTCGCCTCCGTGGTCATCGAACCTCTTCCTATCCAAGTCTTCCAGTGATGGAGGCGACCGAAACTCCCCGCCCACCTCGATCACAACGCTAGGAACACTTGCTGTCGTAGTCGCCGGATAGAATCAAGATGATTCTGACTTCCGCCCCACGCCCGGTGACGACCACGGTTCGAGGGCAGATTCTCACAAAGACTTTCGTCGCGACATCTACACCAAACGAAAGGCTGTTCGCCATGAGCCACTCCGACCCGATCAGATCTGCATTCGACCAGCTACCTCTGAAGGAAATGGACGCAGCGACGCTGGTCTTCGCGATCGAGAGCGCCGTCGACGAGATGGCTCTCCCGGGTGAAACCTTGCGGCTCGCCATGGAGGTCGCGACCCTCGCGCACCTCGATCAGTTCAGAAAGAACGGAATCAAGTCAAACGAGGATCCCTACATCGTTCATCCCCTACGAAATGTGTTGCGGCTGCTTCGGTACGGGTGCTCTGATGTCGAGATCCTGAGCGCAACCGCGCTTCACGACACGGTCGAGGACCGACCACACGCCGTCATCGCACTCCTCGGTGGCCGGACTGCGGACGACATGTCTGCATCCGAAGCGCAAGAACGTGCGTCAACACTCATCGCCTCGCACTTCGGCCACAGAATCTCCGAACTTGTTGAGGCAGTGACCAATCCAATCGACTACCCGCACGACAACACCACCGGCTACCAGGATCACGTCATCCGCGCGATCGCGGATCCAGCAGTGTTCCTCGTGAAGTTCAGCGACTTCGTCGACAACGCGGGAAGCGTGAAGTACCTGAGCGAGACCGACAGGCTGAGGCTGGTCACGAAGTACGAACCACTCGTGGAGCACTTCAAGCGGGCTTCGCTTGCTCTCGCCAACGCATTGCAGCTCCCTCCCGCAGGACTCGACGCGATCGCACAGCACATTGCAACCATCGAAGGCGATTTCTCGAATACGGTCCGAGGGGACATAGAAAATACTCGCCAGTAGTACCGATCAGTAATAATCGAGCAATCGGGAGAATTCTCCGAATGCGTGATTTTGTTACCAGTGAGTATTCACTTTCTTGCCAATTTCATTACCATCGTGATCCGTGTCACAGGGTCGAATTCGATTGCACTGCAATGATTTAACGCTATAAGTGTAACCGTGGTTCACGTTGACTAATATTCTTCAATTCGCCCAGGTGACATGAGCGTCGACATACTGCATTCTTAGATAAACCAGGGATTCCCTGGAAGCAGACACAATATGTTGCTGATTCGTGATTGGAGCGGTTCTGAGTCCACGCCTGCAGGGTGGCGTACAAGGCACGCCGTGCCTGAGCGCAGGGGACTCTACGAACCGGAAGGGCAATCACTTGCCGACGCGCAACCGGGGGAAACACAGCGCATCGCGGCGTAGTTCACGAACCAGGTAATCCGGGTATGTGGGACACGGTCGGCTCATATCGCAACGTACGTGACGAAGAATCTCATCAAGGACGGTGGCAGTGACAATGTTCAAACGAATCGCAGTGGTCAATCGAGGTGAGGCCGCGGTCCGGCTGATCAGGGCTGTACGCGAACTGAACGCCGAACACGACTACGGCATTCGCGTCATTGCACTGCACACCGAGGCCGAGCGCCGCGCCATGTTCGTCCGCCAGGCCGACGAGGGTGTGACCCTGCGCGGCACCGGCACCGGCAGCCCGTATCTCGACTACGCCGAACTCGAGCGAGCACTCCTCGCAGCCAAGGCCGACGCAGTCTGGGTCGGCTGGGGCTTCGTGGCCGAGGATCCCGCCTTCGCCGAGATCGTCGCGAAACTGGGCATCACATTCATCGGCCCGAGCGCCGACGCGATGCGCCTGCTCGGCGACAAGGTTGCCGCCAAGATCCTGGCCGAGAAGGTCGGCGTACCTGTCGCCCCGTGGAGCGGCGGACCGGTCGAAACGCGCGCCGACGCTCGTCGTCATGCTCAGTCCATCGGATACCCCCTGATCATCAAGGCCCGAAGCGGCGGCGGTGGACGCGGTATCCGCAAAGTCTGGGCCGAAGACGAACTCGAAGTTGCACTCGAGCGCACGCAGGGCGAAGCAGAGCGGTCCTTCGGCGACCCCGTCGTCTTCCTCGAACGCCTTGTCACCGATGCACGCCACGTCGAGGTACAGGTCATCGCCGACAACCACGGCAATGTCTGGGCTCCGGGCGTTCGCGACTGCTCGATTCAGCGTCGCAACCAGAAGGTCATCGAAGAATCCTCCTCCCCCGTCCTGACCGAAGAACAGTCCGACCACCTCAAGAAGGTGTCCGCCGAACTGGTCAAGGCAGCCGGATACCAGGGCGCAGGCACGGTCGAATACCTCTACCAGCCCGAGAACAAGCTCTTCACGTTCCTCGAGGTCAACACCCGCCTGCAGGTCGAGCACCCGATCACCGAGGTCACCACCGGAATCGACCTCGTCAAACTGCAGATTCTGGTCGCCAGTGGTGACGAATTGGTCGGTGACTGCCCGCCCGCATTCGGCCACGCCGTCGAAGCCCGTCTCAACGCCGAGGACGCGGACAACGATTTCGCGCCGGCACCCGGCACGGTTCAGCTCCTCAAGTTCCCGCTCGGCTCCGGCATCCGGGTCGACACCGGCATCGCTGCCGGGGACGTCATTCCGCCCGACTACGACTCGATGGTCGCGAAGGTCATCGCCTGGGGCCGCAACCGCTCCGAGGCACTTGCGCGCCTGCGTACCGCCCTTCGTGAAACCACAGTCGTACTCGACGGCGGCACCACCACCAAGTCGTTCCTCCTCGATCTACTCGATCGCGACGAGGTCATCTCGGCATCCGCGGATACCGGCTGGCTCGACCGCACGGGCGCCCTCACCGGAACCACGCGCCGCGCGGACGTCGCACTGATCGCCACCGCCATCGATGCTTACGACGCCGAGGAGTCCCTCGAGCGTGCGGCCTTCCTCGCCTCGGCACGTGGCGGCCGTCCCCGCGCCAATCACGCGATCGGCCGTACCGTCGAGCTCAACTACCAAGGTCAGGCATACAAACTGACCGTCGGGCGTATCGGCCCGCACCGCTACCGCGTCGACGGAGACGCCGGCGACATCGAGGTCGACGTCGATCGTCTCGGCGACTTCGAGTCACGGCTGGTGATCGGTGATCGGCGCTTCCACGTCGTTTCCGTCGTGAGCCCGGCTCGCTATCTCGTCGAGGTCGACGGCATCAGCCACCAGATCAGCCAGGACGACGCCGGAGTGGTCCGCGCGCCGGCTCCCGCCGTCGTGGTGGCTGTACCGGTCGCGGTCGGCGACGACGTCGAAGCCGGCTCCACCCTGGTCGTACTCGAATCCATGAAGATGGAGACCGCAGTTCGCGCACCGTACGCGGGCAAGGTGCGTGAAGTTCTCGCTACCGTCAACTCTCAGGTCGATGCCGGCGCGCCGCTCCTGCGCGTCGACCAGGTCAGCGAGGAAGCTGTCACGGAGAAGGCTCCGCGAGTCCAATTCGATCTTCCGGCAGCAACTTCCGGTTCCGACGCCCGTGACGACGCGTTGGCACAGCTCGAAGCACTGACCGCGATGATCAGTGGCTACGACGTCAGCGGTAAGCACGCAAACGCTGTTCTGGCCGAGTACGACGCACTTCGCAGCGCACTCGAATCCGAGGACCGCGAACTGGTACAGGCCGAACTGGCTGTGCTGACCACCTTCGCCGACATCTGCGAACTCTCGCGCAACAAGCCCACCTCGGGTGAGTCCGCGAAGGACGAATCCGTCCACAGCCCCCGCGAGCACTTCCACACCTTCCTGCACTCACTCGACTCCGAGCGCGAAGGTTTGCCGGCGTCGTTCCGCACGAGACTCGAACGGGCACTTCGCCACTACGACGTCACCGATCTGGAAGATCGCCAGGCCGTAGAGGAAGCGGTGTACCGACTCTTCCTGGCTCTGCAGCGCATGGAAGCCCAGATCCCGGTCATTGCAGCACTTCTCGAAGGCTGGCTCGTCGGCGACAAGGCTCCCGGTTGCTCGGCTCAGGAGCTCAACGAGGTTCTCGATCGACTCATCGTCGCGACGCAGGTCCGCTACCCCGTCATCGGCGACGTCGCCCGCAACCTTCGCTTCCGGTTCTTCGACGAGCCGCGCATCCGCAAGGTTCGCGAAGACGTTTACGACGGAGTACGCGGCAACCTCGCCTACCTCGAAGAGCAGCCGGACGCTGCCGATTTCGACGAGCGAATCGCCAACCTCGTCGCCACTCCCGAACCGCTCCTGGACCTGTTGGGTCGAAAGATCGGCCTTGGCAACCGCGATGGCGGCCCTCTACTCGAGGTCATCACGCGTCGCTACTACAAGATTCACTCCTTCGAAGACGTCCGCGTTTTCGAGCACGTCGACCGCCGTTTCGTGACCGGTAACTTCGACCTCAAGGGCGACGGGCTGCATCTCGTCTCGACGGTGGCCGAATTCGACGCTCTCGGAACGGCTCTCGACGATGTCGCTACGATCGCGCAGGATGCTCCATCCGGTCGCGGCCTGGTAGTCGACATCTACCTCGACTGGCCGAATCAGCCCGCCGACGGCGACACGCTCGTCGAGACGCTGCGCACCGAACTCTCGCGCAACGAGACGATCACCCGGTCCCGCCGCGCGACTGTGATCATCTGCAATCCGAATGGGGAGCCGGTCCGCTGGGTCACCTTCCGCCCGATCGACGGTGAACTGGTCGAGGACAACATCATCCGCGACATGCATCCGCTCACGGGTCAGCGTCTGGACATGTGGCGCCTGAAGAACTTCAACGGCAAGCGTCTGCCGGCTCCGGAGAACACCTACCTGTTCCACCTCTCCGCCAAGGAGAACCCGAAGGACGAGCGCCTGATCGCTCTCGCGGAAATCCGTGACGTGACACCGCAGCTCGACGACGAAGGTCAGATGGTTGCGCTGCCGGCCATCGAGCGCACTCTTGCCGCCTGCCTCGACGGCATCCGCCGTGCGCAGTCCCAGCGCGGGGACAAGCGTCGACTCGCAGCCAACCGCGTCGTGCTCTACGTGTGGCCGGTCGCCGACGTTCCCAGCGAACGCTTCTCCGTGATCGCCCAGAACGCAGCCCGACTGACCGTCGGCGCCGGGCTAGAGGAGATCACACTCATCACCCGCCTGAAGGACCGAAAGGGTGGCGCGCCCAAGGAAGTTGCGCTGCGATTCTCCTACCGCGCAGGTGCCGGTGTGGTCATCAACAAGACCACGCCTCCCACTGAACCGCTGCTCCCCCTCGACGCGTACGCCCAGAAGGTCCAGAGTTCGCGGGCACGCGGCACGGTGTACCCGTACGAGTTGATTCCGCTCCTGACCGGCACCAAGGGCACCTTCGTCGAGCACGACTTCGACGAAGCGGGCGTCCTCTCACCTGTCGAGCGTCCGTACGGGCTCAACAAGGCCGGCATCGTCGTCGGCCTCGTGAACACTCCGACGCCGCGCTATCCCGAGGGAATGACCCGTGTCGCGCTCTTCGGTGACCCCACCAAGGCGCTCGGTACCGTGGCCGAGGCCGAATGCTCACGCGTGGTCGCTGCCATCGACCTGGCCGAGAAGTTGAACGCTCCGGTCGAGTGGTTTGCGCTGTCCTCGGGTGCCACCATCTCGATGGAGAGCGGCACCGAGAACATGGACTGGGTCTCCCGTGGCCTGCGCCGGATCATCACCTTCACCCAGAACGGCGGCGAGATCAACATCGTCGTCACGGGAATCAACGTCGGCGCTCAGCCCTACTGGAACGCCGAAGCCACCATGTTGATGCACACCAAGGGCATTCTGGTGATGACCCCGGACAGCGCGATGGTGCTGACCGGCAAGCAGTCACTCGACTACTCCGGTGGCGTGTCGGCCGAAGACAACTTCGGTATCGGTGGTTACGACCGCGTCATGGGCCCCAACGGCCAGGCGCAGTACTGGGCCCCCGACCTCACTGCGGCGTGCGAGATCCTGTTCCGTCACTACGCACACTCGTACCTCGCTCCCGGCGAAAGGTTCCCGCGTCGCGCAGCGACGACGGACCCCGTCGATCGCGACGTACGTAGCTTCCCGCACACCCACCCGTCGAGCGACTTCGAGACGGTCGGCGACATCTTCTCCTCGGCGAAGAACCCGGATCGCAAGAAGCCCTTCGACATTCGCACCGTGATGCGGTCGGTGGTCGACCAGGACCACTCGGTTCTCGAGCGTTGGGCCGACATGGCCGGCGCCGACACCTCGGTCGTTCTGGACGCGCACCTCGCCGGACATCCGGTCACAGTGGTGGGCATCGAATCCCGCGCGATCCCGCGTAAGGGTCACTTCCCCGCCGACGGTCCCGACACCTGGACGTCGGGAACGCTGTTCCCGAACTCGTCGAAGAAGACGGCCCGCGCGATCAATGCTGCGAGCGGCAACCGTCCGATCGTGGTGCTGGCCAACCTGTCCGGCTTCGACGGTTCACCGGAGTCGCTGCGCAACATCCAGCTCGAGTACGGCGCCGAGATCGGCCGCGCCATCGTCAACTTCGACGGACCGATCGTGTTCTGCGTCGTTTCCCGCTACCACGGCGGCGCGTTCGTCGTATTCTCCGGTGCGCTCAACGACAACATGGAAGTTCTTGCTGTCGAAGGTTCGTTCGCCTCGGTACTCGGCGGCGCCCCCGCCGCCGCAGTGGTCTTCACCCGTGAGGTGAACACCCGCACCAACAACGACCCGAAGGTGCAGCAACTGGAAGCAGACTTGGCAGCAGCCAAGGACGACACGGAGAAAGCACACCTGCGCGTCGAACTGAACGCTCAGCGCATCGCCGTCCGCTCCGACAAGCTCGGCGAAGTGGCATCCGAATTCGAAGCGATCCACAACATCCAGCGGGCCCGAGAGGTCGGCTCGGTGGATGAGATCGTCCCTGCCGCAGAACTGCGTCCGCAGATCATCGCAGCAGTCGAACGCGGCATGAAGCGCGCACTCGCGCAGTAAGTTTCTCCGCACGTCGAGCGGTCCCGCGAAATGCGGGGCCGCTCGATTTGTGTCCGGACCGCGCCGGCTTCAGACGCCCTCGAGCGCCTCTCCGATCTCTTCGAGGACGTGATTGTGCTGCTCTGTTGCGAGCAGATGCCCCGCCGCGATGGTGACTGCCACGGGCCACTCGATGATCTCGAACGCAACCATCAGTCCCATCACCGCAAAATAGGCGATCTGCTCGGGTCTCGGAACCGGAATGGCACCGACGATCGGCAACTCCAATTCGAAGGTCCGGGCCGAACGGACGGATTCGACTACCGCGCGGTGGTCGACGGGGTTCGTGTGGTCGACGGTGTTCTGGGACATGTCACGATTCCTCAGGATTCATCTCGGGTCGCCCGGGAGTTCGGCGACGTGCCACTTCCAGCAGCGACGCTCACAAGCGTGTCCGATTCACCGGTTTCCGCTTCTTTGATTTCCACGCTGTCGCGAGCGCTGACTCCCCCGGTTCGGGAGGTGTACGCGGTGCTCGTCCGCGTCGGGATCTTGCGAATCGTCGACTGACCTTCCGCGCTCTCCTCAGTTCCAGTCTCCTCAGTTGCGGCGATCCGCTCCAACACCCGCGGAGCCAGCGCCGCCAGCAGCGTCGCCGCCGACGCACAGCCCACTGCTTGGCCCCACCCAATCGGACCGAGCGGCGTGCAACCGAGAAATTGGCTCACCACCGGTGTGCTGACGAGCGTCGCCAGCGCCGCAGCGGACCCGGCAACGGTTGCGACCACCAGCGGACTGCGCGATTCGAGCAGCGTCTGCCCCAGTTGGGTGCCCACCAGGGCAACCAACGCCACCGTCGACGCTCGCCGCCGCCTGCCGCTCGTCCGGGCCATAAGCCACGCTGCCAGCGCACCGATTGCCGTGGCAGTGCCGCGGACAGCGATCGTCTGCCACAACGCATGAGTGTCCATCTGTTCGGACTTCTCGGATCCGTTCTCGGACGGGGTGCTCACCGCAAGCGCAGCAGCGGGCAAGGCGTCCGTCATCAGATTGACCAGTAGCAACTGCCTTGCGTTGAGCGGTGATTCGCCGGACAGCGCAGAACCGATCAGAGCGAATGCGACTTCACCCGCGTTGCCTCCGAGCAAAACCCCCACCGCTGATCTGACCCGCCGCCACAATTGACTGCCCTCGTCCAATGCGTCGGTCAATCCGCCGACACGGCCGTCGAGGAGCACGATGTCTGCGGCGCCGCGCGCCGGATCGCTGTCAGTCGACGCCACCCCGATTCCCACGCTGGAAACTCGGATCGCCGCAGCATCGTTCGCGCCGTCACCGACCATGGCGCACACGCGCCCGTCAGTCTCCAACGCTTGCACGATCTCGACCTTCTGCTCGGGTGTCACGCGCGCAAAGACGCTGCTGCCGCGGACGGCGTTCCGTCGTTCTGCGCGAGAGAAGTTCTCCCAGTCCGGACCGGTGACCACGTCCTCACGCGCCACATCCATCCCCAGTTCGGTGGCGACCGCCGCCGCTGTTGTCGGATGATCCCCGGTCAGCACGCGCACTTGCTGTCCGTTGCCTTGAAGTTCTCGAACAAGTTGCGTTGCTTCGGGTCTCAGCGTGTCCGAGAGTCCGAGAAGGCCGACCGCTTCCAACCCCTC
The DNA here is from genome assembly GCF_903819475.1 of Rhodococcus sp. UFZ-B548. Taxonomy (NCBI): domain Bacteria; kingdom Bacillati; phylum Actinomycetota; class Actinomycetes; order Mycobacteriales; family Nocardiaceae; genus Rhodococcus; species Rhodococcus sp. UFZ-B548. The sequence continues at coordinate 9,510 of NZ_CAIJDS010000022.1, forward strand.
GGAGCAACACTGTTCGAGAAATTCCGAGTCCTCCGCAGCGCGTCGCGCATCGTGTTCCGACAACTCGCGCTGTGCGACGGCAACCACCCGCAGTCCGCGTCCGGCCATGCTCTGAACGTGGCTCGCCGACACAGCATTCGGATCCCGCCCTGCCTCCGCCACGAATTCCGGTGAACCCTTCAGTGCGATCCGTCTGCCCAGTAGGGCTGCCGAGTACGGCCGCCCAGACCTGAACGGAACGAGGTTGAGCGCGTCGGCATCACCGAAAACCCGAGCCTCGTCCAGAGCTTGTTCGGCTGCATCGACGACGGCGGCGTCCGTCGAATGAAACACGCGATCGTCGCGACTTCCCAGAGCACTGCGCGCCGCAACTTCCAAAATCTCACTTTCGCCCCAACCGTCGACGCGTTCGACCGCGGCCACCCGTAGCTTGTTCTCACTGAGGGTTCCGGTCTTGTCGAAGCAGACCACGTCGACACGCCCGAGCGCTTCGATCGAACGTGGAGCACGCACCAACACTCCTGCTGCAGTGAGCCTTCGAGCTGCCGCCTGCTGAGCAAGGGTCGCAACCAGAGGCAATCCCTCCGGCACGGCGGCCACGGCAACGGCCACGCCTCCGGTGACGGCGCGGCGCAGACCGGTACCACGAATCAGACCCGCGACTGTCACCAACGCTCCGCCGCCGATACTGGCCGGCAGAGTCGCCCTGGTGAGTTCGCGCAGTCTGTTGGTCAGGCCCACAGCAGGTCCGGATCGGGATACACCGACATCGGCGCGCCTGGTCACCGTTCGAGCTCCGGTGGCCGTGACCACGCCACGACCGGAGCCGGCAAGCACTGTTGTCCCGGCATAGGCCATGCACCTTCGCTCGGCCAGGGGCATCCCAGGGGTCGGGTCGGTCTGCTTGTCGACGGGCATGGACTCCCCCGTCAACGACGACTCGTCGACTTCCAGCGATTCGGCGATCAACAGTCGACAATCGGCGGGCACGATGTCCCCGGACTCGAGGGCCACGACGTCACCGAGTTCGAGCGCGTCTGCCGCAGTCTCGACCTCGCCAATGTTGGTTACTCGCCGAGCTACCGGTTCCTGAGTCCGCAAAAGTCGCTGCACTGCCCGTTCCGAATGAAGTCGTTGAACAGCGGACATCGCGGCATTGCCGACCAAAACCGAACCGACCAGGACGGCGTCTACCGGTGAACCGAGGACTGCACTGGCCGCCGAGCCGGTTGCCAACACCGGCGTGAGTGGATCCGCCAATTCTGTTCGCAACGCCGACAATCCGTCACGGATCAACCTGAAGCGTGCGGGCGCTCGCACACGAGCGTCGGCGCGCTGCGGCGTATGCCGGACGGATTCGGCGAGTTCGCGAACGACAGAATCACCGTCCATCTCATGCCAGCTATCGCTCGGAGCACCGACAGGGGCGGGAGCCTGAATCACAGATCGGGACAGGGTGTATCCGGTCCACAGTCCCGCGGCCGAACCAGCCGTGACCGGCCCCGGCCCAGCCCCTCGAATTCCCGGAAGCATAATCAAGGCACCCAATGCCGAAGAACCCGAGGAGAGTTCGACGCCGCGCCTCGTCGCTGTTCGGGCAGCCGAGAGCGCATGGACGACCCGCCACGCCCCGGCCAAGTCGGTGTGGATGTCGGCACTCACGTGCTCGCCACTCGGTGGTGAAATCCCGATGCGTAGCACTGCCTGCCCCGCTATCGCCCTACTCGACACGATCGCAACTGTCCGACCCTCGGCCACCAGTGCCGAGAGAGCTTCGCGCAGGCCGGCTTCGGGAGTCGATGGCGCCGGATAGAGCTCGTCGAATCCGCTTCGCAGTGATCCGAGCCCGTCGTCGTCGATCGTGGCCGCTGCGACTCCGCTCGCGCGTATCTCACCTATCAGTGATTCCGCCAACCCTTTTCGCACCGGTCTTACGACAACTTCGGCGCCGTCGATGCGGTGTCTTCCGACCCCGAGCGAGCCGGCGTCAAGCGCTTCCCTGGCATGTGCCCACACCACGACGCGGTCCGACTCGGACACCTCTCGTATGTCGGAAACCCGGAGCGCGTCTTCGAAAAGGACACTCGGATCGACGAGGACGGTATCGACACGATCGAGCATGCGTAGAGCCGCGGGGTCCGAAACGGCGACGTGGTGCGTCCGGCACAGACCGTATGACAAACCAGCAGCGAACGATTCGCGCGACATCCGAAGCGGCCGCGGCGCCGAAACCTTGATGCTCGTCGCAACGGTGTCACCGCCGGCAGACACAGTAGCCAGTGCAGCCCCAGCCGCCAGCTGAACCCCAGCGATCCTGTCGGCATAACGCTCCCCCGGACCACTCGGGTCACGCCTCGTGGAAGAACCGCGAGCGCCAGGTTCGAGTGGCCACACCAGCCGAGAGTTTCGCGCCGCCAGAGTTTCGCGCAGCAGCATCGTCCGCAGCCCGAAATCCACACCCAATGACGCAGGCGCATAGGTCAGAACATCCGCGAACGACGTCGCCGACTCCAATGCGAAGTCGGTGAGCGAACGGCCAAGGCGCTGTTCGATTCGCCGACGCACCCGGGGTTGATAATTGATCGCCGACGCCGCCGCCGAGACATAGGCGGAACCCGGCATTCGCGGCGCACGAAGAATCGATCCCGCTGCTGCAGGAATCATCCCGACGCCCGCCAGCGCAAGAGTGCCGGTCCGCAGCGCCACGTCACTGACAGCGGTTCGCGGAATCGTCGAACCACCGACCAACGCCAGACCCGACAACGCCAGGCGCGGCGGCAAAGTTGCCACCGACACCGCACGCCGGGCCATCGCTGAGAACATCAGTGAGTGGATCGAGTGTGCGAAGAACTGTGAGTTCGATCCTGCGACCGACTGGCCGCCTTGTGGGAGTTTCCGCTCGATTCCTTCTTTGCCGGTTCCGTCTTGGTCGCGCGCCCAACCGCCTTGACCGCACGATCGGGCCGCGCGCTCTTGCGATCCCATTCGTGAAGTACCAGGGCCGTGCCGCCGACCGCCAAGAGCACCGGCCACTCCACCAATCCCGCCGCGCCGACGGCGGCCATCGTGAGAACCGCGGTCGGCGTCGAGGAACTACCCGCACGAATTCCGTCTCGGACGCCCTCCGCCGTTCCGCGTATCCCGCCCGTCACTCCACCGATCACTCCACCACCGACGGCTCCAGCCACCGTCGTCGTTGCGTCTGCCACACCACGAACGACGCGGGTGGCTTCGTCGACAATCATCATCGGACGCTCCTATCAGCAGTCCATCGAAGAATTCAGTATTTGAGGCCATACCCAACACCGACGGCGGCAATCACGATCCGATACATTTTTCGGCGAACCTGGCGAGGGCGCGCCATCGTCAGCGCCGTGAGAGGGTACGGTGCGGGATGCAGCGACCACCTTCATCGACGGGAGTTCCACACAGTGGCGATCATCGGAAATTCGGACCTCGACATCTTCCGACTTAGCTTGGGCGGCAACCCTTTCGGATGGACAGCAGACGAGAAGACGTCCTTCGAGATCCTCGACTCGTTCGCCGAAGCCGGTGCAAACTTCATCGACACCTCCGACTCGTACACGGCGTCGGCTCCCGGCAATTCCGGCGGGGAATCCGAAACGATCATCGGGAAATGGATCACCGATCGGGGACTGCAGAACGACATCGTCGTCGCCACCAAGGTGGGTAGCCATCCCGATTTCAAGGGACTGAAGGCCGACAACATCGCGGCCGCAGCTGAGGCGTCGCTGCAGCGCCTGCAGACGGACTGCATCGATCTGTACTACGCACATTTCGACGACCCGCAGACTCCGCTCGAGGAAACTCTCGAAGCCTTCAATGCGTTGGTCGTCGCGGGCAAGGTTCGCTATCTCGGAATCTCCAACTACAGCCCCGACCGCGTCCGGGAGTGGCTGCGGATCACCGAGGAGAACGGGTACGCCGCGCCCATCGCGCTGCAACCGCACTACAACCTGGTGCACCGCAAGTCGTACGAACCCGAACTCGCGCAGATCGCCACCGACAACAACATCAGCGTCTTCCCGTACTTCGCTCTCGCTTCCGGCTTCCTGACCGGAAAGTACAAGACCCGCGCGGACATCGAAGGCAGCTCCCGCGAACGACTGACCGCCGGATACTTCAGCGACGCCGGACTCGACGTCGTCGCGGAACTGGCAACAATCGCGCAGGCACACGACAGCGAGATCTCGACCGTCGCGCTGGCCTGGCTGCTGACTCGACCTGGCATCACCGCACCGATCGCGAGCGTCAGCCGGCCGGAGCAGCTCCCGGCGCTACTGGACGCCCCGAATCTGGTGCTGTCGTCGAATGAACTGGACACTCTCGAACGGGTGTCGGCGGCAGTCGGCGCCTGAAATCAGGCAGTTTTGAGATGAGCGCCGAGGGCCGTGTTGTTGATCGTCCAGAACGACCAGCCGTCATGGCTCTCGGTGTCGCCTGAAATGTGACCGGTCACGGCATTGGCGGCCGCGGTCGGATCAGGGAATCGGCGGCCTTCCATCGGTCCGCGCATGATCTCGACGACCTCGGTGCTTTCGTCGAAGCGTCCGACCCAGCGGTATCCATGGCAATCAGCCGTCATCTCGAGGCGATTGTCGACAACTTCGATCTCCTCGACACCGCTGGCGCGACGCTTCTTCGCGGCGACCGGCGACGTCTTGCGCTTGGTCGCAACCGGGGCCTCCACGTAAATGCTCGGATCCTTGACCGCGGCCAGGCCCAGCGCATCCCAACGATCGTGACCGTGTACGACGCGTCCGCGCGGAATCGCGTGATGTCCGGTGCGATTGCGTCCGGGGCTGTCCATGATCCACAGGTCGACCTCGGCACGGATGTCGTCCGCGACCTCGTTGGAGGGCAGCATGAAGAACTCGTGCGGGTCTGCAGCCAGGTCGACGAATACCCAGAACTCGGAGCGCGTGTCGTCGCTCTCGAGCGACTCGTCCTGACGCCTGGCCTGCCAGTCACCGTCGAGCTTGGAACGCACTCGGACGATTCGGCTGATGCCGTCTGCGCCCGTCACCTCGACGGGATTACGACGTGAGTGCGTGAGGCGGACAGCCTTGCCCCCACGCTGCGTAGCTTCGGAAATGAACGCATTGATGCCGCGGCTTGCGGTGTCTTCCATGATCGACCTGTCTCGAGCGGGTACGCCCGCATCACCGGATCGGCATCGGGGTCGAGCAAAGAGCGAATTCTCGGCCTGTTCTTCGATCGTGCGGCCGGTCAGTACCTTCGACCTTACAGCTCCGGCGACAGCCTGACTACGGCGCCCGACGCTCGTTCCCGGAGGTCAGCAGTGCAATGTCCCCGTAAAGAGCCGCCCGGTGAGCGAACATCAGTTCTTCCACACCGTCGAATTGATCCCCGACGTAGTGCGTGTTGGCAGCCGAAAGTTCACGTGAACCAGAGCGCGCGAGGAGGTCGTCGATCCGGCTGTCGAGGCTCGCTGCATGCGCAACCGCACGCTGCGAACTCAACTGATCCTCGGCCCGTGCGACCAGGTCACCGATCCGCGCGAGCGCCGCGACGCGCTCGACCAGCTGGTCCCAGACCGTGCCGAGCGCTTCCCTTCGCGAAGCGATTCCGGCTCGCGTTCCCTCGTCGCGTGCCAGCGCAGCCGCGTCGTCCAGCTCTGCGAGTATCGAACGCAGCGCTACGGTATCGACCGCGATCTGCGTGATCTCGTCTGCCAAGTCCAGTTGATTACGTTGAATGACGAAGTGATCGGAATGCCACGCGCTGGAACTCTCGATCCGGTCGAAAAGATTCCCGGCGAGGTAAAGCAGTGCGTCGTACTCACCGGCGCGTCCTTCGGGTTCGGAATCGACCAGTCCGTCGAGGACTTCCGCGATACGTCTTCCGGCATCGGCGATGACACCGGTTCCCTGGACCTTCCCGAACTGGGCGGCGAGTTTGTCGAGTGCTGCGTTTCCACTGCTGGCCACGACACCGAGACCCACCGGCAGCTTGGCTGGAACCGGCGTACAGGTGAGCCCGGCAAAGAGAGCCTCGCGCTGCTCGACGTCGAGATGGAGACCGTCGCGGCGGTCCTTGCGGATGGCACGGACACTGCTCGCGAAGTGACGATTGGAATGCACGATCGCCGATCGCATCGACTGAACGCGCTTGTCCAGCGTCTGCACCCGCCGTTCGAGGACAACCTGAACGGGACCGATGCGTGTCGCGAGCAGTCGACGCCTGGTGCGGGCCAGCTCGTCGGTGAGATACCTCAACTCCGAAAAGCCGCCGATCTCCGGGAACGAACGTCCGACACCGCGCCGGTTCGCCAGGATCGACCGCGTCGACTCGTCCGCATAGCCGCCGGCGATCAGCAATGCGACATCATCGGACAACTCCGGCCGGTTCGACTCGACGGTCCCCGCCGCACACCACTCCCTGACTCTGGTGGAGATGAGCGTTCGCCGTTCGGTCACCGACGCCACGACAAAGACGTCGCCATTTCCGTCTGCCATCTCACGGCCATCCGTCATCTCACGCCTCCTGCTGGGTGCCGGTTACCACTGTTCCAGAATCTGCCGACACGCGCCCGACCCCTGCTCCCGAAGCCGACGCACCTCTGCCATACCGTAGGCGGGTGACCTCCCTGCGATCAGACGCGCAAGCAGGTCACTCGCGCGCACCGCGGACTCCTCCAGCGGTTCAACCACTACTTCCCGATCTCGCGATCGAACAACTCCAGTCGTTGTTGCAGGTACGTTCCTGGACGCTCGCGGAATGGTTCGCGATGGCCGACCAACGCGGATTCCTCGCGCCCGCGGCCAGTGTTCCGCTCTTCATGGAAGCCGCGCTGAAGTATCCCGAGCACCGCGAGGCGCTCCTTCGCCTCGCCGGTCGACGCGGGCAGTACCTGGCGGAGCAGAATCCCGATTGGGCCCAATTGCGGCGGATCGGGTCACGCCGGGACGAACTGTGGCTATCGCCCGATCCGAACGACCGTACGGCCTGGTTCGATTACATACGTACGGTCGACCCGGAACTGGCGAGCGAGGAGCTCGAGATCGCCTGGGACGACGAGCCCACCGCAAACCGCCTGCACTTCCTCGATCACCTCGAGGTCGGACTGGGTGAACACGATCACACCCTCCTCGAGCGTGCACTCGACGATCCAGCCGTGCGGGTTCGTGAGCGTGCAATTCAACTACTACGGCAACTCCCCCGATCTCCTTTTGCCTCTCGCATGGTCACTCGGGCTAAGTCGTGGGTCCGGCTCGAGACGAAGCCGTTGCGACCGCGCCTTGCCGTCCGATTGCCGGGCTCGCTCGACGACCTCGCATTTCGTGACGGCATCGAAGACGTCCACTACAAGAACAAAGGCATCCGGCGCTGGTGGTTACGGCAAGTCGTGACCGCCACTCCACTGACGCTGTGGGAATCGATGGCCGGTTCGCCACGCGAGGCCCTCACCATCCCCATCGAGAAGCAATGGCGCACCGTGATGATCGAATCATGGACTGCTGCAACAGTTCTTCAGAAGAACACAGCGTGGGCGTCGGCATTTCTGGAGCGGGATGGGCGCACGACCGACCGGAGAATCGTCGCCATCGCGGACCCACGCGAGCGCGTCGAATACATCGTTGCCGGCCACGCGGACGAATACCTTCTGGGCGTCGACGGCAGCGCACTACTCGACGGCATCGACCGTCCATGGCCCCTGGCCGTCGCCGAGAAGTTGTTGAATGCATTGGAGAACGAAGCGATGGAGCATGCTGCAACGGGTGAGGACTTGGGCATTCACTCGCGACACAGTCACTTTTCCACTCTGCGAAGCGTGCAGGCGCGCTTCCCTTTCGACGCCGTACCGCTTCTGCAGGACGCGGCGGCACGAACGAGTGACCCCGGGTGGCAACAAGCATTCACCGACAGCGCCGTCAACATCGAGCAGCGCCAACTCCGCTTGGACGTTCTACGTAATCACCACTGAACGACAAAGGGGCCGCATCCCTCGAACAGAATGCGGCCCCTGTGTCGATCGTGAAAGATCAGACCACGCTGACCATCTCGTGATCAGCCACACCGGCGGCCAACACCCGGAGGTGATCTTCGGTGCTGCCGAGGGTGTGCTCGATGGCGACGAGACGGCTCACGTAGTGACCCACCGGGTACTCCGCGGTCATACCGATGCCACCGTGCATCTGGATCGCTTCCTGGCCGATGAGCCGAGCCGAACGCCCGATCTGCAACTTCACCCGCGAAGCGATCACCGGATCGACGACGCCGTCGGCAAGGGACATCGTTGCGTACAGACTCATGCTGCGTGCCAACTCGAGCGAGACGTACAGGTCGGCGGCGCGGTGCGTCAGCGTCTGGAACTTCGCGAGCGGAACTCCGAATTGCTTACGCGTCTTGAGGTATTCGGTGGTCAGGCGTAGCGCCTCTTCCATCGCTCCGACAGCCTCGGCACACAGCGCGGCCTGCTCACGGATCTGCGCGGCCTGGATCAGAGCAGAAGCGTCACCGCCGTCACCGAGTGCTTCGGCCGGAGTATCGGTGAACTCGATCTGCGCACCGCGCAACCCGTCGTGAGTGGCGTAGGACTTGCGTACCAGGCCGGAGGCATCGCTCTTGACGAGGAACAGTCCGACGCCACCGCCGGGGAGCGCAGCGCTCACGACCAAGATGTCTGCAGTCGCGCCGTGGCCAACGGGATTCTTGATACCGGTGGTGGTCCAGCCGCCCTCGACCTGCGCCGCCGCGGTGGCCCGTTTGGTTGCCGGCCAACGGATTCCGGGTTCCTGATCGGCGAACGCGAGGAACGTGGTGCCCTCGGCCACTCCGGGAAGAATCGACGAGCGCTGCTCTGCGCTGCCGCCTTCGGAGATGAGCCCGCCCGGCGTCACGACCGCGTCGAGTAACGGTTCGGGGGCCAAGCGTCGACCGATCTCGGTCATGACCGCACCGATTTCCACCGGGCCCGCGTCCATGCCGCCGTCGTCCTCGGAGAACGTCAGGCCGAGCAAGCCGACCTCGGCCAACTGCTTCCAGACCTGCGGACTCCACCCTGGATCGGAGTCGATGATCGCGTTGCGCTTTTCGGCGTCGTAGCTACGCGAGAGGAGGTCCTTGGTGGTGTCGCGGAGAAGCTTCTGCTCGTCGTTCAGTTCGAAGTCCATGCCACGCCTCACAATCCGAGGATCGAGGAGGCGATGATGCTGCGCTGCACTTCGCTCGATCCGCTGTAGATGGATACCTTGCGGTAGTTCAGGTACGTCGGGGCGGTGTGCTGCGCCCAGCTCGCGGAGGCGATGTCGCTGCCCGCGTCGTACGGCAGTGAATCAGGGCCGGCCACGTCCATCAGCAATTCGACGCTCGCCTGCTGCAATTCGGAGCCACGAAGCTTGAGCAGCGACGACGCCGGGTTCGGCTGGCCGTCAGCGGAACTGGCGACCACCCGGAGCTGAGTGAGCTCGAGGGCAAGCAATTCGTTTTCGAGTTCGGCGAGGCGAGCAGCGAAGAGCGGATCTTCGAGCAGGGTCCCGTTACCGACCTTGACCTCGGCAGCGCGGGCCTTGGCCTGGGCCAGACGAACCTTCGAGAAACCGACACGGGTGACACCGGTGCGCTCGTTGCCGAGCAGGAACTTGGCGTAGCCCCAGCCCTGGTTCTCTTCACCGACCAGGTTCTCTCCCGGAACGCGGACGTCCTCGAAGAACACTTCGTTGACCTCGTAGCCGCCGTCGATCAGCTTGATCGGGCGGACCGTGACTCCAGGCGTCTTCAGGTCTACGAGGATGAACGAGATACCTGCCTGGCGCTTGGGCGCATCGGGATTGGTACGCACGAGGCAGAAGATCCAGTCGGCGTACTGTCCCAGCGTCGTCCAGGTCTTCTGACCGTTGATGACCCAGTCGTCGCCGTCGCGGACCGCGCGAGTCTTGAGCGAAGCAAGGTCGGAGCCGGCCTCGGGTTCGGAGAATCCCTGGCACCACCAGATGTCGAGGTTCGCGGTCGCGGGAAGGAACTTCTCCTTCTGCTCCTGCGAGCCGAAGGCTGCGATGACCGGACCGACCATGTTGGCGTTGAACGCCAACGGTTCGGGGACCGACGCAAGCTGAAGTTCGTCGAGCCAGATGTTGTGCTGGACCGGGGTCCAGTCCTTGCCGCCCCACTCGACCGGCCAGTGCGGTACCGCCAGACCGTGAGCATTGAGGATCTGCTGCGCCTCGACCATACGGTCGCGCCCCAACTCCTCGCCGTGGGCGTACGCCTCCCTGATGTCCGCGGGGATTTGCGTACGGAAGAACGTCCGCATCTCGTCGCGGAACGCTAGTTCCTCGTCGGTCAATGCCAGGTTCATCGGGATTCCTTCGCACTCGAAACCGGATTCATGTTCGGTTCGACCGTACCCCGACGACCATGGAGGCGGAACAGGTACCGCGAAAGACGGCACTCAGGGCCGACCTTCTACACGGTTTTGAGGACCAACAGGTAGCCCCCGCCCGCGGCGTCGATGCTCGTTTCCACGTTCAACGACGGAGCCAAACGTGACAACCGATCGATCAACCAATCCGACGCTTCCTGGGCGTCGTCCTTGCCGGGACAGCGAGCGACGGCGACGCGGCCACCCTTGCGCTCGAGTTGCTCGACGACCCCGATGATCGGAGCGGGATCCACGACGAACAGCCGATCCGGCCATTCCACAACAGGTTTGACCGCACCCTTCTTGGTGTTGCATGCGCGGTGCGCCAAGCGTTCGACGCCACCTTTTGTCTTGCCACCCTTTTTTGCGGTGTTGATGCTGTCGATGCTCGGGCCGCGCGGATCATTGACGGACATGTCGGGATCGACCGGTTCGTCACACAGCCAGCAGCGCCAGGATTCACGTTCGCCGACTTCTTGAAGGGTGCTCATGTGGCAACGGTACCGTGCGCACTTTCGGCTGCTTCCGCTACCAAAAGTGCGCACGGGGCCGAAGGCCCTACATGTCTGCAATCGCCTCCAGCGGCTTCGTCTTGGCCGCTCGGTTGGCCGGCCACAGCGCCGCCAAGACACCGACCACACCCGAGCCGATCAGCATTCCGACCACCTGACCCCACGGGATCGTGATCTTGTCGAGGCCCTGATCCGCGAGAGTGCTCACGAAGGCCCAACCGAACGCGATGCCGAGAACAACTCCGACCGCCGCGCCGTACACCGCGATGAGCACGGACTCGAGGTAGATCGTGCGTCGCATCTGTCCGCGCTGCATGCCGACAGCTCGCAGCATTCCGATTTCTCGTCGCCGCTCGACCACCGACAGTGCCAAGGTGTTGATGATGCCCAGGATTGCGATCACGACCGCGAGTGCAAGCAGTCCGTAGAGGATCGCCAACAAGGTGTTGATCTGCTGGCCCTGAGTTCCCTTGAACTCCTCACGATCCTGCACCTGGACGACGACGTACTTCTCCGTGGCCGTTTCCAGCTCGGATCGCAGCGTGGTCAGCTCCGCACCCGGCTTCGCCTTCACCAGCACCACGAAGTCCGGGAGACTCTCGGCCGGCATCAGTTTCCGGTACGCCTCGTCCGAGACGATCCACGAGCCGATCAGCTGGTTGTCCTCGAACACTCCCGCGACAACGGTCTGGTACTCGACGCCGCCAGGACCGGTCAACGTCTGGGTCGAGCCGACAGTCCAGCCCTTGTCATCCGCAGTCGACTTCGAGACGAGCATGTTGTTGCCGGTCAGATCGACCGTGCCCTCGAGGATCTTGTACTCGAGCACGCCTTCGATCGGTCCGTCGAACGAAGCGCCTTGCTCGTCCTCACCGTCGACCTTCGCGCGCACCCCGTGCAAGGACGTCGCGCTCTGTACGTCGGGTACCTGCCGGACCGCGTCGGCCGCACCTCGCGGCACACCGATCGCGTTGGGACCGGTCAGGATGTAGTCGGCCGAGACACCCACGTCCACAAGAGCATTGATGCTCGCCTTGGCCGAGGAACCGAACACTCCGATGACCGTCACCAGCATCAGACCGAGAGTCAGCGCGAATGCCGTTGCGGCCGTACGGCGAGGATTACGCACCGCATTGGTACGGGCCAATCGCCCGATGGCGCCGAACGGCTTGGCGAACACGGCACCTAGCGCACCGACGATCGGTCGCGACAGCGCCGGAGCCCCGAGAAGAACCGCGATGATCAACGAGAACGCACCGAGTCCGACTATCAACGCAGCCCCACCACCGGTACCGCGAGAGCCGAACACGAGCAGTGCCACACCGATCACGCCCAGAATCGCACCGATCAACGTCCGCACTCGCAGTGAGTCACCGGTAGAGGCGAACTCCTCACGCATGGCCGCTACCGGCGGGATCTTCGACGCACGACGAGCCGGGGCGTAAGCGCTGAGCGTCGTGACGACGACGCCGACCACCAACGCGACGATGATCGTGCGGGCACCCACCTGGAGCGGGCCTTCCGGCAGACCGACGTCGAATGTGTTGAGCAGACTGCGCAATCCGTAGGCGAGACCGATACCGCCGAGCAGACCGATGATGCTGCCGATGAGTCCGACCACGAGCGCCTCGGTGACCACCGAACGGCCGACCTGTGCTCGGCTCGCACCGATCGCACGCAGCAGCGCCAGCTCACGAAGACGCTGCGCCACGATCATCGAGAAGGTGTTGTAGATGATGAACGTTCCGACGAGCAGAGCAATCGCGCCGAACGCCAACAGGAAGTAGTTGATGAAGCTCAGCGCCGAGTCGACCTCGGCCTTGGTCTCCTCACGAACCTGGTCGCCGGTCTGCACCTTGAGATCGGGGAAAACCTGCTCGACGCGTTGCTGCAGTTCCGTCTGCGACACCCCGTCGCCCGCGACGTCGATGTACTCGACGTGTTGGCCGTCGGTGAAGAGTCCACGGGCCTGCTCGTCGGTGAAGAGCGCGCCGATGAACCCGCCGGTGTCACTGCCCGCCCCCTCGTAGATGCCGGACAACGTCACGTCCACGATTCCGCGGGCCGGTGCCAGAACCTTGGCGGAGTCCCCCACCTTCAGTCCGGCTCGCTCGGCGGCGCTGGTGTTCAGCGCGACCTGACCGGTCTGCGTCGGAGGCGCGCCCTCGACGAAGGTGTCGGGTTCGGCAATCGCCTGGCCCGGCGGTAGGTAGGACTGACCGATACTCGGCGCGCCGCCGGTCTGAACAGCGCCGCCGTCTGCGTTGATCAGGACGATCTGTCCACTGACGGCCGGGGCTACCGCTCGGACGCCGTCGACCGCCGCAAGTTTGTCGACATCCTCCACCGGAACACCACTGGTGTTGCGTTCTTCCATCGATACCCGGACGTCGACGCCCTGGGCGGTGTTCTCGAAGATCGAATCGAAAGTCTTCTGGAGGGTGTCGGTGAAAACGAACGACCCCGCGACAAAAGCCGTGCCAAGCACCACGGAGAGAACCGTCAGCGCAAGTCGCACCTTGTGTGCCGCCAAGTTGCGCAGGGAAACCTTGCGCATCGGCGAGTTGCTTACCGAAGCCATGTGCTCAAGCCCCGGCTTCCACGTTCACGACCGCCTGCGGAGCGTCCAGACGCTTCATCCGGTCGAGGACCGAATCCGCCGTAGGCTCGCGCAATTCGTCGACGATCTTACCGTCCGCGAGGAACACCACCCGGTCGGCATACGCCGCTGCCCGCGGATCGTGCGTCACGATCACCACGGTCTGGTTGAACTCGTCGACGGCCGCCCGCAGGATCGAGAGCACCTCACCGGAGGACTTCGAATCGAGGTTTCCGGTCGGCTCGTCGCCGAAGATGATCTCCGGCTGACCCGCCAGCGCACGCGCACACGCCACACGCTGCTGCTGACCACCCGAGAGCTCTCCCGGCCGGTGATCGAGGCGATCCCCGAGACCCAGCTTGGTCAGGACGCTGTTCAGCCAGGTCTGGTCCGCTTTGCGTCCCGCGATGTCGAGCGGCAACGTGATGTTCTCGAGCGCCGTCAGCGTCGGCACCAGGTTGAACGCCTGGAAAACGAAACCGATGCGATCGCGTCGCAATTGGGTCATCTGTTTGTCGGAAAGCGTCGTGAGTTCCGTGTCGCCGATGAGAACGGAACCCGAACTTGCGGAATCCAGACCGGCGAGGCAATGCATCAGCGTCGACTTACCGGAACCGGACGGCCCCATGATCGCCGTGAACTCACCGCGGGCGAAATCTGCGGACACCGAACTGAGTGCGTGCACCTGGGTATCTCCGGTGCCGTAGGTCTTGGACAGGCCGACTGCGCGGGCCGCGACATCCTGGGCGTGCGAACTCATGATCGCCTTTCCTGTTCACTTCGGTACTACTTGTGGGCGTGACGGGCGCCCGTGAAAACACGGACGCCCGCAATGGTTGGTTCCATCCTGTCGGGTGTCGGGCGCGCTCGCCATCGGGGACCACCCTGATATCTGCAGCCGAGCCGGTCAGGGTCGCGGGAATGTGCTCTCTCTGCTTGTGCGCATTGACGAGAAACAGCGATACGAAGACCGGGCGCACATTAACCTTGTGACACCAATCACACGAGAGAGGCGGCCGAATGTCCGACGCCACCGCTGGAATCATTTTCGATCGGCTAGAGCACTGGGCGACGGTCAAGCCTGATCAAGCAGCGATGACCTTCCAAGGGACCGAATACACGTGGGCCCAGTGGCGAGACCGCATCTTGCGTATCGCCGCCGCCCTCGCCGAATCCGGCATCGGCGCCGGCGACACTGTCGCGTTCGTCGACAAGAATCATCTGTCCTGCCTCGAAGTCACCTACGCCGCCTCACTGCTCGGCGCCGCGAATGTCATTCCCAACTGGCGACTTTCGGGCGAAGAGCTGGATTACGTCCTCGCGGACTGTGGCGCTCGCATTCTGTTTGTCGGCAGCGAACTACTCCCCCAGATCGTCGCCATGCGCGACCGCTTGACGGCCGTCGAATCGATCTTCGCCGTCGGCGGGGAACACGACGAGTTCGAACCGTGGATCGACGAGGTCGCACCGCTGCACTCCCGCCCCGAGGTGAGCCCCGATGCCACCGCTCTGGTTCTCTACAGTTCCGGGACGACCGGTCGGCCCAAAGGCGTACAGCTCACGCATCGAAACCTGTTCGCGCACAGCAACAATGTACTCGAAATCCTGCCGGCCCACGAGGATCACCGATTCTTGATCGCGATGCCGATGTTTCACGTCGGCGGAACGTGCTACGCCATCATGGCAATTCACACGGGTGGGCGCTGTTACTTCACGAGAGAAGCCGACGGACCGTCGATCTTCGCCGGTCTCGCCGCCGGAGCCAACATCGCCTTTCTCGTCCCACCGGTCATTGCCGGAGTCCTGGCCGCAGGCGAGCAGGCGGTCGCCGCCTTCAAGGCATTCAAACGCATTACCTACGGCGCCGCCCCCATGCCCCTTCCGTTGTTGCGAGCAGCACTCGCGGCTTGGCCGGACACCGAATTCGTCCAGGTCTACGGCATGACCGAAATGGCAGGTGTCATTACCGCGTTGATGCCGGACGTTCACCGCGACGAGTCGCAGGTCGAGCGCATGGCATCAGCAGGCACGGCGATCCCCGGCGTCGAGATGCGTGTGGTGGACCCCGTCACGCTCGAGGACGTGCCCACCGGAACGACCGGTGAACTGTGGTGGCGATCCGAACAGTGCACCCCCGGATACCTGGGCAAGCCCGAGGCGACAGCCGAAACGATTACCGCAGATGGGTGGCTGCGTAGCGGCGACATGGGCCGCGCCGACTCCGACGGCTTCGTCTTCATCGAGGACCGCCTCAAGGACATGATCATCACCGGCGGCGAGAACGTCTACTCCCCCGAGATCGAACGAGTACTGGTGGAGCATCCGGCAATCGCCGAGGTCGCGGTCATCGGTGTTCCCGACGACCGTTGGGGTGAAACCGTCAAGGCTGTCGTGGTTCTCACTGCCGAAGCGCAGATCGACGAAGCCGAACTGATCACCTATACACAGGAACGCCTCGCAAAGTTCAAGTGCCCGACCAGTATCGACGTCGTCGAGATCCTTCCCCGCAATCCCACCGGAAAGATCCTCAAGCGCGACCTCCGCAAACCGTACTGGGACAACCGCGAACACAAACTGGTCTGAGTTCGCGTGCTGTAATGGGGCGGTGACTTCGCGCCGCCCCACCACACCCAATCCGACCGATCCGTGCCCGTGCGGCAGCGGCAACGCGTTGGCCGAATGCTGCGGAAAGTACATCAGCGGTGAAGCGCACGCACCGACTGCCGAAACCCTGATGCGTTCGCGTTACACGGCCTTCGCTGTGATGGACGACGAATATCTCACGCAGACTTGGCATCCCGCCCATCGCCCCACCGAACTCGATCTCGACCCCGACCAGACATGGCTCCGGTTGGAGATCCTGGACACCGAACGGGGCGGGCTGTTCGATTCCGACGGCGTCGTGGAATTTCGCGCTCACTACACATTCGGGCGCGAGCGGGGAATGCTCCACGAACGCAGTCGATTTGCGCGAACAGAGGGTAAGTGGCTCTACGTCGACGGCGATATCGGTTAGGTAACTCCGGGCACCGCCGCCGCGGATCCCGATAACGCGAGCCCTACGATCGAGTCATGACAACGAACCGGACGAGATCATTTGCCGCTGTCGCTGCCATCGCAGTGGGCGTGAGCCTGACTGCCTGTTCGCAGGACGCGGAGACCACTCCCACGGCAGCCACCTCGGCCGTCACCTCGACCTCGAGTGCAGCAGCGTCGACCACAGAACCAGTCCCGACGGACAGCTCCGACAAGACGTCGGCTGCGGGCACCGAATCCAAGCTCACCGTCGTCGACATCCGAGTGGGCGAGCACGACGGATTCGATCGTGTCGTCTACGAAATGGGCGGAACCGGCACACCCGGATGGCGCGTCAAGTACGTCGACGCGGCGACACAGGAAGGCAGCGGTAAGCCCGTGGACATCAAGGGTGCCGCAGTGATCCAGGTCCTGATCGACGGTTCCGCCTATCCCTTCGACAGCGGAGTCGAGCAGTACTCCGGCCCCAACCCGGTCCCCGGCGTCGGCGGAGTCGTGACCGAGGTCAACGGGTCCAACGTCTTCGAGGGAGTCACCCAGTCGTTCATCGGCGTGACCGAGAAGCAGCCGTTCACGGTCACGACGCTCAGCGACCCTCCGCGAGTGGTGGTCGACGTGGCCCGCTGAGGCCGCACTTGACCTGAAGTTTGGTTGAGGTTCTACCTTCGTGTCGTACCGGCCACGTAATCTTCGTGGCCGGCGACCGGAGGGGCGAAGTCATGAGTATGGAAGTCACCGCGTGGAACGCGATGTACAACGCGATGCACGCGCAAGAAGATCGGCGCCCGTTCTCGAAGGCGACACTGAAGCGGATCGCGACGTTCGCAGTTCCACAGAAACGCAACCTCAGCTGGTACCTCGTACTGAGTGTCGTCACCGCTGCGCTTGCCGTGGCAACACCCGTCCTGGCCGGGCGTGTGGTCAACGCGATAGTCGGCGGCGACGCCGTCGACGTGGTCGTCAAACTTGCCGCCCTGATCGCACTGGTAGCACTTCTCGAAGCCGCTCTGGGCCTGTTGACCCGGTGGCTCTCGGCCAGCATCGGCGAAGACCTGATCCTGCATCTGCGCACCACCGTCTTCGATCACGTCCAGAAAATGCCCATCGCGTTCTTCACTAGAACTCGAACCGGAGCACTGGTCAGCCGTCTCAACAACGACGTCATCGGCGCTCAGCGCGCCTTCAGCGACACCTTGTCCGGAGTGGTCAGCAACCTGGTCACCCTGGTGATCACGCTGATCGTCATGCTCGGGATCTCCTGGCAGATCACCGTCCTCGCGCTGCTACTTCTCCCGATCTTCGTCATCCCCGCACGGCGCATGGGCGCAAAACTTGCAGCACTCAATCGTGAAGCAGCCAACCATAATTCGCTCATGAGTACCCAGATGACGGAGCGGTTCTCCGCTCCCGGCGCGACTCTGGTCAAGCTGTTCGGCCGCCCGTCGCAAGAGTCGGCGGAGTTCGCGGTTCGCGCCAGGCGTGTGCGCAACATCGGAGTCCGGACCGCAATGCTGCAGTCCGTCTTCGTCACAGCACTGACGCTGGTCTCGGCCCTTGCTCTTGCCCTCGTCTACGGACTCGGCGGCTTCTACGCGCTGCGCGGACAGTTGGACGCAGGCGCCGTCGTGGCGATGGCATTGTTGTTGACGCGGCTGTACTCGCCGTTGACCGCACTGGCCAGCGCCCGGGTCGATGTCATGAGCGCCCTGGTCAGCTTCGAGCGGGTATTCGAGATTCTCGATCTGGCGCCGCTCATCACCGAGAAGCCCGATGCACGCACGGTGCCGCAGGGCCCGGTGTCCGTCGAGTTCAAGAACGTCACTTTTGCTTACCCGTCTGCCGACAAGGTGTCACTAGCTTCTCTGGAGGAAGTCGCGATCCTCGACACCCGCGGCGGCGAGGACGTGTTGCACAACCTGTCTTTCCGCACCGAAGCAGGACAGATGGTCGCCCTGGTCGGCACGTCCGGCGCCGGAAAGTCGACCGTGGCCCAGATGATTCCGCGCCTCTACGACATCGACTCCGGTTCGGTCGAGTTGGGCGGCGTCGACGTCCGCGACCTCAGTGCCGATTCCATCCGCGAGACCGTCGGCATGGTCACGCAGGACGGGCACCTGTTCCACGAGAGCCTTCGATCCAACCTGCTCCTTGCGCGACCGGATGCCACCGAAGAAGATCTGCGCGAGGTTCTGGAGCGAGCACGGCTCACCGACCTGGTTGCGTCGCTGCCCGACGGACTGGAGACCGTGGTGGGTGAACGCGGCTACCGCCTCTCGGGCGGCGAGCGTCAACGCCTGACCATCGCACGACTGCTCCTGGCCCAGCCTCGCGTCGTCATCCTGGACGAGGCCACCGCGCATCTCGACTCGACGTCGGAAGCCGCGGTTCAGGAAGCACTCGGCGAAGCACTCGCCGGACGGACTGCGGTGGTGATCGCTCACCGGTTGTCGACGATCCGTTCCGCCGACCTGATCCTTGTCGTCGAAGCAGGCCAGATCGTCGAGCGCGGCAACCATGAGGAACTGCTCGCGCGCGGTGGCCGCTACGCCGAGTTGTACCGCACGCAGTTCGACACCAACGCCCGGAAGAACGGCGCCCTCGCACCGACGCCGATCTGATACCGCGCAGCGCCTTGCCCTCCACACAGAAAACAGGCGCTGTCCTCCTCGCGGAGGGCAGCGCCTGTTTCAGTCTTTATGTCAGTCGTTGAAGCTGTAGGTCAGTCGTTGTAGCGATCGCGTCCGCCACCGCGGCGGTCGTCACGTCCACCGCGATCGTCCCGGCCACCACGGTCGCCACGGCCACTCGGACGTCCCTGCGGCGGGCCGAAATCAGGCTGCAACTGGATCAGGACGCCGGAGATGCGTGTGCGACGCAAAGCTTCGAGAGTCTCGTTGGAGAGGTCGGCCGGCAGCTCGACGATGCTGTGATCCGGGCGAATGCTGATGTGCCCGAAGTCGCTTCGACGAAGTCCACCCTCGTTGGCGATGGCACCGACGATGGCACCCGGAACGACGCGGTGACGCTTGCCGACTGCAATGCGGTATGCAGCCAACTCCTGGCCCTCGGGTCCACGCGAGCGAGGAGCCGGGCCGTCGTCGAAACGACGAGGGGGACGCGGTTCACGCGGCTCGCGCTCACGGCGCGGCGGTGCCGGCGGCTCGGGAGAAAGCAAGAATGCTTCGCCGTCGCGCGACTGCAATGCCAGAGCGGCAGCGATGTCGATGAGCGGAACATCGTGTTCCTGGTCGTAGTCCTCGATCATCTTGCGGAACATCGCGAGATTCTCCGAGGCCAGGCTCTCCGTGATGGAGTCACCGAACTTGGCCACGCGCTGGGCGTTGACGTCGTCGACACTGGGAAGCTGCATCTCCGCAAGCGGCTGACGCGTCGCCTTCTCGATGGACTTGAGCAGATGACGCTCACGCGGAGCGACGAACAGCAACGCGTCACCCTGACGACCGGCGCGGCCGGTACGACCGATGCGGTGAACGTACGACTCCGTGTCATGCGGGATGTCGTAGTTGACGACGTGGGAGATTCGATCGACGTCGAGGCCTCGAGCGGCAACGTCGGTCGCGACAAGGATGTCGAGGGCGCCGTTCTTGAGCTGACCGATGGTCCGCTCACGCTGTGCCTGGACGATGTCGCCGTTGATCGCGGCAGCCGAGTGCCCGCGGGCCCGCAGCTTCTCCGCCAGGTCTTCGGTGGCCTGCTTGGTACGGACGAAGATGATCATCGCCTCGAATGCCTCGACCTCGAGGACTCGGGTCAGTGCATCGAGCTTGCGCTGATGAGCAACCTGAATGTAGCGCTGCGTGATGTTCGAGGCGGTCGACGTCTTGGACTTGACGGTGATCTCGACCGGATTGTTCAGGTACTGCTTCGAGATCCGGCGAATCGAGCCGGGCATCGTTGCGGAGAACAGGGCGACCTGCTTGTCGCCGGGGGTGTCGCGGAGGATGCGCTCGACGTCCTCCTGGAACCCCATCTTGAGCATCTCGTCGGCCTCGTCGAGAACGAGGTACTTGAGATTGGTCAGATCCAGGGTGCCCTTTTCGAGATGGTCGATGACACGACCCGGGGTACCGACGACGACGTGTGCGCCGCGGCGCAGGCCCGACAGCTGGACGCCGTAGCTCTGGCCACCGTAGATCGGCAGCACGTTGAGTCCGGGGATGTGCGCGGAGTACTTGCCGAATGCCTCGGCAACCTGAAGCGCCAGCTCACGCGTGGGAGCAAGCACCAGCGCCTGGGTCTGCTTGATCGACGTGTCGATCCGCGACAGGACTGGAACTGCGAAGGCTGCGGTCTTGCCGGTACCGGTCTGTGCGAGACCGACGACGTCCTTGCCTTCGAGCAGCGGCGGAATGGTGGCAGCCTGAATGGGCGAGGGCGACTCGTAGCCCACGTCTGACAGTGCCTTCAGTACCCGATCATCGATGTCGAGGTCGGCAAATGTTGGGGGTTCGGGGTCACGCTCAATATCACTCATTTGACCAGCAGTTTAGCGGATAGAGTATAGACACGACGACATACCGGGGGTGCATTTACGACAGATCCACCCTCCCAGCGGGTTTCGCCTAGCGTATGGAGCATGACCGAAGCCACCGTTGCCACCCCCGCCCAGACCGTTGTCGCGATTGCCCAATTCGCCCCGGGGACGGACAAGAAAGCCAACCTCGAATCACTGCGATCACTGGCTTCCGATGCAGCAGCACGGGGCGCGAAAGTTGTCGTGGCGCCGGAATACTCGATGTTCACCGCACCGAAGACGGATGAACGACTGATCGAGTCCGCGGAGGACCTGGACGGCGAATTCGGTTCGGCACTGGCGGCGGTCGCCGCGGAGTTCGGAATCTTCCTCGTAGCGGGAATGAACGAGCGGATCGACGACGTGAGCAGAATCTCCAACACCCTCGTCGCGATGGACCCGAACGGCGAACTGGTGGCGACCTACCGGAAGCTGCATCTCTACGACGCATTCGGTTACCAGGAGTCGGCCGTGATCCGTGCCGGCGACATCACGGAACCGCAGACTTTCGGGTGCGACGGCCTGATCTTCGGCCTCCAGACCTGCTACGACCTGCGCTTCCCGGAAGTCACCCGGCGCATCGTCGACGTCGGCGCGGACATCCTGCTCCTGCCCGCCCAGTGGGTGCCCGGGCCACTCAAGGAAGACCACTGGACCACTCTCGTACGCGCCCGGGCCATCGAGAACACGATGTACATCGCAGCGGCTGACCAGAGCGCGCGCGGCGGCGCGGGTGCCAGCATGATCGTCGACCCGATGGGCGTCGTGATGTGTTCACTGGGCGAGCAGGTCGGGGTTGCCGCCGCGACTGTTTCGGCCGCTCGCATCGCCGAAGTACGCGAGAAGAATCCCGCTCTCGCGCTGCGGAGGTTCACGGTCTCGTCGCGGTGACCAGCAGCGGGTAGCGTCGAACAGGTCGGGGTTCGAGCTTCTCGAGGACAACGCAGTGACCCAGTATCGGGATCGATCTTCCGCCGGCAAATTTCTGGCCGGGCGGCTCGAGTCTTTGCGTCTCGACAAGCCTGTCGTTCTCGGACTCCCACGCGGCGGAGTACCGGTCGCAGCCGAGGTGGCTGCGGCACTGAACGCTCCGCTGGACATCGTGGTGGTGCGCAAGCTCGGCAGTCCGTACAACCCGGAACTGGCGATGGGCGCCATCGGTGAGGGTGGCGTGCGGGTCCTCAATCACGACGTCATCGCAGCGGTTCGCGTCTCGAAAAGTGAACTCGTCGCCGTC
Source organism: Rhodococcus sp. UFZ-B548 (assembly GCF_903819475.1). Taxonomy (NCBI): domain Bacteria; kingdom Bacillati; phylum Actinomycetota; class Actinomycetes; order Mycobacteriales; family Nocardiaceae; genus Rhodococcus; species Rhodococcus sp. UFZ-B548. The sequence goes on from NZ_CAIJDS010000022.1 coordinate 31,833, forward strand.
GAACGCGACGAACGAACCGAATTGGAACGGCGAGCGCGGCTCCTGCGCGAGGGACGGACCCCGGTTTCCCTCCACGGACGCACCGCAGTGATCGTCGACGACGGAATGGCCACGGGTGCGAGTGCCGCCGTTGCCTGCCGCTGCGCGCGCACCGCGGGTGCTGCCTCCGTCATCGTCGCTGTCCCAGTTGCCTCCCCTGAAGCAATGAGAGTGATCGCGTGCTCAGCCGATCGGGTCGTCTGCCCCTTCGTTCCTGCCCTGCTGGGCGGCGTCGGTGCTGCATTCGAGGACTTTCATCAACTCAGCGACGACGAAGTGCTGACCTTCCTCGCCTGAGAGGACACCCCTCCAGCCTGAGCGCAGTCCAAGAGATCTCTGAGAATTTGTGATGTGTGCAACATTTCGCTCCTCGGTGCCGATAGCCCAAATGGAACAAAAAGAATTCGGCTTTCTGGAGGAACCGTGACCATCTCGACCGATACCGTCGACGCCGTCGCAGCTGCGTGCCGTGACCGCCTGGGCGACCCTTCCGCCTGGGTTGCGTCAGACGCTTATCGACAGAGCCTCGCCCTGTGCATCATCGAATCCGTTCAGTCCACGTCGGGTCACAGCGAAGTGACCGTCGTAGATCGCTACCTGGCCTACCGAAAAGCCCGCGAAGACAAACCCGTCACGGACGGCGCACGCGAACTACTCCGCACCTTCGAGGAAGCCGGGAGTTCGGACCAATGGGCAGGCAAGATCGGCTCGTACAAGCGTCGCTATACGGCGACGGGTGTCCCGATCGAGGCACGTCACATCCAACAGGTCGCCGAGAAACTCCATCACTTGCGGATCAACAGCGTCGAGGACCTGCTCTCTGCTGCCGATTCCGACAACGCTCTCGATGCGGTTCACCTTGCCTGGGTGGACGCCTGCGGAGACGGTTCCGAAGTGACCTGGGCACACCTGTTGATGTTGGCCGGAATTCCACACACCGATCTGGGTACCGCTGCCGACACGTTCATCAGCGCAACACTCGGCACCACCGAGTTGCCAGGAGACACCTCGGAGATCCTTGCAGCTACTGCAGAGCAACTCGGAGTGGATCCGGACCGATTGGACTACGCAATTCGCCGGTGGTTGTCCGTGCACGGCCGCATGCTCCAACACGTCGCCTGAGTACCTGTAAACAGGCGGTCACACTAAACTGCAGGTCAGCGCCCGACCAGTTCTACCGAATAGTAACGACAGTGCAAAATGACGACTAATGTGATGCAATGCACATCAGAAATGTCAGTAGTCACTGGAGGGGTCAATAGTGCGCGAGTTCTCAGTTCCACAGTCGTTCTCAATTCCGGAGAACGTATCCATGGCCGACTCCGTGTTCCGTCACGCCGAAGAAGACCCCACATTCGTGCCGTTCAAGAGGCCGTCGAACGGTGGATGGGTCGACGTCACTGCAGCTGAATTCGCGAAGCAGGTCTCCGCAGTTGCCAAGGGCCTGATCGCTTCGGGCGTCGAGCTCGGCGACCGCGTCGCTATCCTGTCAGCAACTCGCTACGAGTGGGTCGTTCTCGACTACGCCATCTGGACTGCCGGCGGATGCACCGTCGCGATCTACGAGACCTCCTCCCCTGATCAGGCGCAGTGGATCCTCGAGGATTCCGCGACAACACTTCTGGTCGTCGAAACGGCCAAGCACGCGGAGACTCACAAGGAAGTCACCGACGGTGCAGAAGCCCTCCGCGAGGTTCTGGTCATCGAGTCAGGTGCTATCGACGAGCTGTCCAGTCGCGGTTCGGCAATCACCGACGAAGAACTGCACACTCGTCGTCACCAGGTCACCGCTGCCTCGCCCGCGACCCTGATCTACACCTCCGGAACCACCGGACGCCCCAAGGGTGTCCAGCTGACGCACTCCAACTTCTACGCCGAGTCCAACGCCTGCCGCCTGGCGATGCCGGAGTCGATGGTCCCCGGCAAGAAGACGCTGATGTTCCTGCCGCTCGCCCACGTATTCGCGCGAGCGATCTCCTTCGGCGCTTTCGACGCCAAGGTCACCGTCGCCCACACGTCGGATCTGACGACGCTCCTCGAGCAGTTCGCCGGTTTCAAGCCCAACTTCATCCTCTCGGTACCGCGCGTGTTCGAGAAGGTGTACAACTCGGCTCGCCAGAAGGCAGTCGACGGCGGTAAGGGCAGCATCTTCGACAAGGCTGCCGCCACTGCCATCGAATACAGCGAGTCCCTCGAAAAGGGTGGACCCGGGCTGGCACTCAAGCTCAAGCATGCGGTATTCGACAAGCTCGTCTACTCGAAGTTGCGCGCAGCTCTGGGCGGCGAGTGCGAGCGTGCAGTCTCCGGTGGCGCAGCCCTCGGCGCGCGTCTCGGCCACTACTTCCGCGGCGTCGGCATCCCGATCTACGAGGGCTACGGACTCACCGAGACCAGCGCCGCAATCACCGTCAACACCTCGAGCGCGCAGCGCGTCGGGACCGTCGGCAAGCCGATCAACGGCCATGCAGCACGGATCGCCGAGGACGGCGAACTCCTCCTGCAGGGCCCGGTCGTGTTCGCCGGCTACTGGCACAACGACAAGGCGACGGCCGAATCGATCGTCGACGGCTGGTTCCACACCGGCGACCTCGGATCGATCGACAACGAGGGCTACGTCTCCATCACCGGGCGCAAGAAGGAAATCATCGTCACGGCCGGAGGTAAGAACGTCGCACCGGCAGGCCTCGAGGATTCCCTGCGTGCGCACGCTCTGATCAGCCAGTGCCTCGTCGTCGGCGACGGTCAGCCGTTCATCGGTGCACTGATCACCCTCGATCCGGAGACTCTGCCCGGTTGGGTCGAGCGCAACGGCCTGCCCGCCGGCACCGCGATCGCGGATCTGGTGAAGAACGCCGACCTGATCGCCGAGATCGACTCGGCCGTTGCCGACGCGAACAAGAAGGTCTCCAACCCCGAGCAGATCAAGAAGTACACGATCCTCGAGGTCGACTTCACCCAGGAGACCGGTGAATTGACGCCGACGCTCAAGCTCAAGCGCAACATCATTCACGAAGCTCACAAGACCAAGATCAGCGACCTGTACGCCTGATCGATCGTCTTTCACGAGTCTGGCCCGGTTCGAATGCGAACCGGGCCAGACTCGTTTCACTCTCCGGCGGAGAGTAGTTCCTTTTCGATCTCGGATGGAAGGCCGTGCACCGCACGATCCTCCCGCTGGGTCGGCAGAGTTTCCCGTTGCATCCATTCCCAGGTATCGCGCACGGTGTCTTCGACGGGACGGCACCGCAACCCTCCCCGCGCCGCCTTGGCAGTGTCGGCTTCGAGGAAACCCGCGAACTCGCCCTCTTGCGGGACCCAACACGGCAGTTGTGTCCACGGTTGCGCTCCCGCTGCTGCAAGTCGGTCCTCGTCGATCCACACCAACTCCGCACCCGAACCGGTGGCGTCCACGCACGCCTCGAGGAGCCCGGAGGTAGTGGTGTGCCCGGACGCACTGATGACGTCGTACGTCCCGCTGATTTCGGCCGCCAGTCCGGACAGGACAAACGATGCGATGTCGCGGGCATCGACGTACTGCAACGGTCTGGTCGGCGCTCCGGGAGCAACGACGCGTCCACCCGCAGCGATGCGCTGCAACCACCACGGCAACCGCCCGATGTCCTCGTGCGGACCGAGGATCAACCCTGCCCTCGCGAGCAGCGCGTCCGGGAAGGATTCCAGGACAGCGAGTTCGGCCCCGCGTTTGGCGGACGCGTAATCGCTGTAGTCATCGGACGTCGCAGATGCGGCAACCACCGGCGAGCCCTCGTCCACATGCAAGCCCCATTGGTAGACGGATCCACTGGAGATGTATGCGTACCGGTCGACGTGACCGTGCAAGACGCGTGCATTCTCACCGACAACTCGGGGGCTACCCGACCAGGTGTCGACGACAAAATCCCATCGACGATCACCGAGCGCCTCAACCATCGCTCGCTGATCGGTGCGATCCGCGAACAGAACCTCCGCGGTAGGTGGTGGCGCTCCGGTGAGCCCCCGATGGAGCACTGTCACTTCCCAGCCCCGTGCCAGGGCGTCGTCGACGAGGGCACGGCCGAGGAACCGTGTTCCTCCGAGCATCAGCAGCTTCATGACGGCCATCGTCACTCGAAAAGCGTCGTGCAGCAACAAGTTCGTCTGGTAGCGCAATTTCCGACGAGTGAGGGTCGGAAGAAGCGCTCAGATACCCCGTCCGGGATTGAGAATGCTCTTCGGATCGAATGCGGCCTTCACCGCAAGCATCAACTGGCGTTCGGTCTGGCCGACCATATCTGCCATGTACGGCGCTTTGAGAACCCCGATACCGTGTTCACCGCTGATCGTTCCGCCCAACGCCAGTGCGCCGGCAACGATGTCGTCGAAAGCTCCGCGCGCACGATCCTGCGCTCCCGTTTCGGCAGCGTCGAACACGATGGTCGGGTGGAGATTGCCGTCGGCGGCGTGGCCGAAGGTTCCGATCGTGACACCGTGGCGATCGGCCGCTTCACGAATGCATTCCAACATGGACGGCAACGCCGGCACCGGCACCGCGACGTCGTCGAGAAGTACCGTGCCCAACGCCTCGAGAGCTGGCAACGCCATCCGGCGGGCGGCAGTGAACTCTTCACCTTCCACGGGATCGTCGGTGTGGAAAACCTCTCGAGCCCCGGCACTTTCGCACGCCGCGGCGCAGTCCGCTGCCTCGGCGGCCGCCGACCTACCGTCGCACTGGATGAGCAGCATCGCCCCGGCCGATTCGTCCAACCCCATCTTCGTCAGCCGATTGACCGCGCCGATGGTGACGTCGTCCATCAACTCCATCTGACACGGTTCGGCCACTGCCGACACGGCGAGGACGGCATCGATCGCGGACTCCGCGGAATCGAAGAAGGCGACGACGGTGGTCGCCGCAGTGGGCGCCGTACGCAACCGCATCGTGGCTTCGACGATGACCGCGAGCGTTCCCTCCGAGCCCACGAGCAGATGTGTCAGGTCCAGCCCCGCAACATTTTTGCGCGTCCGTGCACCGGTACGGATCACACGCCCGTCGGCGAGTACCGCCGTCAGGGCCGCGACGTGATCACCGGTGACGCCGTACTTGGCGCAACAGATGCCGCCTGCATTTGTCGCCAGATTGCCGCCGATACTCGAGATGGCCCGGCTTCCCGGATCCGGTACGTACCAAAGACCCTGCTGTGCAGCAGCTTCCGCCAGGTCACCATTGATCACTCCGGGCTCCACCGTGGCGGTGCGCGCGGCAGGATCGATCTCGAGAATGCGATCCATGCCCGCGACGCTCAAGACGATGCACCCGTCGAGCGCATTGGCAGCGCCGGCCAACCCGGTACCTGCCCCGCGTGTCACCACCGGAACGGAGAGTTCGTGCGCCACCGTCATAACCGCGACGACGTCGTCGACCGTCTTCGCCTTGACCAGCGCGGCGGGTCTTCCGGCTGCAGTGAGCAGTGATTGATCCCGGACGTACGCGCCCATCCGGTCGGGATCGGTTGTCGCCCTGTCCCCCAGCGCTTTCTGCAAGCGTTCACCCAACAGATCGATACTCGTGGTCATTCCGTTCGTCCTTCGTAGAATCCGCGCACATGGCGCTCGACCAAATCGGCGGCCTCGTCAGCTGCGCCGCGCTCGATCGCGTCGGCGATACCCTCGTGCTCGGCCAGCAGTGCGCCGAGTGTGGCCGCCGAGTTCTCGCGCGAGTCGAGTTCGCTCAGCAGGTAGCCGGCGATGCTGTCGCGGAGAACAGTCATGACCAACCCGAACGCCTTGTTTCCGCCCGCTCCGGCGAGCGCAACGTGAAAGTCGACGTCGGCGTCGTGGAATGCGACCGAGTCGTCGGCAAGTGTTGCGATGCGCATTCGCTCGATCGCAGCCCGGGCGTCCTCTGGCACGGCGGCGACGGTTCGCAGCGCAGCAGCTTCGAGCAGCACTCGCAATTCGACAAGATCGCCGAGCGGAACCGCGCCCACTTGCAGTGCCGTACTGAGAGCGGTGGCCGCAGAATCGGCGGTGTGCTCGTGCGTCACCCGAGGCCTGGCAGTCGAGGTGGTGTCCGCGCCGGTCAACAATCCCTGTGCTTGCAGGACACGAAGTGCCTCGCGCACCGTCGATCGACCCACCGAGAAGGTCTGCGCGAGTTCCTGTTCGGTCGGCAACGCCTCGCCGACGGGAAGCGAGCCGTCGAGTATGGCAGCACGGATTCTTCCCGACACGGCAAGGCTGAGCGGCATGCGCGACAACGGAGTCGTATCCATGCCGCGACGCTACCACCCCTTGCCTGCTTGTCTGACAAACTGTTTAATTGAGAAGATTCGTGACCCGGACCACAACAGACAAGGTGTCGACCATGACCGACAAGCTCGAATTGGATCCAGCAACCACTGCCGTCGTGCTCATCGAGTACCAGAACGACTTCACCACCGAGGGCGGTGTTCTTCACGAGGCCGTCGCTCCGGTCATGGAATCGAACGGACTCCTCGCGAACACCACTGCGCTGGTCGATGCGGCTCGGGCGGCAGGTGTCACCGTGATGCACGCACCGATCACCTTCGCCGAGGGGTACAACGAAATCACCTCGCATCCGTACGGCATCCTCAAGGGCGTCGTCGACGGCAAGGCTTTCGTGAAGGGTTCCTGGGGAGCTGCGATCGTCGACGAACTCGCCCCGAAAGACGGCGACATCGTCATCGAGGGCAAGCGTGGACTCGACACTTTTGCCAGCACAAACCTCGATTTCATTCTGCGCAGCAAAGGAATTCGCACGATCCTTCTCGGCGGCTTCCTGACCAACTGCTGCGTCGAATCGACCATGCGCACCGGATACGAGAACGGTTACCGGGTCATCACACTCACCGATTGCGTGGCAGGCACTTCGGTCGCCGAACACGAGAACGCGATCACCTACGACTACCCGATGTTCTCGCACCCCGTCACGTCGAAAGAGGTGCTCGGCGCGCTCTCCTGAGAGGACTACCTGGAATGCGCGAGAAGGAATTCACGGCTGACGTTGGTGACACTGGCGTGAACCTTCTCGTGCAGCAGGTCGTGACCGGCGTCCTCGAACTCGCGCATCTCGACGTTGCGCAGCGTCCGCGCCCAGTCCCGGACGGGATCGACCGGGGCGATCCGGTCGTCGGTACCGTGAACGACCAGCACTGGGATGCCCGCGTCGGAGAGTTCCGCCCACCCGTGTTGCTCCACCGCGCTGCGCGGAATGCCGCACAACACGGCGGACGCGAATTCGTGATCGCGATGAGCCAGCACCGTCAGCGCAGTCACGGCACCTAACGAATGACCCATCACCGCCTGCGGAACTTCGGGCAGTTCCGCCAAGGCGATGTCAGCCAGCGCGGCTGCATCGGCAGCAAGATCGGAGAGCGGAGCCCCGACTCCCGGATCACCCTCCGACAAACCGTGCCCGGTGTGATCGATCGCCCACACGTCGATCCCCGACGCCGTCATTGCGCCCGCGAAACGGTGATACTGCCCGCTGTGCTGACCGAGGCCGTGCAGAAAGACCAAAGACACAGTGGGCACTGCGCCCCCTGCCGCCGGCCAATGCCGAAAGTGCACCTGACCGGTTCGTCCGTCGAAGAAGGGCATGGTCGTCATTCTGCACTCTCCTACGGGTATCCGCGGGCGGTGGGCGATTACTGGCGGGTTGCCTTGTCGGTGAGCGATGGCACAATCTCCGTGTGTTCCTACTCGATGATCAGATCGTCTACAGCGCCAGTGACCTCTCGGCCGCGGCCTCGTGCGAGTTCGCACTGTTGCGGCAACTCGACGCCCGCACCGGTCTGATCTCAGCCGAGGCGGCCGAGGCGGATCCGATGCTCGAGCGGACGTCGAGCCTCGGCGACTCGCACGAGCGCGAACAGCTTCAGAAGTTCATCGATCAACACGGAGACGGCGTCGTCGTCATGCCGCGACCGGAACACTCACGCGCAGGCCTGACCGCTGCCACGTTGGCCACCGTCGAGGCAGCACGATCGGGCGCGCCAGTCATCTATCAGGGAACCTTTTTCGACGGCCGATTCCTCGGGTTCTGCGATTTCCTCGTCCGCGAAGGCAACACCTACGCGGTCTACGACAGCAAGCTCTCCCGGCACGCCAAGGTGTCGGCACTTCTACAACTCGCCGCATACGCGGATGCGTTGGAGCGCAATGCAATTGCCGCCTCCGATCAGGTTCATCTACTGCTCGGCGACGGCAGCACGTCGTCGCACGACATCGGAGACATCGCGCCGGTATTCGCAGCACGCAGAGTTGAACTCGAACGAGTCCTCGACGAGCACCGTGCTGAGGGGAAACCGACACAGTGGCTCGACGATCGGTACCTGCGTTGTGGTCGATGCAACACCTGCAGCGTCGAAGTCGAAAGCCATCGGGACCTGCTGCTGGTTGCGGGCGTCCGCGGCAATCAGCGTGAACAACTGATCGTCTCGGGGATCACGACAATTGACGAACTCGCCGCGAGCACCGGCCCTGTCGAGGGAATTCGACGGGAAACACTCGACAAACTCCGTGCACAGGCCGCGGTTCAACTTCGTCAGGAACAATCCGGCGACGCCGAATTCGAGGTCTACGAACCCTCGGCGCTCGGCGGACTACCCGTCCCCGACGACGGCGACATCTTCTTCGACTTCGAGGGCGATCCGCTCTGGGCCGAGGACGGATCCACCGACTGGGGGTTGGAATACCTTTTCGGTGTGGTCGAAGGACCGGCGGACGACTACGTGTTCAAGCCGTTCTGGGCACACGATCGCGACGGTGAACGCCAGGCACTCCTCGACTTCCTCGACTATGTCACCGCGCGCCGAGAAGCTCACCCCGGCATGCACATCTATCACTACGCCGCGTACGAGAAATCGGCGCTGTTGCGCTTGGCCGCACGTCACGGTGTCGGCGAGCAGACGGTGGACACGCTGCTCAGCGAGAACGTGCTCGTGGACCTGTACCCGATCGTCCGCGCCTGCCTGCGGATCGGACAACGCTCGTACAGCATCAAGAAACTCGAGCCGCTCTACATGGGTGAGCACGGCCGCGACGGCGACGTGACCAACGCCGCCGCTTCGGTTGTCGCTTATGCCGACTACTGCCAATTGCGCGACGGCGGACAAGCCGACCAGGCCAGGGAACTTCTTCAGGGCATCTCCGACTACAACGAATACGACTGCGAATCCACTCTGCGCCTGCGCGATTGGCTTGCCGAGCGCGCCGCAGAACACGGCGTCGAACTTCGTGAGCCGACCGGGCAGATCAAGATTCCACTCGAGGAGCTCACCGAATCGGAGATCGCGCTCCGCGAATTCGCAGGACACAAGGCAGGTTCGGCGCGTACCCCCGATCAGCAGGCAGCTGCTCTACTGGCTGCTGCGGTGGGGTACCACAATCGTGAGCGGAAGCCGTACTGGTGGGCCCACTTCGACCGATTGGTCACACCGATCGAAGACCTGGTGGACATCCGCGACGTCATGGTGGTCGAACAGTCCGAAATCGAGGCGGACTGGCACAAGAGCACCCCACGTCAGAAGAAGTTCCGTCGACACATTCAGCTGACCGGAAGTTTCGGCACCGGAACGTCTTTGAGCCCGGGCAGTGATCTGTTCGCTCTCTACGCAACCCCCTCCCCCGATGCTGTTGCCAGCGAGAACCCCACCCAACGCGGCACCAGCAGCGTCAAGGTCACGGCCGTGGTCAAGTCCGAAGGACTCGACGTGGTCACCGTCGAAGAACTGCTCGGCGGTGACGAATACCTCGATGCTCCAGTCGCATTGGCACCTGGTCGTCCGATTCCCACCGGACGCATGGAGAAGTCCATCGCCGCTGCCGCATCCGGCGCCAGCAAGATCCTGCCCGAACTGCCACCCGTAGCAGCGGTCGACATTCTCCGGCGCAGCACCCCGAGGACACGCTCGGGTTCACCGCTCCCGCCCGTCGGCACCGACAACAACTACGCGGACGCCATCACCGCCGCACTTCTCGACCTCGATGATTCCTACGTGGCAGTACAAGGTCCCCCTGGTACGGGCAAGACGTACACGGGCGCTCGTGTCGTCAAGACACTGATCGAACAACATCAGTGGCGAATCGGAGTGGTGGCTCAATCACATTCGGTGGTCGAGAACATGCTCGGCGGCATTCTGAAGGCCGGCGTGGACCCTGCACTGGTCGCGAAGAAGGGCAGCCGCAGCAAGACCGCAGAATGGCAGGACATCGCATCCGAAGAATATGCGGGATTCATCGCCGAGGCCGAAGGCGTCGGCTGCGTCATCGGCGGCACTGCGTGGGATTTCGCGAACACCGATCGTGTTCCAGCGGGCAGCTTGGACCTGCTCGTGGTGGATGAGGCGGGCCAGTTCGCGCTCGCCAACACCATTGCCGTCGCGATTTCCGCGCGAAACCTGTTGCTGCTGGGCGATCCGCAGCAGTTGCCGCAGGTGAGCCAAGGTACTCACCCCGAACCTGTCGACGAATCGGCGCTCGGTTGGCTCGCCGAGGGACACGGCGCACTGCCACCCGAACTCGGCTACTTCCTCGAGAAGACTTGGCGGATGCACCCGGATCTGTGTGCGCCCGTGTCCGCATTGTCGTACGAGGGCAAGCTGCATTCCCAGGAAACCGTGAGTGCGGCAAGAAAACTCGACGGACTCGCTGCCGGAGTGCACACGGTGTTCGTCGATCACCGCGGCAATTCCACGTACTCCCCGGAAGAGTCGCAGGAAATCGTTCGCCAGATCCAGGGCCTTCTCGGTACGCCATGGACCGATCCGAGCGAGTTCGAGGGAACCCGGCCCCTGGAGCAGTCGGACATCCTCGTGGTCGCGGCATACAACGCCCAGGTCGGTACCGTTGAGCGCGATCTCACCGAAGCCGGTCTCACGGAGGTCGAGGTCGGGACCGTCGACAAGTTCCAGGGCCGCGAGGCCGCGGTGGCAATCGTGTCGATGGCCGCATCTGCCGTCGAGGACGTCCCGCGAGGAATGTCGTTCCTCCTGTCGCGGAACCGCCTCAATGTTGCTGTCTCCCGCGGCAAGTGGTGCGCGATCATCGTCCGATCACACGCGTTGACGCAGTACATGCCGAGCACGCCCGCAGGATTGGTGGAGCTGGGCGCGTTCATGAGGTTGACGAGCTAGGCGAATATTTTCACACCCGAAACACTGCCTTACCCGAAACACTGTCCTACCCGACACACTGTCTTACCCGACACACTGCCCTACCCGAAGCACTGCCCTTCGCCGCGGTAGGTGGGAACCGAGGTTCGGGTGCCGTCGGCTTCGACCACATACACGCGGTCGAAGCGCTCGCACAGCTCGCCGGCTTTGGCGTGACGGAACCATACGCGGTCGCCGATCGCGATGTTTCCGGCTTCCTTCCCGGTGACCGGCGTCTGGACTTCGCCGGCTCCTTCGTTGCGGAGCAGCTTGAGACCAGCGGGCCAGACCGGTGACGGAACGCGGGTGTCTCCGGCAGGTCCCGACGCGATGTATCCGCCGCCGAAAAGGGTCGTGACGGACGGCGTCGGCTTGCGCACGGCCGACAGTGCGAAGAACAGCGCCGGATCGGGACGGAAGGCACGGTAGCGGTCGAACAGGGTCGGTACGTACAGTCCGGATCCTGCTGTTACCTCGGTCACCACAGGATCGGCCGAGCTGACCTCCAGCGACCCCGTACCGCCGCTGTTGACGATCTCGAGTGCACCCACGGCATCGGTGACGGCCGCGACCACAGCGCCCCTTCTGGACGCCAGTTCGCGGGCAGAGGCCTTCTTGACCCAACCGATCGGAGCGCTGGTGTCCGGGAGGCCGGCGATCTGGGCTTCGTAGAACATCACTCCGACAACGGAGAATCCGCGCTGGCGAGCACGCGCCGCGAGTGCGGCGACCGCGGCAGGTTCGCGCAGCGGCGAGCGTCGTACACCCAGATGGATCGGACCGATCCGCAGTGACGCATCGACGTCGAGACATACCCGGACAGGCGCATCTCCCGTCGACGCCGAACGAATGAGATCCAACTGCGCATCGTCGTCGACCATCAAGGTGATCGATTGAAGGGCGGTGTCATCGGCAGCGAGATCCGCGATGGCGCCACGATCGGCGGTCGGGTATCCCATCAGGATGTCCCGTGCGCCGAGCCCGACCAGCCACAGAGCCTCGCGCAGTGAGTACGCCATGATTCCGCGGAACCCGCCGGATGCAGTCAGTGTGTCACCGAGAGTTTCAGTCAGAACCGTACGACAACGAACCGATTTGCTCGCCACTCGCACCGGGGTTCCACCGGCGCGGCGCACCAGGTCGGCTGCATTACTGCGCAGTGTGGTCAGATCCAGAGCAGCCAGAGGCGGGTCGAGTTCTCGCGTGGCAGCAGTGAGTCGATCGAGGGTCCTGGTCACAGATGATCCAATCGTCGCGGCGTGCGACCAGTCAATCACCAATCCTGGACGTATGTCCAGGATGGCGGTTCTACTGAGGCGCGACCACTGCTTTATTGGCGATTACCTGAACCATTTCTCCGAACTCGGCAATAGTCGCGTCGGAGTCACGATCGACCAGCCATCGCAGAACAAGGCCGTCGATCATTGCAAGACTCAGTCGCGCAATCGAACTCAACGGCTCCGTCCACACCGTGCCCGATATCTTGGCGCACTCTTCGAGAAACGACACCGCGAGCTCATCCATGATTCGGTACTGCTCAAATGCAACTGCCCCAGCACGTTCGGCTCCGAGATTGCGACTACGCAGTGCCTGCGCGGTGATTTCGTAGGTCAACAACTGGCGATCCGGAGTTGCTTCGATGGTCGGCCACATTCCGGTCAGGCCGATATGCAGCAATTCCCTGAGCCCCTGCACACCACTGAGATCCGGCGCATGGCGGACCTGCGCGAACGCATACTGCATCGACGCACTGAGCTGCAGAATGAGCGTTTCACCCATTGCCGCGATCAGCGCTTCCTTGCTCTCGAAGCAGTAATGAACGACGCCGAGCGATACGCCGGCCTCCTCTGCCACCGCCCTTACCGTCACAGAACTGACACCGCGCTGTTCCGCAATAGACAAAGCGGACTCGACCAATTGTGTGCGGCGTTCGTCCGCCGGAAGCCTGTTCAGCATCCAATGATCGTAGAACGCAAATGACAAAATCTTCGCGCAATACTTGCCTGGACGACCGTCCAAGTACATTATTGCGTAATGGCTTCGGACACTTGGCAGAACTGGGCGGGCACTCAAAGTGCCGCGCCGCGTCGCTTTGCGACGCCGACAAATACCCGTGAACTTTCGTCGTTGGTCGCCGAGGCCGCGGCGCGCGGCCAACGTGTGAAGGCCGTCGGCGCCGGCCATTCGTTCACCGGTGTCGCGGTCACCGACGGTGTCCTCGTCAGCCTGGACAACTTGAGCGGAATCGATTCGATCACGCCGACCGACGACGGTGCGCTGGTCACTGTTTTTGCAGGCACTCGCCTTCATGCTCTCAACGACGCCTTGTGGCAACGCGGATATGCGATGGCCAATCTCGGTGACATCGACGTCCAGTCACTGGCCGGCGCGACGTCCACCGGCACGCACGGCACCGGCGCACGATTCGGCGGTATCGCCACACAGATTCGCGGAATCGAGATCGTTCTCGCCGACGGATCTGTCGTTACCGCAAGCGCCGACGAAAACGTCGAATTGTTCGAAGCGGGCCGCCTCGGATTGGGCGCAATCGGCATCATTTCGAAGATCACTCTCGCCTGCGTCCCGCGATTCACACTTCGCGCAATCGAGGAACCCGACACGCTGTCTCACATACTGGACACCCTCGAGAGCGATCGTCTGGGCTTGGACCACTTCGAGTTCTACTGGTTTCCGCACACCGACCGTGTCCTGACGAAGAGCAATACGCGACTGCCCGGAGATACCGAACCCGATCCAGTGGGCAAGGTTCGCGCGTTCGTCGACGACGAACTCCTCTCGAACACACTCTTCGAAGGTGTCAACCGCGTTGCCACCCTGGCACCGGCCGCGATCCCGAGAATCAACAACGTGTCGTCTCGATTGCTCGGCGCCCGGGAGTTCACCGATCGCAGCTACCGAGTATTCGCGTCTTCGCGCCGGGTGAAGTTCAAGGAGATGGAATACGCGATCCCCCGCGAACACGTCACCGAGACACTCCACGAAATCGACCGCTGGATGAAGAAGTCCGGAACTAACGTCGCGTTCCCCGTCGAAGTACGTTTTGCTGCCGCCGACGACCTCTGGCTCTCGACTGCTCACGGACGCGACACCGCATACATCGCCGTACACCAGTACCACCGACGACCCGAAACCGAATACTTCGCCGCAGTGGAAGCAATCGCGCGCGCCGTCGACGGCCGGCCGCATTGGGGAAAAATGCACAACCGGACCGTCGACGACCTGCGTCCTACGTACGACCGACTCGACGACTTTGTCGCCGTGAGAGACAAGTACGACGCGAATCGTGTGTTCGACAACGAATACTTGCGTCAGGTACTCGGCGACTGACGGTCAGCGCCGCAGCAGTTCCGCTTTTCGTGCATCGCTCGCAAACGAGGCTTTGATCGAGTTCCGGGCGAGGGTGTCTCGCTCGGCCTCGGTCAGACCCAAGGCTCGGCCCAGTTCGGTGAAATTGTCGTCGACGTATCCCCCGAAGTAGGCCGGGTCGTCGGAGTTGACCGTGACGATCAAACCCATCTCGAGCATCGATCGAAGCGGATGATCCGACAGCGAATCGAACACCCGCAGACGAACGTTCGACAACGGGCAGACCGTCAGTGGAATCTCCTCGTCGACCAGACGCTCGATCAGGGCAGGATCCTCGAGTGCCCGGACTCCGTGGTCGATCCGCTCGGCGCCGAGAATGTCGAGTGCCTGCCAGATGTACTCGGGCGGTCCCTCTTCACCGGCGTGAGCGACAACGTGCAAACCCTCGGCACGCGCGCGGGCGAACACGTCCTCGAACAGTGACGGTGGGTTGCCTACCTCTGCGGAGTCGAGCCCGAGCCCGACGATCGGAGCCTGCAGGCGAATTATCTCGGAGAAGATCTCCTCGGCGTCCTTGACGGGCTGATCTCGGAGGATGGCGGCGATTGCCGCGCTGCTGAGCCCGAACTCGCGCTCGCTCGATGCCACCGCATCCATGATCCCGTCCAGGACCTCGGTCAGCGGAACACCGCGGACTACGTGCGCCTGTGGATTGAAGAAGAACTCGGCATGCGCGACGCCGGCCGCAGCCGCCCGGCGGAAGTACGCTCGTGTCAGGTCGGCAAAATCCTCCGCGGTGCGCAGGACGGCCATGTTGGCGAAGTAGAGATCGAGGAACGACTGCAAGTCGGTGAACTCGTACCTCGACTTCAGATCGTCGATGTCCTTGTACGGCAGATCCATTCGATTGCGCTCGGCAAGTCGGTAAATCTGTTCGGGCTCCAGAGAACCCTCTATGTGCATGTGCAGTTCTGCGACAGGTGTAGCCATGTCGGTGTTACCGCCCCTTCCAGACCGGGGCGCGCTTCTCGGCGAACGCCGTCGCACCCTCGCGTGCATCTTCGGATGCGAATACCGGCGCCATGACCTGCAACTGCTTCGCGAAAGCTTCGTCGTCGGACCAACCGCCGGCCTTGACGATGATCTCCTTGGTGACCGCTACCGCGAGCGGTCCGTTGCGGGTGATTCGATCAGCCAGCTCCAGTGCGCCGTCGAGCGCCTTGCCCGGTTCGGTCAACGTGTTCACGAAGCCGTAGCGGTATGCCTCCTCGGCGGTGAAACTGTCGCCGGTCAGCGCCAGTTCCAGAGCCTTCTGGTACGGAATCCGCTTGGGCAGGCGCAACAATCCGCCGCCACCTGCAACCAGTCCTCGCTTGACCTCCGGGATACCGAACTTCGCTTCGGACGACGCCACCACCAGGTCGGTGGCAAGCACGAGTTCCGTGCCGCCTGCCAACGCGAAGCCCTCGACCGCCGAAATGATCGGCTTACGTGGTGGCCCTTCCGTGAATCCGAGACCGCGTCCCGGCACGAGGACGTTCTCGCCGGCCACGAATGCCTTCAGATCCATACCGGCACAGAAGTTTCCGCCGGCTCCTGTCAGCACGGCCAAGGACAGATCGTCGTCCGCATCGAGCTCTTCGACCGCGGCGGCCAACGCGTGACTGACCGCCGAGTTGATGGCGTTACGCGCCTCGGGCCGGTTGATGGTGATGATCAGTGTCCGCCCGCGCCGCTCGGTGAGAACCTCGTCCGCCATGATGTCCCTCTCGTTTGTCGACCACGCTCGCGTGACTACGCGACGTTGCGTTCGACAATACGGACGAAGCCATCGGGGTCGATCTGCGCGGTGTCGTGAGTGCAGAACCACCCCTGGGTGAACCTCGTCGAGGTCGCTTGCGGCGAGTTCCAATACCGACGCGTGACACTCGGTCCACGGCACAGCAACTCACCGAAACCACCTGGAGCATCCGGGCCGTACAACGCCACTTCCATTCCACCGAAAGCGATTCCGACGCTTCCCAGGTGGGTGGGCGCCGACTCGGTTGGCAGAATGAGACCAGCCCCACAGGTTTCGGTTTTACCCCACCCGATCACATGCCGAGCAGCCGGGAACAGGGTCAGCAGCTTGGATTCCTGTTCGGCCGTGATCGGCGCCCCGCTGCAATCGATCCACTGCACCGACCTCGAACCGGAACGCGCCGCCGGTCCGAGCGTGAGCAACCGTGGCTCGAGCAAGTCCTCGGGCCGCCCGGTCACGATGTCGACGGTATGCACACTCTCACGCCAGAAGTCCCCGGCGAGGACCACCGTTCCACCGACCACCAACGTCGCGAGCACGTGCACGAACTGCCGCACCGACTTGAAGTCGTTGTCCACCAGCAGATTCCGCACACCTTCGACGCCGTAGTCACGCGAGTGCAGAATTCCGACGATGGCAGAAAGCACGTTCTCGTTACTCAACTCGACGCCAAGCATCTCGCCCGAAGAATCCGCGGTGTACGCGAGGATCGCCATCTCGTCCGGGGCGGCGCCGTCGTCGATGAACGGAACACCGTGCGGGAGTTCCCCGTCGAGCACCAACACCGAACCACTGTCCGCGATGACGAAGTCCGCCGCGTCATCACTCAAGTGCACACCGACGGAGACCGGAACGCCGCCGGCGAGGATGACGCCGAGGCACGCCTCCATCCATCTCACCCCAGCGGCGACACGAATGGCCACACGGTCACCGATCTCGACGCCTCGCGACTTCAACCCTCCCGCGACCCGCGACGCCTCGGCCCACAGCTCCGCGAAGGTGACCTGCTCGCCGTCGACCTCCTCGACCGCGACGCGTGAGGAGAACCGATGGACGGCGATGTCCAGGAGTTCGGACAACGACGGGTCCAGTTGGCTGTACCGAAGCACCCCGTCACCGGCGCGGGTGACGCGGGCGTCGGCGAGGAGCTGATTCGAACACGGGTATTCCACAAGCGTCGACCGCATCGATACCTCCACGTCACTGACAACCCACCGGCCATTCGACTATATGACGTGGATCACAGTTCGTGGAGGTCTCTGGCGATAATCGTCGCAAACTTACGTTCCGGAGTAGACCGCTTTGCCCGGTCCGACGTCGAGGAAACTGCGGACAGCGCCGCGTAGGTCATCGGTGGCGAACAGCGCACCGGACACCCCGGGGGTCACCGAATCCGCGTGGGCGATCCCGCCGGAACGCCAGGCCGCGACGATCTGCTTGGTGGCGTCGTGGGCTCGCGTGGGTCCGTCCGCCAGCCTGGTCGCCAGGGCACGCGCCGCAGCATCGACATCGTCGTGAACTGCATTGACGACGCCCCACGAGTGCAGGGTTACGGCGTCGTAGAGATCGCCGGTCATGACCAACTCCCGAGCCCGTCCGGAACCGGCACGCTCGGCCAAACGCTGCGGTCCACCCATGGACGGCGTCAGACCGACCACTGTCTCGACCAGTCCGAACTTCGCCTTGGGCGCCGCGAGGATGATGTCGCAAGCCAAGGAGATCTCGAATGCAGCAGTCAGCGTCAACCCGTGCGCCGCATAGATCACCGGGCACGGCAAAGCCTCGAGCGGATGGCAGATCTGGGCGAACAGTTGGCGCCACAACTCCGCGCCCTGCTCCGGGTCGAGGCCGTCGAACACATGGACGTCGACGCCGGCCGAGTTGACCTTGCCCTCGGCGCGCAGAAGCACCGCGCGCGGTGGGTTTTCGGTCAGCGTCGCAACATCGGCGATGACCGCGTCGAACATGGCCTGATCGAACAGATTGAGTGGTCCGTGTGCGAACGTCAGGACAGCCACCTCGGCACCACCATCGGTGGTGAAGCGCTCGAGACGGGTGGGATGCGATTCGGGAGCAGTCATGCCGCCACACTGCCACATCGAACCGGCCTACGATCGTCGGGTGGACGGTCTGAGAAATGCGCTCGCGGACGTTGTGGGACACCGGTTCGTCGTCACCGACGCCGACGTGTTGGCGACCCGTTCCACCGATCAGACAGGGCGGTACACGGGCCGTGCCTGCGCCCTGGTCCGACCGGCCGATACAGCCGAAATCGCTGCACTGCTGAACGTGTGCCGCTCCCGCGGTGTACCGGTCACCGTTCAGGGCGGGCGAACGGGCCTGGTCGCCGGCACGGTGCCAGAACACGACGACGTCCTGCTCTCCACCGAACGCCTCGCGGCGATCGGCGACGTCGATCTTGCCGCCGGGCGGATCACCGTCGGGGCGGGAGTGACACTCGCGCAGGTACATTCCGCGGCGGCCGCCGCCGGTTTGAAGTTCGGTGTCGACATAGCCTCGCGGGACACTGCGACGATCGGCGGCATGGTGTCCACCAATGCCGGTGGCCTTCACACGGTTCGATACGGGAACATGGCCGAACAGGTGCTCGGCCTCGAGGTGGTACTCCCCGACGGAACTACTGTGCGTCGGTCACCGAAAGTGCTGTCGGACAACTCCGGATACAACCTGCCCGCACTGTGGGTCGGTAGCGAAGGAACTCTAGGGGTGGTCACTTCCGTCGACCTGAAATTACGGAAGATACCGACCTACCGCGTGACGTCGCTGACCGGCTTCGACACACTCGAAGACGTCGTCGAGGCGGGGCGAGTGTTGCGCACTCTCGACGGCGTCGACGCACTCGAATTGTTGGACGGGCGCGGTCTCGAACTGGCCGCACGCCATTTGAACGCCGCGGTTCCGACGGGGCGACCGTGGTACCTCCTCGCCGAGGTGTCCGCGGCCCACGATCCGCTGGAAGACCTGGCCGAGCTGCTCGAACGCATCGGCCCACCGCAGACCCCGGCCGTGGCGGTCGACGCCCACGGCTCGACGCGCTTGTGGGCGGCACGCGAATGCTTCGCCGAGGTGGTCGGATTGTTCGGTCCCCCGGTGAAATTCGACGCGGCGCTACCGCTGGACTCGCTTGCCACCTTCACCGAGGACGCAACGGCGGTGATCGCGAGCCGAGCGCCCGAGGCAATTCCGATCCTGTTCGGACACGTCGCTGAGGGAAACATCCACCTCAACGTCCTGAACTGTCCGAACGCCGACATCGTGTATCGCAGTGTCCTCGAACTGGTTCGCGATCACGGCGGAAACGTCAGTTCCGAGCACGGGGTGGGCTCGCTCAAACGCAACTATCTGGACCTGGCCCTCTCGGCGCAGGACATAGCCACGATGTGGGCGATCAAGCGAGCCCTTGACCCGAGCGACTATCTCAATCGCGCAGTGATGTTTCCCGACGCGCTTCGGCACTGACGGCCATCGCGTCGTCGTGCGCGTCCCCGCGTAAAGGCCGGGCGAAGCACACCGACGCGACGAAACCGATGAGCAGCACACCCGCAGGTAGCCAGATCGACTCCGACATCGCCGTGCTGAACGGTTCACGGACGAACTCGGGGAGGTGACCAACACCGGCTTCCGAACTGCCGCCGGTCAGTCCCTGAGCCGCCAATCGTGCAGTGATCAGAGCGCCGATCGCAGCGCTGCCGAGAACCGCACCCACCTGCCGGGTGGTGTTGTAGACGCCGGCGCCCGCGCCCGCCTGCATCGGAGGCAGGTTGTGTGTGGCGGTGGCCGCGAGCGGAGACCAGATGCACGCGTTGGCGAAGCCGATCAGGCCGATCGGCAGGAGCAGTTCCCAGATCGCGACGTCGGGAGACATCACCAGTGCCAGCCAGCCCAAGGCGACGGCGAACAGCAGGAAGCCGGTGCCGGCGATGTAGCGCGGATGTGTCTTGTCGACGAGCTTGCCGATGATCGGGGCGAAGATACCGGTCAGCACTGCCATCGGAACGAGCAGCAACGCCGACTGCGTCGGGGAGAGGCCACGAACTGCCTGTGTGTAGAACATCAGCGGAAGGACCATCGACGTGATCGCAAAGCCCATCGCGGTGATGGCGACATTGGCGAGTGAGAAGTTGCGATCCTTGAAGAGTTCCAGGGGAAGCAAGGGTTCGTTCTTGTTGCGCGACTGGTAGAACACGAACACCGCGAGCAACACCACACCGGCGCCGATCAGGCTCCAGACGAATCCGTTCCAGTCGTACGAACTGCCTTCCTGGATTCCGAACACCAGAAGGAACATGCCTGCGGCGCTGAGGATCACGCCGGGGATGTCGAATTTGTGCTCGCTGGTCGGCAACGACGGAACGAGCTTCCAGGCGAGCAGGAAGGCGATGACACCAACCGGGACGTTGACGATGAAGATCCATTCCCAGCCGAGATTGTCCACCAGGACGCCACCGGCAAGCGGACCCACCAGGGTGGCAACACCGGCAACGGCGCCCCACAGACCCATTGCGGCGCCACGCTTGTTCGGCGCGAACGTGCGTGTGATGACGGCCATCGTCTGAGGCGTCATCATTGCAGCACCAAGACCCTGGAAAGCCCTTGCGACGATGAGCATCTCGACGCTGCCGGACAGACCACACCACAGTGATGCGCCGGTAAACAGTACGAGGCCGATCATGTACAGGTTCTTCGGACCGAACCTGTCACCGAGTCGGCCCGTGACGAGCAGCGGCACCGCGTACGCCAGCAGGTACGCGCTGGTGACCCAGACGACCTTGTTGATGTCGGTGCCGAGGTCCTCCATGATCGCGGGGTTGGCGACAGCGACGATGGTGCTGTCCACCAGAATCATGAAGAACCCGATACACAGCGCCCACAGCGCGTGCCAGGGATTGACCTGCTTTTCCATCTTCAGTCCTTAGGTAGTGCGGACGAGCCTGCGGAGCCGGCCAGCCGGTCGAGAAGTTCTTGTGAGAGCCAGGGCATTTCGCCGCTCTCGATGTCTGTCACCAACGCGCCGATCCACTCTCTTTCGGCGACGGTCAGTGCGTGGGCGTAGTCCGCGCCCACCGTGAAGATTCGTGGTTTCTCCGCGGCCTTCACCGCTTCGTAGTCGACCTCGAATTTCGCAATCGTCTTGTCGAGGTGCGCGAGACGGATCCGAAGCATCTGACACGCAGTCGATGCGGAGAGGTTGTGCATCTCGGCAAGCGCGAGTGGCAACCGCGGATACTCCCGCACCGGAACCGCCAACATCTCGCGTAGTTGATGTTCGAGGGCATCACGGCCGCGGGCAGTGATCTCGTACGTCGTCCGCTCCGGGCGGTTGCCCTCACGATCGGTCCCGATCGAAGCCAGAAGTTCCTGCTTCTCCAACCGGGAAACCGTGTGATAGAGCGATCCCGGCTTGATTTTCACCAGCTGATCGCCCCGCCGCACCGAGGCGAGTTGGTACATCTCGTACGGGTGCATCGAACGCTCGGACAGCAGGCCCAGCACGGTGATTCCCAAAGGCGTCAGTGACACGTCACCCATGAGTCCCCCTCCCTGACAAGCCGTAGTTGACTGACGAGCCGCAATTGACCATTTCTTGACTATTCCACCCGAAATAGTCCACATGGAATATACGACCTCTGTCCGTCTCGATCAACCCGTTCGAATCGGACTAGCCTGTAGCGAGTGGACGATCATCACCTCGACATCATCCGACTTGCCTGGGCGCGTGAGCTGGGACTCGGCGACTCGACACTGCGTCCGGCGCACACGGCCCGGGTCGTCGGCGACGACATCCACGTTCTCGATCTGGCAGGCTCCGGTGCGATCGTCGGGCCACAGTGGTTCATCGAGCGCACAGAGGGCATCTCCGTCGACGCACTACTGCAACCGGCGCGTCTCCTCGAGATCGCCGGCGATCACGGCGGGCGAATCACCGGTCCCGTCGATCTCGCTTTCCTCGGCGACTACACGGACGCGCCACCCGACGAGCAACTGCTGATTTCCCACGAGGTCGACGACGCCCTCGCCGTCGCTGCGCTGTGCCCACCCGACGACAGCACCACGGCCGACCTCGAGAACCGGACGCGGTGGTTCACCGCCGTCACCGATTCCACCGAGGTGCTCGGATGCGCGGCGTACTCCGAATTTCAGGGATTCGTGGCAGATCTCACGACCCTGACTGCTCCTGCGCATCGCCGTCACGGAATCGGCTGCGCAGTAACGCTTCTCGCTGCGGAGGACGCTCTCGATTCCGGGTTGATCCCCCAGCTACGCACGAGTCGCGGCAGCGCGATCGCCGCGACGCTTCCACGTAAAGCCAAATTCGACGTTCTGGGGGCATACGCTCGGGTACACGTGCACCTGCCCAGTTGACACTCGAAATGACACTCGAACGAGAGGGACCGCAGATGAGTACGGAAGACGGCGCGAGCGAACCGACATTCGTCGAAGAGGGTCGTGAATTCAAACGCGACACCAACTACATCCCGACCCGGATCACCGAGGACGGTCGCGACGGTTACCCCGTCGAACCGGGGCGATACCGGTTGATCGTGGCACGTGCCTGCCCGTGGGCAAACCGCGCCATCATCGTCCGCCGTCTGCTCGGCCTCGAAGACGTACTGTCGATGGGCATCTGCGGTCCGGTTCACGACAAGCGAAGCTGGACTTTCGATCTCGACCCGGGCGGCGTCGATCCCGTACTGAAGATCCCGCGACTACAGGACGCGTACTTCGCCCGAGATCCCGAATACCCCAGGGGAATCACGGTGCCCGCCATGGTGGAGATCGCGACGGGCAAGGTGGTCACGAACGACTACCCACAGATCACCCTCGACTTCTCGACGCAATGGAAGAAGTACCACCGCGAAGGCGCACCGGATCTGTACCCGGAGCCTCTGCGAAACGAAATCGACGAAGTGGCCGAGTACGTGTTCCGCGACGTCAACAACGGCGTCTACCGCTGCGGTTTCGCCGGTTCACAGCAGGCGTACGACGAGGCATACGACACGCTGTTCGCCCGCCTCGACTGGCTCACCGAACGTCTTGCCCGGCAACGATTCCTGGTGGGAGACACCATCACCGAGGCCGATGTGCGCCTGTTCACCACGCTGGTGCGATTCGATCCCGTCTATCACGGCCACTTCAAGTGCAACAGAAGCAAACTCAGCGAGATGCCGGTGCTGTGGGACTACGCACGCGATCTGTTCCAGACTCCCGGATTCGGTGACACCATCGACTTCACACAGATCAAAGCGCACTACTACATCGTGCATTCCGAGATCAATCCCTCCGGAATCGTGCCCAAGGGACCGGAATTGACGCACTGGCTCGAACCGCACGGGCGCGAACAGTTGGGTGGCCGACCGTTCGGGGACGGCACACCGCCTCACCCGCCCATCCCGTCGGAAGTGGTTCCAGCAGAGCACTGGGCCACCAGATAGGTCGCGGCGGCTACTCCCCTGCGTACGTGCCGAAACTCCAGTACACACCTTCGGGATCACGGCAGGTGAACCCCCGCGAACCGTAGTCCTCGTCGCGCAATCCCTGCGTGATCGTGGCGCCCGCCGCGACAGCGCGTTCGTGGAGTGCATCAGCTGCGTCCGCGTCGTCCACGACGATGTATACCGAACCGATTCCAGGCGGCAGGCCGGCGATCGCCGAATCGGTGCGCGGCGAACCCAGCATGATGCCGCCACCGCCCGGCCAGTCGAGTTGGGCGTGGTCCACCACGTCTCCCTCGCCGTAGACGACCTTCTCCACGAAACCGAAGGTGCTCACCAGAAAGTGGATTGCAGCCCGGGCGTCGAGGTAGCGCAGTGTCGGCCAGATGGTCGTCGAACGAGATTCCGAAGTGGCGGTCATAACACTCGAACTCCTGCCTGGGAAAACTCACGAAGAAAACCGAGTCTCGTACGAGCCTATGGCCCCTGCGATCACCGCCGCTACCGAAAACTTCACCTATTCTCGAGATACGGTCCACCTCGCTTCAGAGGAGGACAACTGTGGAGGGGCAGCAATGAGCAAGTCGACGAACAACGACAGCGGGCGTATCGAGAAGGTCCTCGTTTCCGTTCTCGACAACGGAAGCCGCCTGCAAGCGCCCGCAGTGGCCAAATACGTCAACCACGTCCGTAAAGCGCACCCCGACGAGTCACCTGCTCAGATCGTCGAGCGGATGGAAAAGATGTTCATTCTCGCCGTGACCGGAAGCGGCAGCGCCGTCGGTGCCACGGCCGCGGTGCCGGGCGTCGGAACAGTCGCGTCCATCGCTGCAGTCGGTGCGGAATCGGCTTTCTTCCTCGAAGCGTCGGCGCTGCTCACATTGGCAATAGCGTCTGTCCACGGAATCTCCGTGCAGGATCATCAGCAACGACGTGCCCTGGTACTGGCAGTCGCACTCGGCGAATCCGGCATGGAGATCGTCCAGAAGGCCACCGGGATCACGGCCAAGAACTGGGGAACGGCAATCACGAGCAAGATTCCCGGACCCACGATGAGGGGAATGAACAGCACCCTCGTGCGGAAATTCGTGACCAAGTACGCCGCCAAGCGCAGCGCACTGATCCTCGGCAAGCTCGTTCCCGCCGGAATCGGTGCGGTCATCGGCGGTGCGGGTAACCGTGCCATCGGCAAGGGAGTCGTCAAGAATGCGCGCGAAGCCTTCGGACCGGCACCGGCCAGGTGGACCGATCACCTGATCGTGATGCCTGCCGACGATGCCGCAGTGCTTCCCCAGACGGAGTCACGCCGGGCCATCCGCAGATAGCCGTCCGGGCCGTAGGCTCGCATCACGTATTCGCCGCCGACCCGGGAGCAGCATTGACGAACACCGCAATGGGATCCTTCTCTGCCCCCATCGAGATTCGTGGGTTGACGAAGACGTTCAAGGCGGCGCGCGCGGTCAATGACCTGAGCTTCGACGTTCAGGCGGGCTCGATCACCGGGTTTCTCGGCCCGAACGGTTCGGGCAAGACGACCACGTTGCGGATGCTCCTCGGACTGGTGTCACCGACGTCGGGATCGGCCACGATCAACGGCACTCCGATGCGTTTGCTGCCCAACCCGGCCCGGGCCGTCGGCGCAGTACTCGACGTCGGCAGTCTCCATCCGAAACGAACGGCGCTCGGACACCTCGAGATCTACGCGGCCGCTATCGGCATGCCGACTCAGCGCGCAGCGCAGGTTCTGGACATGGTCGGTCTGAGTTCGGTCGGAGCCCACAAGACCGGCACCTTCTCACTCGGGATGCGCCAACGCCTGATCCTTGCCACCGCGATGCTCGGTGATCCCGAGATCCTCGTCCTCGACGAACCCGCGAACGGACTCGACCCCGAAGGCATGGCGTGGCTACGTCAGTTCCTGCAGACCTTCGCCGGTTCCGGCCGAACGGTTCTGATCTCGAGCCACGCGCTTCGTGAAGTGGAAGCGACGGTCGACAGCGTGGTCATCGTCAGCGCCGGCTCACTCGTCTACCAAGGGACCATGGACGAACTTCGTCGCTCCCAGCGCAGTCGACTGCTCGTCTCGTGTTCCAATCCAGCGCTCCTCGCCACGGCATTGGCCGCTCGCGGAATCATCGACGCCCAGATCACGCAGGACGGACGGCTCGCCGTGGGCGGCACCGACACGTCGGTCCTCCCACCGGTGGCGTCGGCGGCCGGTGTCACGATCTTCGGTGTCGCGACCGAAGGCGCAGATCTCGAGCAACTGTTCCTCGCGATGACAACACCGCAGTACGCGGTTCCCCAGGTCGGATACCACCGCCCACCCGGTCCCGGTTCCGGACCGGGCTATTACGGCCCTGCCGCATACGGACCTTCCGGAGGACACAGATGACCACGCTCGTGCGCGCGGAGACACTCAAAGTTCTCACCTTGCGCTACTGGTGGGCACTGGCCATCGCACCGGTGGTCGTGGCCGTGCTGATTGCTGCCTCGACTCGGACGTTCGTCGAAGTTGTGGCCGATTCGGCCGACACCACTTTCGACGTCGATGTCGTGTCCACCGGCGTCAGCCTCGGTGTCTCCAACACGCTTGTCCTGGTGTTCGCGGCCGTCTTCGGAGCGCTCACCGCCGGATCCGAATTCGGCTACAAGACTCTCACTACAACGTTCCTCACAGCTCGCGGCCGCGACGGAGTTCTCGGCGCAAAGCTTGCCGTCGTCGCGGTATTCGCCGTCGGCTACGCACTGGCGGTCGAAGTAGTCAGCATCGGCGCGATGTTGCTCTTCGGCCGGGACTTCAGCTTCACCACCGATCTCTTCGCCATCTGCGCCGCAGGCATTCTGGCGTGTGCGCTGTGGGCACTACTCGGCGCCGGGGTGGCCCTGCTCACCGGTTCGTCGATGGCCGGTGCCCTCTCGGTCATCCTGTGGTTCGTCTTCGGTGAATGGATCGTCCGCGCCGTGCTGCTCGCGATGGATCTCGGTGGGATCGGGGCCGCGCTTCCGGTGTCGGCCACGATCGGCACGATCGTCAATGCGGCACCGTCGATCGACGTCGACGCGTTTGCGTCCTGGCCGAGCGGCCCGATGATGCTGGCCGCTTGGGTAGTTCTGTTCTGCGGGCTCGGTTGGCTACGGACCAGGACCCGCGACATCACCTGAAAAAGCTGTCTGGGGCCGGGTCTACCGTGGATCTCGATGAACACGATCAACACGGACAGTCCGGTAGCTGGAGAGGTGGATCGAGCTCCGGGCTGGATCCGCCGCTTGGCCCACGCATGCTGGTTGCACCGAAGAGTTGCGATCGGCGCGCTACTCGTTACGGTCATCGCCTCTGCGATCGACATCTCGTTTCCTCTCCTGACCCGCTATGCGCTCGACGCCGCAAGCCAGGAGAACCCGGGCAAGGTGATCGGGTTCGTCGCGTTGGCGATCGCGTTGCTCGCGATCGTCCGCTTCGCGTGCCAGTACGGCCGACGGATGCTTGCCGGCCGACTCTCGCTCGACGTTCAACACGACTTGCGGCTCGCCCTGCTCGGTTCGCTGCAACGCCTCGACGGACGCGGGCAGGATCAGATCCGCACAGGCCAGGTCGTCTCCCGGTCCATCACCGATCTGCAGCTCGTCCAGGGTTTGCTCGCGATGGTGCCGATGTCCGCGGGAGCGCTCCTGCAATTCGTGCTGGCGATCGGCATCATGGCGTGGCTCTCGCCGCTGTTGACTCTCGTCGCTGTCGCCGTCATCCCAGCAGTAGGGCTGGTGGTGTTCCTGATGCGACCGATGCTCTTCGCCGCAACATGGTCCGCGCAGCAGCGTGCCGCCGACCTCGCCCAACACGTCGAGGAAACCGTCACCGGCGTTCGCGTCGTCAAGGGATTCGGGCAGGAACAACGAGCCGTCGACCAGCTGGAGGAACATAGCCGCACGCTGTACTCCGAGCGCCTTCGCGCCGCGTGGTTGAACGCGAAATTCGCGCCAACCATGGCCGCCTTGCCCCAGCTCGGGCAGGTGGGAGTGATCGCTCTCGGCGGGTATCTCGCACTGCACGACAAGATCACCGTGGGAACGTTTCTCGCGTTCGCCACCTACATCGTGACGATGACCGGAGTCACCCGAACTCTGTCGTCGGTCATCGTCATGGCGCAGCTGGCGCGCGCCGCTGTAGAGCGTGTCTACGACGTCATCAACGCTCAGCCGGACATCGCCGATCCAGACCATCCGGTGGACCTGCCCGACGGTCCTCTCGGAGTCACCTTCGACGACGTGGCATTCGGATTCGACACCGAACGCGACGTCCTGACCGGGCTGAACCTCCGCATAGAACCGGGCGAGACCGTCGCCGTCGTGGGTCCGGCCGCGTCGGGCAAGACCGCGTTGTCCTTGCTTCTCCCGCGGTTCTACGCACCGACTTCGGGTGCGGTGACAGTCGATACCGCCGGCGAGACGTTCCCCATCGGCGAACTGCGCAGTGAGCAGCTTCGTGCCGCCGTCAGCCTCGTCTTCGACGAACCGTTCCTGTTCTCGGACACCATTGCCGCCAACATCGCACTTGGCCGCGAGGACGCCTCCGACGAGGACATCCGCGACGCAGCAGCACTGGCACAGGCAGATTCGTTCATCGAGGCACTCCCGGACGGATACGACACCGTTGTCGGTGAACGAGGTCTGACGCTGTCGGGCGGCCAGCGTCAGCGCATCGCACTTGCCAGGGCACTGCTCGTCGACCCACGGATCCTGGTCCTCGACGACGCGACCTCCGCAGTCGATGCGGCTACCGAAGCCGCGATCTTCGACGCGTTCCGGGCCAGACGGCGCCAGACCACGCTCATCCTCGCTCACCGGCGGTCCACCCTGACGCTCGCAGACCGGGTCGCGGTTCTCGACGGCGGACGGATCATCGACTCCGGAACCGTGGACGAACTGGAAGCGCGATGTCCGCTCTTTCGTGCCCTGTTCTCCTCGCCGCCGGAACTACCGACCGAACTCGACGACGTCGACTCCGATGCTTTCGGACGTGACCGCAGCGAGCCGACAACCGAGCAGTTGTGGCCGCAGGCACCGGAATCCGAAGCCGACAGCACAGCCGCTACGACGCAGGGTGCGGGCGGACCGATGGCCGGAGCGCTCAGCGGAATCGCGGTGACGCCGTCCCTGCGGGCAGCAGTCGATGCTCTCCCACCCGCACGCGAAGACCCCGGAATCGCTCCCGAGAGCCTGCGCGAATCGAATCCACAGTTCTCACTCCGACAGATCTTGACGCCGGTCCGCTGGGTTCTACTGGCGGTTGTCGTGTGCCTTGCCCTGGACTCCGCAGCGGCGATCGCATTTCCCTCCCTCGTCAGATATGCGATCGACCACGGAGTCGTGACCGCGGACAGCAGCACGCTCTGGATAGCGACGGCATTCGGCGCCCTCCTGGTCGCAGCGGACTGGGTCGTCGTCGCGGTCATGACGGTGCTCACCGCCCGGGCCGGCGAACGCGTGTTGTTCGGGCTCCGCGTGCGCAGCTATGCACACCTGCAGCGCCTGGGCCTGGACTACTACGAACGTGAATTGTCCGGGCGCATCATGACGCGCATGACCACCGACGTCGACGCGCTGTCGTCGTTCATCCAAACCGGCATGTCGACGGCGATC
The DNA here is from genome assembly GCF_903819475.1 of Rhodococcus sp. UFZ-B548. Classification (NCBI taxonomy): domain Bacteria; kingdom Bacillati; phylum Actinomycetota; class Actinomycetes; order Mycobacteriales; family Nocardiaceae; genus Rhodococcus; species Rhodococcus sp. UFZ-B548. The sequence continues at coordinate 61,244 of NZ_CAIJDS010000022.1, forward strand.
GTGAGCGTTCTGACCGTCGGCGGAATTTCGATCGCACTCCTGGCGACCGACGTGACGCTCGGACTGGTGGCGCTGGCCGTCATCCCACCGCTCGTGGTTGCGACCGTGATCTTCCGCAAGATCTCCTCGGTTGCCTACAGCCAGTCCCGCGAACGGATCTCGCTCGTCAATGCCGACTTCCAGGAGAACATCGCCGGTCTGCGAGCGGCTCAGGCCTACCGCCGCGAAGAAGGTGCGGCGCGTAGGTTCGCAGAACGCTCCGAAAGCTACCGCCGATCGCGGATGCGGTCGCAGCGAGCCATTTCGATCTACTTCCCGTTCATCTCGTTCCTGTCCGACCTCGCGTTGGCCGCAGTGGTGTTCGTCGGCGCGCACCAGATCGCCAACGGGTCGACGTCACCCGGCGTACTGATCGCGTTCGTGCTCTACCTCGGACTGCTGTTCGGACCGATTCAGCAACTCTCACAAGTGTTCGATGGTTACCAACAGGCAAACGTCGGATTGCAACGAATCGGTGACCTTCTGCGTACTCGGAGTTCGATCGAAACAGCCGACAGCGAGGATCTGATCGCGATCTCCGGACGGCTCGACGGCGCCGTCCATCTCGACGGGGTCGGGTTCCGGTACTCGGGTGCGGACGTCGACGCCCTCTCCGATTTCGATCTGCAGATTCCGCCGGGCACGACGGTTGCCCTCGTCGGCAGAACCGGTGCCGGGAAGTCGACGGTGGTGAAGTTGCTCGCCCGCTTCTACGACCCGACGTCCGGATCCGTCGACGTGGACGGAACCGACATCCGGAACTTCCACCTCTCGCAGTACCGACGTCGCCTCGGCGTGGTCCCGCAAGAGGCGCATCTGTTCACCGGCACGGTCGCCGACAACATCGCGTACGGGAGGCCGTCGGCGTCGCACGCGGAGATCGAGGAAGCGGCGCGTTCCGTCGGCGCACTGAATTCGATAGCCGACATGCGTGGAGGCATGAATCATCCCGTCGGCGAGCGCGGCCAGGGGCTCTCGGCGGGCCAACGCCAACTGATCGCATTGGCCCGTGCCGAACTGGTCGACCCGGACCTTCTGCTCCTCGACGAGGCGACCGCGACGCTCGATCCCGCGACCGAACGAATGGTGCTCGAAGCAAGTCGGTCGGTCACCCGGAAACGGACTTCCGTCGTCGTAGCTCACCGCCTCGCGACAGCTGCCCGAGCGGACCTCGTTGTCGTAGTTGACCGGGGACGTATCGTTGAATACGGCCCGCACGATGTTCTGCGGTATGCCGGTGGTCACTACTCGGGACTCTGGGATGCATCGCAGGCGCGTGAGGGGAATAATCTGACGTCGAGAACTGTCATCGAAGGCAACCCCGTCGCGTGACAGTCGGCACGGATTTGTACCGCCGAGAGGTAGTGCGCGATCGCAAGATCACGGACTTCCGTGAGACAGCTCACAAATTGTGTGCCGCACAATTGCTCGTCACACGCTCGGGCTAATCTCACATATATAGGCGCTCTGATCGGGTACCGAAATAGAAACGAGGCGAACACCTGCCGTGAGCAGCAGTTCTACATCCCAATTCGGACAGAACCAGTGGCTGGTTGACGAGATGTACCAACGCTTCCAGGACGATCCGTCGTCCGTGGATCCCAGTTGGCACGAATTCTTGACCGATTACTCGCCGGACTCGGCGAACACGGGAGGTGGAAACGGGACTGCCTCGAACGGCAACGCGGCTGCACCCGCCGCTGTTGTAGCTCCGCCTGCTGCTCCCAAGGCCACGCCTCCCGCCCCCAAGACCGCACCTCCTGCGCCGCCTGCCAAGGCGGCCGCACCGGCCCCCGCGAAGACGGCAGCGCCCGCCGCGAAGGCCGCCCCCGCCAAGCCTGCAGCAGCCAAGCCCGCGGCCGCTCCCGCGAAGCCCGCTCCCGCCGGCGGAGCCGAGGAAACCAAGGTTCTCCGCGGCGCCGCAGCAGCGGTCGTCAAGAACATGTCGCTCTCGCTCGAGATTCCGACAGCAACCAGCGTGCGTGCCATCCCCGCGAAGCTGATGTTCGACAACCGCATCGTCATCAACAACCACCTCGCCCGTACCCGCGGCGGCAAGATCTCGTTCACCCACCTCCTGGGTTACGCGATCGTCCAGGCAGTCAACGCGTTCCCCAACATGAACCGGCACTTCGCCGAAATCGACGGCAAGCCGAACGCGGTCACGCCCGGGCACACCAATCTCGGACTCGCGATCGACCTTCCCGGCAAGGACGGCAACCGCTCACTGGTTGTTGCCGCCATCCGGAACACCGAGTCGATGAACTTCGTCCAGTTCCACGCGGCTTACGAGGACATCGTCCGACGCGCCCGTGAAGGCAAGCTCACCGGCGAAGACTTCACCGGCGTCACCATTTCGCTGACCAACCCGGGCGGCATCGGCACGGTTCACTCCGTTCCTCGCCTGATGAAGGGCCAGGGCGCCATCATCGGTGCCGGCGCGATGGAATACCCCGCCGAGTTCCAGGGCGCCAGCGACGAGAAGCTGGCCGAGATGGGCGTCGGCAAGTTGATGACCCTCACCTCGACCTACGATCACCGCATCATTCAGGGTGCCGAGTCGGGCGATTTCCTGCGCACGATCCACAACCTGCTGATCAGCGACGAGTTCTACGACGAGATCTTCCACGCGCTCGGCAACCCGTACGAGCCGGTGCGTTGGCGCAAGGACGTGCCGGAAGGCGCTGTCGACAAGAACACCCGTGTTCTCGAACTGATCGCTGCATACCGTGACCGCGGCCACCTCATGGCCGACACGGACCCGTTGCAGTTCGTCAAGGACAAGTTCCACAGCCACCCCGACCTCGACGTCATCAGCCACGGCCTGACGTTGTGGGATCTGGACCGCGAGTTCAAGGTCGGCGGCTTCCACGGCCAAGAGAAGATGAAGCTGCGCGACGTGTTGAGCGTGCTGCGCGACGCGTACTGCCGCCACGTCGGCGTCGAGTACACGCACATCCTCGAGACGGATCAGCGTCAGTGGATCCAGGACCGCGTCGAGGGCCATCACGCCAAGCCTTCGGTCGCTCAGCAGAAGTACATCCTGAGCAAGCTCAACGCCGCCGAGGCCTTCGAGACGTTCCTGCAGACCAAGTACGTCGGCCAGAAGCGCTTCTCGCTCGAAGGCGCCGAAGCCGTCATCCCGATGATGGACGCCGTGATCGACCAGGCCGCCGAGCACCAGCTCGACGAGGTCGTCATCGGAATGCCGCACCGTGGCCGTCTCAACGTGCTTGCCAACATCGTCGGCAAGCCGTACTCCAAGATCTTCACGGAGTTCGAGGGCAACATGAACCCGGCAGCCGCTCACGGCTCCGGCGACGTGAAGTACCACCTGGGCGCCAGCGGAACGTACATCCAGATGTTCGGTGACAACGACATCGCTGTCTCCTTGACCGCCAACCCGTCTCACCTCGAGGCCGTCGACCCGGTTCTCGAAGGCCTGGTCCGCGCAAAGCAGGACATCCTCGACAAGGGCGAAGAAGGCTTCACCGTCCTGCCGCTCATGCTGCACGGTGACGCTGCATTCGCCGGTCAGGGCGTTGTCGCCGAGACGCTGAACCTCTCGCTGCTTCGCGGCTACCGCACCGGCGGCACCGTACACATCGTCGTGAACAACCAGGTCGGCTTCACCACCGCTCCGGAACATTCACGCTCGTCCGAGTACTGCACCGACGTCGCGAAGATGATCGCCGCACCGGTCTTCCACGTCAACGGCGACGACCCCGAGGCGTGCGTCTGGGTTGCTCAGCTGGCCGTCGACTTCCGTGAGAAGTTCGGCAAGGACGTCGTCATCGACCTCATCTGCTACCGCCGCCGCGGTCACAACGAGGGCGACGATCCGTCGATGACCCAGCCGGCGATGTACGACGTCATCGACACCAAGCGCAGCGTTCGTAAGAGCTACACCGAGTCCCTCATCGGCCGCGGTGACATCTCGCTCAAGGAAGCCGAAGACGCACTTCGCGACTACCAGGGCCAGCTCGAACGGGTCTTCAACGAGGTCCGTGAACTCGAGAAGTTCCAGCCCGAACCGTCCGAGTCCGTCGAACTCGACCAGACTCCCCCGGCTCGCCTGACCACGGCTGTCGCTCCCGAGGTCCTCGAGCGCATCGGTGATGCGTTCGTCAACGTCCCCGAGGGCTTCACCGTTCACCCGCGCGTCAAGCCGGTTGCCGAGAAGCGCCGAGAGATGGCCCGTGAGGGACATGTCGACTGGGCGTTCGCAGAATTGCTCGCGTTCGGCTCGTTGGCCGAGCAGGGTGCCTTGATCCGCCTCGCGGGTCAGGACTCCAAGCGTGGAACGTTCACGCAGCGTCACTCGGTCCTCATCGACCGCAAGACCGGCAACGAGTACAGCCCGATCGCCAAGATCGCTGCCGACGCCGAAAACGGCGGCAAGTTCATGGTCTACGACTCCGCACTCACCGAGTACGCAGGTCTGGGCTTCGAGTACGGATACTCGGTGGGTAACCCCGACGCTCTGGTCCTGTGGGAAGCGCAGTTCGGTGACTTCGTCAACGGCGCGCAGACCATCATCGACGAGTTCATCTCTTCGGGTGAGGCCAAGTGGGGTCAGCTCTCCGACGTCGTGCTGCTCCTGCCACACGGTCACGAGGGTCAGGGTCCGGACCACACCTCCGGTCGCATCGAGCGTTTCCTTCAGCTGTGTGCAGAAGGCTCGATGACCGTCGCGGTTCCGTCGACTCCGGCCAGCTACTTCCACCTGCTGCGTCGCCATCACCTCGACGGCATCCGCCGTCCGCTGGTGGTCTTCACGCCCAAGTCGATGCTGCGTAACAAGGCTGCAGTCAGCAACGTCGAGGACTTCACGACGGGCAAGTTCCGTTCCGTCTTCGAGGAGCCTGCATTCGAGAGCGGCGAAAGCGCCCGCGAATCGGTCAAGCGGGTTCTGCTGGTCAGCGGCAAGCTGTACTGGGAGCTTCTGGCGAAGAAGCACAAGGACGAGCGTGACGACATCGCAATCGTGCGCATGGAGCAGCTCTACCCCGTGCCGAAGCGTCGTCTCAAGGAGACCCTGGACCGTTACCCGAATGCGGATCAGTTCCGTTGGGTTCAGGAAGAGCCCGCAAACCAGGGTGCGTGGCCGTTCCTCGGACTGGCTCTGCCGGATCTTCTGCCGGAGACCTTGACCGGCATCAAGCGCATCTCGCGTCGTCCGATGTCCGCTCCCTCTTCGGGATCGAGCAAGGTGCACGCGGTGGAGCAGCAGGAGATCTTGGACGAGGCGTTCCTGCCGACCAATTGAGCAGTGGCGTTCCTGCCGACCAAGTAAGCAGTGGCAGTACCCAAAGGCCGGGCCCCACATTCCGCAAGGAGTGTGGGGCCCGGCCTTTCTGCGTTCACGTCAATTCGATTGCAGCAGACCCAGATCCGGCCCGGCATCGAAGCCGACGGCGGCCAGTGCCAACGCGGGCAACGACTGAACCGTCAGGTCGATCAGTTCCTCGCGGGTGATTGCGGGCGCGCGGAGCCAACTGATGGTGGCTTCCTCGACAAACGCGATCCAACCTCGAACGGCCAACTCCACCTGAGGCGTTCGAGTCAGGCCGATCTTGGGGAGCTGATCGAGGGTTCTCTTGGCCATGATGTCGCGAGTCTGCTCGAACACCTCACGCATCTGCGGATCCCCGCTGGCGGTCCCCCGGAGCAGCGAGACGTAGGTATTGCGGTTCTCGGTCACGTAGTCGACGTACGACGCCAGCACCGATCGGAGGGTGAGCATCGGATCGTCCGACTCGCTCGGCTCCGTGCGCTGGAGCATCTGTTCACTGCTGTGTCGGACGATGGCGAGATGGAACTCGCTTTTCGACGCGAAGTAGTGGAACAGAAGCCCACGCGACACCCCCGCTTGATCGGCGATGTCCTCGACGGAAATCTGCTCGAGCGGCCGTTCGGCCAGCATGCGCGCCCCAAGGTCGATGAGTTGCGCTCGGCGTTGCGCAGGGTCGAGCCGCGTTCGCTTTACTGCGTCCATGCCCAATAGACTACTGAATATCCGTCAATAAGCTATTGACCGTGACTCAATAAAGGCATATCGTTCCCTACATGAGTCTTCCAGTTACAGATACCTCAGCACCTGCCGCGGATACTCGCCACGTCGGCACACTGATCATCGGCAGCGGTTTCGCCGGTCTCGGTGCGGCGATCAAACTGGCACAGGCCGGCATCACCGACTATGTCGTTCTCGAGCGCGGCAACGACGTCGGTGGAACCTGGCGTGACAACAGCTACCCGGGCGCCGCGTGTGACGTGCCGTCGCATTTGTACTCGTACTCTTTTGCACTCAATCCGGAGTGGACGCGCTCCTTCTCCACCCAGCCCGAGATCTACAAGTACATCCAGTCGGTGGCCAACCGCCACAAGGTGCTCGACAAGCACATCTTCGACTGCGACGTTCTCTCAGCCCGCTGGGACGAGTCGTCGGCTCATTGGCACGTCAGCACCAACAAGGGTGAATTCGTCGCAAAGATCGTCGTCTCGGCCGTCGGCGCACTGTGTGAGCCTTCACTTCCGGACATCAAGGGCATCGACGGATTCAAGGGCGAAATCTTCCACTCCTCGCGCTGGAACCACGATGCCGATCTGACGGGCAAGCGCGTGGCCGTCATCGGAACCGGCGCCTCCGCCATCCAGATCGTGCCCGCTATCGGCAAGAAGGTCTCACACCTCGACGTGTACCAGCGCACGGCGCCGTGGATCCTGCCCCGCGCAGACCGCGAGTACACCAAGATCGAGCATCTCGCGTTCAAGTACCTCCCCGGCTTCCAGAAGTTGTGCCGCACCGGTATCTACTGGATGCGAGAGACGCAGGTCGTCGGCCTGGCCAAGGCGCCGGTCTTCATGAAGCCGCTGCAGTTCGCCGCCGAGCGTCACCTGAAGGCTCAGATCAAGGACAAGGATCTTCGTAAGAAGGTCATGCCCAACTTCCAGATCGGCTGCAAGCGCATGCTGATCTCGAACAACTACTTCCCCACCCTCGCCCAGGACAATGTCGACCTGGTGACCGAAGGCATCGAGGAGGTCACCGCCAACGGGATCGTCTCGAAGACCGGCACCACCCGTGAGATCGATGCCATCGTCGTTGCGACCGGATTCCACGTCACCGACTCCCCCACCTTCGCGGGAATCTTCGGCAAGGACGGACGCTCGCTCGCCGAGGTCTTCGAAGAGACCGGCATGCAGGGATACAAGGGCGCGGCAGTTGCCAACTTCCCCAACATGTTCTTCCTGGTCGGCCCCAACACCGGCCTCGGACATTCGTCGATGGTCTTCATGATCGAGTCGCAGATCAACTACCTGGTCGACGCGATCGCCACCATCGACAAGTACGACATCGGCACCATCGAGGTGCGCAAGGACAAGCAGGACAAGTACAACAAGGACCTGCAGGCAGCTATGTCCAAGAGCGTGTGGAACAACGGCGGTTGCGCCAGCTGGTACATGGACAAGCACGGAAACAACACCACCCTGTGGCCTGGCTTCACCTTCCAGTTCCGCAATGCCACCAAGCATTTCGACCTCGCGGCATACCGTAGCGTCGCCACCTCGGATCTCGGCGCCGTCGGCACCGCGACCACTTCACAGATCGACCTCGACGACGAGAAGGCAGTAGCACAATGAGTGATTTTGCAGGCAAGGTCGTAGTCATCACCGGAGCGGGATCGGGCATCGGTCGCGCACTCGCACTGAACCTGGCCGGCCAGGGCGCCAAGTTGGCGATCTCCGACGTGGACACCGTCGGGCTCGCCGAGACAGCCCGTCTGGTGGAGGCCATCGGCGCCGAGGTGAAGTCGGACCATCTCGACGTCACCCAGCGTGAAGCGGTTCTCGAGTACGCCGACGCGGTTGTCGCCCATTTCGGCAAGGTCAACCAGATCTACAACAACGCCGGAATCGCGTACCACGGCACCTTCGAGAAGTCCGAGTTCAAGGACTTCGAACGTGTCATGGACGTAGACTTCTGGGGAGTTGTCAACGGCACCAAGGCATTCCTTCCCCACGTCATCGCCTCCGGTGACGGGCACATCGTGAACGTGTCGAGCCTCTTCGGTCTGCTGTCGATGCCGGGTCAGAGCGCCTACAACTCGGCCAAGTTCGCCGTTCGCGGTTTCACCGAGTCGCTTCGCCAGGAAATGCTGATCGCCAAGCACCCGGTGAAGGTCACCTGTGTGCACCCGGGCGGAATCAAGACCGCCATCGCGCGCAACGCCACCGCAGGTCCGGGCGAAGATCTTGCGGTCTTCTCCGAGTTCTTCGACCGCAAGCTCGCGCGCACCACTCCGGAGGACGCCGCCAAGACGATCGTCAACGGTGTTCGCAAGAGCAAGCCGCGAGTTCTCATCGGGATGGACGCAATCGCACTCGACGCCTGGGTTCGCCTCGTAGGATCGGGCTACCAGCGCATCGTCGCGATCGTCGCCGGCCGAATGATGCCCAAGTCCAGCTGAGTTCGTTTCACAGCGTCGTTCGTTTCACAGCGCAGTTCGCATAAAGAGTCAGGAGCCCTGCCGGTGAGCACGTTCACCCTTCCGCTGCCCGTGGTCGCATTCTTGTTGAAGCCGTACTTCCGTCTGGCTTTCAACTCGCGGCTGCCGTATCGGATTCAACGTCTGTTGCTCGAGGCCGGGGCACCGCTACAGCAGGTTCCAGCGGGCGCCGTCGTGCGCCCGCTGGAGCTGGCTTGCCGACCGGCTGAGAAGATCACCGTCGGCGCAACCGAGCGCCCCACCGCAGTTCTCTACCTGCATGGCGGGGCGTACACGCTGGGTTCGCTGGCCACACACCGTTCTCTCGCAGCTCATCTCGCCCGTGAGTCGTCCAGTGCGGTCTTCACCTTGGACTACCGTCTCGCGCCGGAGAATCCGTATCCCGCCGCTCTCGACGACGCGGTCTCAGCCTTCATGCAGTTGGTCACCGAGTTCGACTATTCGGAAGACCGCGTTGCCATTGCCGGCGATTCGGCCGGTGGCGGTCTGGCCGCGGCGACCGCTCTGCGTCTGATCGAGCGTCACGGCGTGACCCCCGGCGCGCTCGCACTGATCTCGCCGTGGGTCGATCCCGGCGATCGGGGTGCTACCAAAAAGGCCGACCTGGTGGTCAACACAGCTTGGTCCTTCGATGCCGCCGACGCTTACCTTGCCGGCGGCGACCGTACTGATCCTGGCTACGCGCCGATGCACGGCAAGCTCGACGGGTTGCCGCCCACCAGGATTCACGTCGGTTCCGAGGAGGTCCTCTACCCGCAGATCATGACGTTCACCGACAAGCTCTCCGCTGCCGGCGTCGACGTGTCCCTGGTGGAGTACGCACGACTGTGGCATGTGGCTCACGCACAGGCGTCACTGGTGAAGGAAGCAGCAGACGCCGTTGCCGACCTCGGCCAGTTCATCGCATCGAAACTGATTCGCGCCAAGGATGATTCGAGTTCAGCAGTGGGATCGAGCTCTCACTGACGGGTGTCCCACCAGGTTCGTGCCACTTCCGAGGCTGACGCCTTGCCGGTCCGCACCTGCTCGATCATTGCGGCGAGATCGGTGGTGGACAGTTCACCCGCAACGACGCTGAGCGCCTTGACAGCCGAATCTCCCAGTGCGCCCGCTCGAAAGAGCGGAACGACATTCTGCGCAGCCAGAACGTGATTCGAATCAGCGAGCACTGTGACGGCATCGGATTGTGCCAGCGCTGACAGCGTCGTGCTTCCGAATACCTGTGCACCGGGTACGTCTGCCGGCGTTGCCTGATCGACACCGGCGAAGACACACTCGGCGCCCTCGGCCAACTGTTCCACTGCCCCGTCCTCTACGAATCTCGCGGAGACGAGCGGCGTCGCCGCGGCACACGAAGGAGCAAAGGCTTCTATCGTCTTCGCTCCCAACGACTGTGCGTATCCGGTGTCGAGTGCGAGGACCGCACGATCTTCGGCCATCGCATAGTCGGAGACCGAAAGACCCTCCGGCAGAGAGCGACTCAAGGCTTCGAAGACGTCGTCGGCCTTGCGGGCCGGGGATGACGGGTCGTAGTGATCGAGCAGCGCACCGGTGAACTCGGGCACCAAGGTGACTCGCGCTGCGTCCAGAGCCTCGAGTGATTGGGTTCTGCCTCCACCCACCGATTCGACGCGAGCCGACAGACCGGAGGATGAGAGCACCGTCGAATACACCTCGGCCAACACCGAACTCTCCACTGATGCGTCAGCAGCCACCACGATCTGGTCACGAGACTCCGCTCCGGCGCTCTCTACCACCGAATCACCGTTTGCGCATCCGCTGAGAATTGGCAGGACCATCAGTGCTGCAACAACAGTCGAATACTTCGTGCGTGTGCTCTTCACCGAAATCCTCACATCCAATCCCATGGATCGAAAACCGTGCCATGTCGGTACCTATCGTTACACTTGTCGGGCGATGCGCGGTAACCAGTCCTGACGCAGCCACTCGGTGGCGGCGCCGTCGAAGCCACTCGGGTGGCTTCGCCACAAGGGGATGGTTTCCGACGCCCGAAACACGGGACGCCCGAAAAACCGGAAGGACGCTCATGCGCACCTCACGATTTCGTTCCAACCGTTGGCTCGTAGCCGCGGCAACCGTTGTCTCTCTGACTGCACTGACAGCGTGCGGTAGCAGTGACGGTGACTCCAACAGCGATCCCAACGCGGTTGTCGTCGGCTCCGCCAACTTCACCGAATCCGAGACGATCGCCAACATCTACGCCGAAGCACTGCGTGTCAACGGGTTCGATGTGTCCACGTCGTTCAATGTCGGCAGCCGTGAGGCGTACATTCCGGCGCTCAAGGACGGGTCGATCAGCGTCATTCCGGATTACACGGGAAATCTCCTGCAGTACTTGGATCCAGACAGCACGGCCACCAGCTCCGCTGATGTCCTCGCTGCTCTTCCCGCAGCTCTCGGGTCGGAATTGGCCATTGCGACGCCTGCATCCGCCGAGGACAAGGACGCCGTGGTCGTCACGAAGGAAACCGCTGACAAGTGGAACCTGAAGACGATCGCCGATCTGGCTCCGCATTCCGCCGAGGTCAAGTTCGGCGCTCCGGCGGAGTTCCAGGAACGTCCAGCCGGATTGCCCGGTTTGAAGTCCAATTACGGTCTCGACATCTCGGCAGCCAACTTCGTCCCGATCGCCGACGGCGGTGGACCGGCAACAGTGAAGGCTCTCTCGTCCGGCGACATCACGGCGGCAAACATCTTCACGACGTCTGCCTCCATCCCGGCAAACAACTTCGTGGTTCTCGAAGACCCGAAGAACAATTTCCCGGCTCAGAACGTGGTGCCGGTGCTGCGCGCGTCGAAGTCTTCCGACAAGTTGAAGACAGTCCTCGATGCGGTGTCCGCCAAGCTCACCACCGAAGAGTTGTTGGCACTCAACGTCCAGGTGTCCGGCGACACCAAGACGGAGCCGGCAGCGGCGGCCAAGGCGTGGGTGACGGCGCAGGGCCTCGACAAGCCGGTCTCGTAGTCACGTGATCACATTCGAGGGCGTCACCAAGCAGTATCCGGACGGCACCACCGCCGTCGACCGTCTCGATCTCACCATCGAGGCCGAGTCGTTCACGGTGTTCGTGGGGCCGTCCGGGTGCGGCAAGACGACGTCGATGCGCATGATCAACCGGATGATCACACCGACGTCGGGCAAGATCTTCGTCGACGGTCGTGACATCACCCAGACCGACGCGGTGAAGCTGCGTCTCGGCATCGGGTACGTCATCCAGAACGCCGGCTTGCTTCCGCATCGCACCGTGATCGACAACGTCGCAACAGTTCCGGTACTGCGCGGTGAGTCCCGCCGCGCAGCGCGCAAAGCCGCGTTGGGGGTACTCGAACGAGTCGGTCTGGACATCTCCCTTGCCACCCGCTATCCCGGGCAACTCTCGGGTGGGCAGCAACAACGTGTGGGAGTTGCGCGAGCATTGGCTGCCGATCCGCCGATCCTGTTGATGGACGAGCCCTTCAGCGCCGTCGACCCGGTGGTGCGTGAGGATCTGCAGACCGAAATGCTCCGTCTTCAAAGCGAACTGAAGAAGACGATCGTCTTTGTCACCCACGACATCGACGAGGCAGTCAAACTCGGTGATCACATTGCCGTCTTCGGTCCCGGCGGGCGGCTTCAGCAGGTTGCGGCACCTCGCGACGTGTTGGCCGCACCGGCAACGGATTTTGTCGCCGGATTTGTCGGACGCGATCGCGGATATCGGGGATTGTCGTTCCGCGCTGCCGACGAGGTTCCGTTACACCCCGTACGCACGGCCGTCGAGAACGAATTGAAGGCTCTGCGTCTGGAATTGGGCGAGTGGGTTCTCGTGGTCACGGACAGCGGAAGTCCGCAGGGATGGATCGACGTGACCGGCGTCGAAGGCCTGCGCTCGGGACGCACTCTTGCGCAGTCGACGTCGGCCGGTGGTTCGTTGTTCTCCCCCGGCGGTGATCTACGCCAAGCACTCGATGCGGCAATCTCGTCCCCTTCCGGTATCGGCGTTGCCGTCGACGGCGAGGGAGCGGTCATCGGCGGGATCCTTGGCTCCGAAGTCGTGGCGAAATTGGCAGATCAGCGTCGACGCGAGGACGAGGAACGCAACCGAGTCGCCTTCACCGAGGGATTCGGGGCGTAGCGGCATGCGCTGGCTCATCGACAATTTCTCGACGGTCGTGGACTACTCGAAGACCCATCTGTATCTGGCGCTGCTGCCCTTGTTGATCGGTCTCCTGATTGCTGTTCCGGTCGGAACAGCGATCCGCAACGTCAGATGGCTGCGCCGAATCACGTTGACCCTGGCGAGCATTGCGTTCACGATTCCGTCGCTCGCGCTGTTCGTCACCATCCCCCAGCTGTTCGGACTCAAGACCCTTGATCCGCTCAACGTCGTGATCGCACTGAGCGTCTATGCGACAGCACTGCTCATCCGGGCCGTGCCCGAAGCACTCGATTCGGTGCCGGACAACGTCATCGACGCTTCCACCGCCGTCGGGTTCACACCGCTACGACGCGCCCTGACGGTCGAGTTGCCGTTGGCACTGCCGGTGATGATCGCGAACATCAGAGTTATTGCCGTTACCAATATTTCGCTGGTTTCGGTCGGATCGCTGATCGGAATCGGCGGGCTGGGAGTTCTGTTCAAACAGGGTTACGACCGCGACTACCCGGACCAGATCGTTGCCGGCATCATCGCGATTGTCGTGCTGGCCCTGGCGCTCGATCTGATCCTGTATCTGATCGGCCGATTCCTGACCCCGTGGACCAGAACATCGACCTCGTCGAAGGTCCCCGCCGTCGTGGCTGCCGAGGGGGAACCCGTATGAGCATCTTCACCGGAGCCTGGGACTTCATCGTCGATCCCGGAAATTGGAGCGGCGACACCGGAATCGGCACCCGCATCCTCCAGCACCTCTGGTACAGCGTTCTGGCCGTGGCGCTTTCGGCTGTGATCGCGGTGCCCATCGGATTACTCATCGGCCATCTGCGTCGCGGTGAGATCGTGGTCGTCAGTCTGGTCAACGCACTGCGGTCACTGCCCACTCTCGGCCTGCTCACCTTCCTTGTTCTTCTCATGGGCCTGGGAGTGATGCCGCCGATTCTCGCCCTCGTCATCCTTGGTATTCCCCCACTACTCGCCGGCACGTACGCCGGAATTGCCAGCGTCGACCGCGGCGTCGTCGAGGCCGCGCGGGCGATGGGTATGACCGAACTCCAAGTGCTCTTCCGCGTCGAGATACCCAATGCGCTGCCATTGATTCTCGGCGGACTGCGTAACGCGACACTGCAGGTGATTGCCACGGCAACGGTCGCCGCCTACGTCAACCTCGGCGGCCTCGGCCGGTACATCTTCGACGGTCTCGCGCTCTACAAGTACGACCGAGTGGTCGTCGGCGCAATCCTGGTCGCGGTTGTGGCTCTGGTCGTGGACGGCTTACTGGCGCTGGTGGTCTGGGCATCGGTTCCCGGGACCGGCAGGCTGCGCCGAACACCCGACCTCACTCGTCTGTAGATCGGTACACACGAAAAGCCCCGATCGGAACCTTGTGTGCGGGTCCCGATCGGGGCTTTCGTAGTCCCTCTTAGCTGGTCACGCCCTCAGCATGCGCTGCGGCCGCGACGGCTTCCGCTACTGCGGGTGCCACGCGAGGGTCGAGTGGGCTGGGGACGATTTTGTCCGCCGCCAACTCGTCGCCGACCACCGACAGGATTGCCTCGGCGGCAGCGAGCTTCATACCTTCGGTGATGCGACGGGCGCCGGCGTCGAGCGCGCCCTTGAACACACCGGGGAAGGCGAGAACATTGTTGATCTGGTTCGGGAAATCACTGCGACCCGTAGCCACGATCGCCGCGTACTTCGACGCGGTTTCGGGGTGAATCTCCGGGTCCGGGTTGGAGAGCGCGAACACGATCGACTCGGGAGCCATCGAAGCGATGAGCTCCTCGGGGATCTTGCCCGCCGAGACACCGAGGAACACGTCGGCACCTTCGAGAGCCTCGATGGCACCACCGTGCAGGTCGCGGGGATTGGTGCGGGCCGCGAGTTCTGCCTTCACGTCGTTGAGGTCGCTGCGCTCGCCCGAGATGATGCCCTTCGAGTCCAGCACGATGACGTCGCTGATTCCGGCGGCGAGCAGGATGTTCGCGCACGCAACACCCGCAGCACCGGCGCCGGAGATGACGACCTTGAGTGTGGTGATGTCGCGGCTCTGAACCTTCACGGCGCCCTTGAGGGCAGCGAGGACCACGATGGCGGTTCCGTGCTGATCGTCGTGCATGACGGGGCAGTCGAGGGCTTCGATGACGCGCTTCTCGATCTCGAAGCAACGCGGCGCCGAAATGTCCTCGAGGTTGACCGCGCCGAAGCTCGGGCGCAGACGGATGAGCGTCTCGACGATCTCGTCGGGATCCTTGGTGTCGAGAACCAGCGGAATGGAGTTCAGTCCGGCGAAGTTCTTGAACAGTGCCGACTTGCCCTCCATGACGGGCAGCGACGCGCGGGGGCCGATGTCGCCGAGTCCGAGAACCGCGGTGCCGTCGCTGACCACGACGACAAGTCGGTTGGTCCACGTGTATCGATCGGCGAGGGTTTCGTCTGCAGCGATGGCGCGGCTCACCTGAGCAACACCCGGCGTGTAGGCGATCGAGAGGGCCCGCTGCGTATCGAGCGGTGCTGTGGTCTCGACCGAGAGCTTGCCACCGACGTGAGCGGCAAAGATTTCTTCGTCGGTCAACTCGACCTTGGGTACGTTGATGGCTTCAGTCACGAGGGACACGATGACACTCCTGATTAGTCCAGCCTCAAGCGGGGCTGGGTTACTGGGAAGTAATCCTTCGGACCGCTGCGAAACTACGTTCACAACGGTCAGAGATCATTTCTTCCGCGAACGACTACTGAGAAGAAGAGCATTCGGCGTGCGCGAGAAAGTGGGCCGCAATACATCCGAAGCGTCATGGTGTGGGGCGGGTGAGCCCTGGCGTATCCATGCAATCTAGGTTTCGGGAGAAATTCTGACGAAACCTGCACTTCGGGGCCGGGCTGTGGCGCCGCCTCGAAGTAACTCCAGTTTGCCACCAGAGTCGGATCACAATCAAATCCTCCAAGCGGTCGGATTCCTCACCACACTCAAACCCGAGTCGTCATCCCCACCGTGTCATCTCCACCGTGTCATCCCACCCAGTCATCCCCACCGCGTCATCCCCACCGTGTCATCCCCACCACTGCGTCACCAACAACAGCCCCGCCACCACGAGCACGACCACCGATCCGGCAACCGCCGCGATACCCCGCCTGCGGTCGCACCAGATCTGCGCGGCCAAAGCAACCACCGAAGCCGCAATGTGCGCGGTGATCGACGTTGTTCCCGGACCCGGGAATCCGCGGTTGCCGCCCAGATATGCCGAACCGATGATCACGAGTGTCAAGACCACGATTCCGGCCGCCACGGTGCCGCTCAGGGCGCGTAGAGCGCGAACCAGCAGCCATTGTCGTTTGTCGGCGGGATAGTCGTAATCGTCTTCGTACTGATAGTCCTGATAATCCTGGTACCGGTAGTCGTCCTCGTACCTGTCGTCGTATGTCATCTCTTACGCTCCCGCGACGAATCCGCGGACTGATTCCGCAATGAGTTGAACTGCGATGGCGGCGAGCAAAAGACCGGCGATGCGTGCCAGCAGGCTGATGCCACCCTCACCCAGTATCCGGATCAGTGCCGTCGAGAAGCGCAGGACCACGAACAGCACGAGGTGGATGGACAGAATCGCCAACGCGATCGCCAGATACGACGCCGCTTCACCATCGGCCTGGGCGACAAAGACGATGACAGCCGCAATTGCACCGGGACCGGCCATCATCGGCGTTCCCAGAGGAACGAGTGCGACGTTGACGTCGTCGGCTCCCTGCGGACGGTTGGAGGCCTTCCCGGTCAGCAGTTCGAGTGCGATGAGAAGCAGCAGTAATCCGCCTGCGCCCTGCAATGCCGGAATGCCGATATGGAGGTAGTTGAGGATCGCCTGACCGCCGATGGCAAAGACCGAGATGACCGCAAGGGAGACGGCGGGGGCCTGCCATGCCGCTCGGTTGCGATCTTCACGGCTTTTGCGGCCGACCAGTGACAAGAACACCGGGATGACTCCGGGCGGGTCCATGATCACGAACAGCGTGATGAACACGGTGAGGTAGAGCGTGGTGTCGAGCATCAGCGCCCAAGTACCTCCACGCCGGTGGCAGCCGAGACGAGTTTGTCGAACTCGGCCTCGTCCGTCAGCTCGTCGCCGAGTCCGATCGTCTTGTTCTCGCCGTGGTAGTCCGAGGATCCGGTGACTGCCAAGCCCAGGTCGACGGCCAGGCTGCGCAGGACGTCACGATCGTCGCTGCGATGGTCCGGGTGATCGACTTCGAGACCCCCGAGACCCAGATCGGCCAGATCACGGATGTGGTCGAGCGCAAGCAATCCGCCGCGCGAACGGGCACGTCCATGCGCAAGGACAGTTACTCCCCCGGCCGCTGCCACCAGTTCGACGGCGTACTCGAGCGGAGTGTCGTACTTGGGAACGTCGTATCTCCCTCGACTGGACAACAGGTCGGAGAAAGCCTCACTGATGCTCGACACCACTCCCGCTCGCATCAGGGCCGCTGCGACGTGCGGGCGTCCGACGGACGGACCGGCGTCAGCCAAGATCTGATCGGGATCGACGGGCAGACCGTCGCGCGCCATCATGGTCGTCATCACCCGGATACGTTCGACGCGTTCGGCGCGCAGTCGCTCACGTTCCTTGGCGAATTCGGGGTGCGTCGGATCGAACAGGTACGCCAGCAGATGAACAGCGACCGGCCAACCACGCTCACCTCGACCTTCGCACGACATCTCCATCCCACGAACCAGGCTGACGCCGGCCGGCAAGGCGTGCGCCGCCTCGGCCCAGCCCGAAGTCGTGTCGTGATCGGTGATGGCGACGACGTCGAGTCCGGCGTCGGCTGCGGCGCGCATGAGGGCAGCCGGGGTATCGGTGCCGTCCGATGCGTTGGAGTGGGTGTGAAGGTCTATTCGCACTGTTCCAGTGTGTCAGCAATCGGCAACTTCATCGCGCTCCGGTGGCCGAGCCGGAAGCTGACGTACGATTACGCCGCAGCGGCAGCGCAATTCGATCACGTGTCGCCGCAGTGCCGTTCCCCTGCACTACAGACCGAGAAGGAGCGAGCGTGCCAACCATGCCGTCACTGCCGAATTGGTCGAACGGCAAATCGACGCAAGCCGATGCGCCCAAGATCCCCGTTCCGGCAGCCCGCGCGATCGTCGACTGCGCGGTCTACGTTGACGGCGTGCGGTTGCCGGGCAAGTACACGCACCGCGCCGCGTTGGCCGAGGTCCGTAGTCGAGACAACGCGTTCGTCTGGGTGGGCATGCATGCACCCGACGAAGGCCAGATGCAAGATGTCGCAGCAACTTTCGGACTCCACGAGTTGATGGTCGAGGATGCCGTCCATGCACACGAGCGCCCGAAACTCGAACGCTACGACGACGTCATGTTCCTGGTGCTGCGCACGGTCGTCTACGTACCGCACGAGTCCGTCGCGACGGCGAGCGAGATCGTCGAAACCGGCGAGATCATGGTGTTCGTCGGTCCAGACTTCGTGGTGACCGTCCGTCACGGGGATCACTCCGAACTGGCAAGCGTGCGCAAGTCACTCGAGCAGAATCCCGAGCGTCTCGCCATGGGCCCGTTCGCGGTGTTGCACGCGATCACCGACCACGTCGTCGACAGCTATCTCTCCGTCATTCAACTCGTCGAGCAGGACGTCGACAGCATGGAAGAGTTGGTGTTCAACCCGCGGAACACCGTTGCCGTCGAGCATATCTACCTGCTCAAACGTGAAATCGTCGAACTACGACGCTCGGTCACTCCACTCGGATTGCCACTGCTCCAGCTGACCCAGCCCGCGGGCGGCCTCGTCCCGAAGGAGATCCGGCGATACTTCCGTGACGTAAGGGATCACCACACGATCGTGGCCGAACGTATCTCGGAATACGACGAGGTGTTGAGCTCTCTGGTCGATGCCGCACTCGCGAAGATCGCGGTGCAACAGAACACCGACATGCGCAAGATCTCGGCTTGGGTCGCTATCGCCGCCGTGCCGACGGGCGTTGCCGGTATCTACGGAATGAACTTCGAGAACATGCCGGAACTCGGTTACAAGTACGGCTATCAGTCCATCCTGTTCCTCATCGCGTCGGTGTGTGTCGGCTTGTTCTTTCTCTTCCGTCGCAACAACTGGCTGTGAACCTCGCACGCTGACTCCCTGTACTTGCCACCGTCGCAGGCGGACAATGGATATGGGTACGCATTTTCATTCCGTTCCCGAAATTCATTTTGCGACAAGCAAATTCAGATCCAGGAGAGATGGAGGAACAACCATGCCTACAGTCGAGCAGTCTGTAGAGATCGCGTTGCCACCCAAGGACGTCTGGGAGTACATCGCCGTCGCCGAGAACTGGCCCAACTGGGAGAATTCGATGGTCGAGTGCAAACAGATCACCGACGGCCCGATGGGCGTGGGAAGCCGTTGGCACGGCGTCTCGAGAATCCTGGGCAAGCGCCTCGAGTGGACATCCGAATTCACCGAGTACGACCCACCGAGATCGTCGAAATCGACGTCCGTCGAAAGTCCGGTCAGCTTCTCGCAGACCACGACCTGCGAAGAAGTCGGTGACGGCACTCGGGTCACCTACCGACTCGACAGCGAAAGCGGACTCGGCGGCGTATTCGGCAAGATGGCCGACCCGATCGTGACGAAAGCATTTTCACGGACCGTTCGGGTAAGTCTCGAGAACTTGGCGGACATCCTCGTGCACGCCGAATGATCTGACGGACAAAGCGCCGGCGCAGCTAGAGCGAGGCAGCGGAACGGTGCGGATCGCGAATGTCGATCCCCGCCTCGGTCCACGCTTCCCGCAGGGCCTCCGCGCCGCGCAGACGCACCCAGGCGGCTTCGGTACCGGTCAGGGGGACCACGCCAAGGAAGCGCACCGGATCGAACGGCTCCGGCAGCGTCAGGTCGGCGATCCCGCTGTCACCGAGAAGCACCGCCGTGAACGCAGTGTCCTTCCACAGCGGCTCGCCCAGGTCCAACAGTGCGTCCTCGAGCAGCACGACGCCTTCGACGGACGGCGCCGCAGCCAGCACCGCGAGCGTCCTGGCCACACCCGACGCGACACCCGTGCCACCGCGCAGGGTGAGCACCAACTCGGCGCGAGGACCGCGTGTGGGGTCTGCGACCAGTTCATTGGGGTCGCCCATCGGATGACGCGAGCACCCCAGTGTGACGTAGCGGACCAGGCCGTCGGGTGATTCGAAACGCAGCACGTCCAGCGGTTCGACACCGAGGAACGTCACTGAGGCCGCGGTGGGGTCCGGCCCCTCGATGCTGCTGACGAGATGGGCCCGGACGGAAGATACGACGCTGTCTGACACTCGTCCATCTAAACACCGTGCCCGCGAGGTTCGCAGCGCAGATACCTCGCGGTGGCGGTAGCGTCGTCGAAATGGTCTCCGTTCTCGCTGTCAGCGACGAGACCGTCGAATTCCTGTGGAGCAGTCAAGTTCGTTCACTCGGAGTCGACGTGATCCTCGGCGCGGGCGACCTGCCGTTTGCGTATCTGGAGTACCTGTCTGACCAACTGAATGCGCCGTGCGTGTTCGTTCCCGGAAACCACGACGTCGATCTGTCCGGATATTCGAACAAGAGATCCGGTTGGATGCGGGCGGGTATGCCGGCGCAGTGGCCCGGCCCGACCGGCGCAGTCAACACAGACGGACGCATCGTGACCGTCGCCGGTCTGCGGATCGCGGGCCTCGGTGGTTCCATCCGATACAACACGGGTCCCAATCAGTGGTCCGAGCGCCAGCAGAGCCGACGCGCCCGCTCGCTCACCTGGCGAAACGCCTGGCAGTCGCGGCTTCCCGGCGGCCGGGCGGGCGTGGATGTGCTGCTCACCCACAGCCCCGCCCGCGGTGTCGGCGACGCCGAGGATCGGCCACATCGTGGGTTCGAATGCTTCACCCCCTTGATCCACACCCTCGATCCGACGGTCATGATTCACGGACACATCCACCCGCACGGGCGAACACCTCTCGATCTGGAGGTAGGCCGGACTATCGTGCTCAATACCGTCGGCTTCACGCTGATGGAGATTTCCCCAGGTACTCCGCCGACGATCGTGAGGCGCCGACATGGCTCGTGACACCGGATTTCCCACAGCCGACGCGGAAAACGACTTCGCTCGTCAGCGTCGACGCGCCGACGTTGCCCGTCTGGTCAGTTGGCTACGACGCGAACCGGACGACGTCAACGCGATCCTGCCGTTCGACGAGGTTGTCGCAGCGCTCGGCAAGGTTGGTGAGAAGTCTCTGGGTCTACAGGTCGTCACCATCGAATCGATAGTCGGAAGTGTCGACCGCACAGGTGATTTCGACAGGTACTTCCGTCCGACGTCCACTCATTCGCGCGCTCGTTGGGAGCGACTTGCGGTGGCGCAACGACGCGGCGAATCGGTGCCACCCGTTCAGTTGTACCGTGTCGGCTCCATGCATTTCGTGATCGACGGACACCACCGAGTGTCCATTGCGTGTGCGATGCACCAGAAGACAATCGACGCGTACGTCACCGAGATCATCACGCGCATCTCGCCGGAAGGCATCACTCAGCGCGCCGATCTGCTCATCAAGGACCATCGCCGACTCTTCCTCACTCGCGTTCCGCTGCAGGGTTCACAACGCGAAGCTGTCCAGGTCACCGACCCGTGGGAGTACGCCGAACTCAGTGAGTGCGTGGAGGCGTGGGGTTTTCGGCTCATGCAGGAAAAGGGTGAGTTCCTCGGCCGAGACACGGTCGCCCGGCGCTGGTTCGGCGAGGAGTTTCTCCCCGTCGTGCGAATGCTGAGGGGCGCCGACATGTTGCCCGAGCACACCGACGCCGAGGCGTACTTGTGGATCGCCCGGGAGCGGTACCGACTGGTGCGGCGGCACATGTGGAATGACGAGATCGTGGCCGAACTACGCGATCGAGCACCGCGAAAGCACAAGCCTGCTACGTAGCGACAGCGAACCGCACCTCTCGGGTCGGGATCTTCGGGTGCATGAACTTCAGCAACGAACGCGCTTCTTTCTCGATGGACGCGAGCGCGGTCTTCGGTTGCTGCGCAAACAGAGTCGCGCTCAACTCGACGGTCTCCTTGGCCGCCGTCACCGTCGCGAATCCCACCACCTTTCCGCGCACCAGGATGGCGGGCTTGATTATGCCGTTGACGGTGAAGACGCGAGTTCGATACTGCTCGTCCATAATTCGCGAGCGGTCGGCGTGCGAGAGCAGGATGTTGTCGAACGGAGCAAGGATTCTGACCGGCGGTGTTCCGGAGGTCGGTCGTGGCGCATCCGGCAGGTCGAACACCTCGGCCCCTTTCGCGTTGACAAAGGTGATCAAGCCCGGATGTAGCCTCTCGAAGACTTCGGCGAGTCTCGTGAGCCCCGACCACGCTTGCGCATCCTTCACGCTCGCGGGCCCGAAGGCAGCCAGATAGCGCAGCACCATCGCGTCGGGATCTGGAGTTGAACTCACCTCTGCGCCAAGCCAATTCTCCAACGTCGTCAGTGCCGGTGCTCCGGATCGTCCCCACAGACCTCGCGGTGGGACCTGCACCATCGGCAGAAGCCCTCGAACTCCGTGCGCCAGTCCTTCGGCCGCGTGGCCGGGAAAGCGCTCTGCCAGTATCGGTCTCATCTGCATCTGAGTAAGCGGCCCGTCCGCTACCAGGTCACGCCCCGCCTGCGCAAGCGCGTCGAGATCCAACCCGGTGAGCGCCGCACGCTGAGTGCTGTTGGTGTGGAGATCGCGTTCCATGATCGTCTGAACCGTGGCCCGGAAGGGACCCGCATCGGCGGCCGAGAGGGCAAAGACCGTGCCCCGCATGGCAACCAGCCGCACCACCTGGCGCTTCTCGACAAGGGTGGAGAGGTCTTCTGCCGCAAAGTTCTTCAGCCGCGCCCACAGTGCCAGGTAGGGCGGATTCGGCGCCTGGGCCTGCAGACCTGCCAGGTGCTCGATCGCATCCAACGCGCTGACCTCGGCCCGCCGCAGCAGGAACTGCCGCGCCAGAGTCGCCAGGTTGAGCTCGCGATCGGTGATCAGTGCAGCCATCGACAACTCCTCAACGATCGTGGTCAGGGGCGGTGACGATCTCGAACGGTATCTCGACTCGCGCGAGGGTTCCGGACTCTTCACCCGGTCCGACCGAGAACGAGCCACCAGCGGCAACCACACGCAGTTCGTGCGAGAGCAGTCCGATGTGCCCGGCGGCCCGTCGTTGGGCAATCCGATCGGCGCTGATCCCCCGACCGTCGTCCGAGACCACGAGCACCGCACGGTGGTCCAGTCGTGCAAGCTCGATCCGGACGTTCTGCGCGCCGGCATGTTTGACGACGTTGCCCAGAAGCTCTCGGGTGGCGCCGAACAAGACCTCGTCGGCAGACGTGCGTAAATCGTCGTTCCAGCCCGAAGTGTCGACGTCGACCACCACTCCGCCGCGTCCCTGCGCCGAGCGCGCGAGGTCCCCGATCGCGCGGGCAAGGCCAACGTGGACGAGAACTGTGGGATGCAGTTCCGAGACGGACGACCTCAGCAGCGTTGTCGCTTCACCAAGCGCTTTCCCAGCTCGCGCCAATGCGATGGGTTCCGCACTGCCTGCCAATTCGTCGAGATCCATCCGCGCCGCGAGAACGTACTGGAGCGCCCCGTCGTGCAGTTGCTCGGACAGTTCTGTGCGCTCACGCTGCTCGAGCCCCATGAGTTCGGCCAGAAGGCTCGTGCGATGCCCGACGAGGTGCCCGATGGTCAACACTCGCGACCTTTGAATCCGAGTCAATCCGATTGCGCCCGCACCCACCCCGGCCAAGGCCATGGTACTCAGCAGGATCGACGGCCACGGCTCGGAATTCGAAGTCATCGTTGCCCAACTGGAAGCAAAAAACACACCGATCGTGCACGCAACGACGCCGACACACACGTCCGTCCGCAGTTGCGTACACGCAAGAACCGGAATGACGAAGAGCCCGTTGCTCAAGATGTCGGCGGTCCAACTCTGCTCGGCTGCGAGACCGGTCAGCAATGTCAGAGTTGCGAGCACGGCGAGGTCGACGAACAAGCCGAGCCAGATCATCGTCACCGGGCCGGTGCCGCCTTTGCGGATCCACAGCGCCACGGCTGCCGACCAGAGGGCATAGGCGCCCAGAATCGCGAAACACCATCCCGCGTCGTTCATCGGCGGGACGAAGATCAGTGTCAGGGCGATGAACAGCACCAGAGCGCCGCGCACCGTCAGTTGGAGGTACGCACCGCGGTAGGCGTGTTCGCGCATGATCCGTTCGAGGTCCGGGCCGCCGGGCAGGTGCTCGGTTCGTACCGAGGATTCGTTCATCTGTCCTCCTGTGCCGCCCATCCCAGTTCCCTGTGAATGAGCTTCGCACACGAGATTTCACAATCAACCCGCAATACCGTGAATGGCACAGCATTCACCGAACCTCGAAACCACGCAGGAGTGCTCATGATCTCGACCCGAGCAAGCAAGCGCCGCATCGCCACTCGATTTGCCGTCGCCGGCGCCCTGGCAGCGGCGCCGATCGCCGTGGTGGCCGGGACAGCGCAAGCCGCCCCGGCCTCCACCCATCACGAACAATTCGGCCGCCTGGTCCCCCTACCCGAGCCGGCCGACGCAGCGCCCGGCCCCGAACAGGTACCGCTCCCCTGGGGCGCGACGTATTCGGTCACCTTGCCCGGGTAACGGTCACAGCAGCAGATTGGCTCCCGTACCGCCGTCGAACACTGCGATCTTGGCGGGATCGAACCACAGATCGATAGACCTGCCCTGGGCCACGGTGGACTCGGACGAGAGCCTGGCAACCAGTTGACCGCCACCAGCGACGGCCGTTCCCGAATCGGCGGCGAGTTCCTCGAGTTCACGAGAATTGACGGCGGGGCCACCAGCGAGGAAGTACGCGTACTTGTCGGAACCCATCGATTCCAGCACGTCGACGTCGACGGTGAACGTCCCACCGTGTGGCTTCTGCGATGCATCGACCAGCGCCACGTCCTCGAAATGTTCCGGCCTGATACCGACCACGACGTCCTTGCCCGAGCCGCTGCCCGAGATCTTCGACTGCGCCGCCGCGGGCAGGCGAACATCGCCGATCGGCGTGCTGACGCCGTCCGCCGTCAACTGTCCGGGGAAGAAGTTCATGGACGGGGACCCGATGAACCCCGCCACGAACAGATTGTTCGGACGATCGTAGAGTTCCTGCGGCGCACCGATCTGTTGCACGATTCCGCCGCGCAGCACGACTACCCGATCGCCGAGCGTCATCGCCTCGGTCTGGTCGTGGGTCACGTAAATCGTTGTCGTACCGAGTCGCTGCTGCAGACGGGCGATCTCCGTCCTCATCTGCACGCGCAGTTTGGCGTCCAGGTTGGAAAGCGGCTCGTCCATGAGAAACGCCTTCGGGCTGCGCACGATTGCGCGTCCCATCGCGACACGCTGACGCTGACCGCCCGACAGGTTCGCCGGTTTGCGATCGAGATGCTGGGTGAGGTCGAGCACCCGCGCTGCGTCGTCGACCTTGGCGTTGATCTCGTCCTTGGACATCTTCGCCAATGTCAGTGGGAAGGCGATGTTCTGGCGCACCGTCATGTGCGGATACAGAGCATACGACTGGAACACCATCGCGATGTCGCGGTCCTTGGGGGCGCGTTCGTTGACGCGTTCACCCGCAATCCTCAGCTCGCCGGTCGAAATGTCTTCCAGCCCGGCAATCATGTTGAGAGTCGTGGATTTTCCACAACCGGAGGGGCCCACGAGAATGATGAATTCTCCGTCGGCGATGGTGATGTCGACATCACTGACCGCCTTGGCTCCGTCCGGGTACAGCTTGGTCACCTTGTCCAGCACGATCTCGGCCACAGGCTTATCCCTTCACTGCGCCGGAAGTAAGCCCGGCCACGATACGACGTTGGAAGAACAGAACAAAGATGATGATCGGAATGGTGATGACCATGGCGGCCGCGGCGATCGACCCGGTGGGCTCCTCGAATTGTGAAGCGCCGGTGAAGTTCGCGATGGCCGCAGGGGCGGTGATTGAGCGTTCGGTCGACGTCAACGAGATCGCGAACAACAGATCGTTCCAGCAGAAGATGAAAACCAAGATGCCCGCAGTGACGATACCGGGCGCGGCCAGTGGAGCCACCACCTTCCGGAACGCCTGACCCGGCGTCGCGCCGTCCATCTGAGCCGCCTTCTCGAGTTCCCACGGAATCTCTTTGAAGAACGCCGAGAGCGTGTAGATCGCCAACGGCAACGCAAAGGTGATGTACGGCAAGATGAGTCCGGCCCAGGTGTCGAAGAGTCCGAGCCGTCGTTCGATGTCGAACAACGGGCTCACCAATGAAATCTGCGGGAACATCGCGATCAGCAGTGCAACACCCACCAGCAGCTTCTTGCCCGGAAAATCCAGGCGCGCAATGGCGTACGCCGCCATGGTCCCGATCACCACGGCGATGACCGTCGAGATGAGTCCGATACCGATGGAGTTGATCAGAGCACTGGTGAAGGCGCTGGTGTCGAAGATTCCTCGGTAGTTGTCCAGGGTCCACTTCTCCGGAATGAACTTGCCGTCCTTGATCGTTCCGGCCGGTTTGAAGGACAGGCTGGCGATCCACAGGACGGGAACCAGCGCGTACAGCAAGACCAGAAGGTTGACCACGGACCAGCTGATCTTGAGTCTGGGAGTCACGGTCATGTCAGCGTCCTTCCGTATCGGATCCGGGAGCCGAAGCACCGAAAAGTTTGATGAAGATGAACGCGATCACGGCCACACACACGAAGATCAGCACGCTGATCGCGGATCCGATGCCCAAGTTGAACGCTTTGAACAGATTGTCGTAACCCAGAATCGACACCGACCCGGTGTCGTTCGCTCCCTTCGTCAGCACGTAGATGTTGTCGAAGATGCGGAACGCGTCGAGTGTGCGGAACAGCAGAGCGACGAGGATGGCGGGCTTCATCAGCGGAAGGATGATGCGTACCAACCGGGTCCACGCGCCGGCGCCGTCCACCTGAGCCGCCTTGAGAAGGTCGTCGGGCACGAGCGCCAGGCCGGCGAGCAGGAGCAGCGCCATGAACGGCGTCGTCTTCCACACCTCGGCAAGGACGATGATCGCGAGCGACGGGATCTGGTCGGTGAGCGGCGCACTGCCGTCGGGCAGGAGATTGGCGAGGTAGCCGGTCCCCGGCGTCCACGCGTAGTACCAGCTGTATGCCGCCGCGACGGTGACGATGCCGTACGGGATGAGCACCACGGTGCGGACGAGCCCCTTACCCACGATCGTTCGGTGCATCACCAGTGCGATGGTCAGTCCGAGAACGAACTCGATGACGACCGAGACGACAGTGATCGACGTCGTCACCGCGAACGCTTGCCACCAGTAACCGTCGGTCAGCACCGACACGTAGTTGTCGAACCACACGAACTTTCGTTGATCCGGGAAGCGCAGGTCGTAGCGCTGCAAACTCAGCCAAACGGCGTAGACCACCGGATATGCGGTCACCGCGATCATGAGAATCGCGGCCGGGGCCACCAGCCAGAGACCGAGGCGACGCTCGGCCGCCTTTCCGTCCGACATCTTCGACTTCGCGGAGTGCTTCGGCTCCGGCGAGGGCGTCGCGACTGTTGTTGCAGCTCCAGAATTTTCGCTGTCGATCGTCACGGAATCAGCCCCTCGGAATTGACTGCCTTGCGTACCTGCTCGGCAAGATCGTTCACGGTCGATTCCGGATCGATGTTTCCTACAGGGTTCAGCGTGGCAGTGATGAGCGTCGAAATACTCTGATAGGCAGGAGAAACCGGACGAACCGAAGCGGTGTCCAGGCTGTCGCGAACCTCACGCCACGCCGGGTACGCCTCCTGGAACGCCGGGTCGTCGTACAGGCTCTCGAGAGTCGGCGGAACGCCACCGGCTACCGCGTTGTTGCGCTGATTCTCCTCGTTACGCAGACAGGTGAGCGCCTCGAACGCGAGGTCCGGATGCTGGCTGGTCTTGGCCACCGCTACGTTGAAGCCGCCGATCGTGACCTCGGCCGGCTTACCCTCGATCACCGAGGGATACGGAGCGGCAAGGAAATTCCGTTCTCCGTTCACCGTGAGCACCGTGTTTCCGGTGTTCTCACTGGTGACGTTGCCCTTGTCGTCGATGTACGGCAGATCGCCCTTCTCGGCGTTCTCCATGATGCCGGGCAGCACGAACGGCCAGTTGACCTGGAAGGCAGATTTGCCGCTCTCCATACCCAGTCGCGACGACGCTTCATCCCCCTGCGAGATCGAGGGATCCGCACCCTTCGCGGTAGCGACGCGCTTCATGACGGTCAGCGCCTGCTGGGCAGCATCACCGTCGGCCACCGTCACGGTTGTTCCGTCGGGCCCCACCACCGATCCGCCGGCACTGGCGAGAAGGGTGTTGAACCAGACCATCAATCCTTCGTACTGCTTGCCCTGCACACCGATCCAGCTGGGGCGCCCCTCCGCGGCCAGGCCTTCGGAGATGTCGATCATCTGATCCCAGGTTTGGGGTGGTTGCCCGTCCGGCATCAAATCCTTTCGATACCAGAGCAATTGGGTGTTGGTGTTCAATGGCGCCGCATAGAGCTGGTCCTGCCACTTCGCCGACTCCAGCGGACCCTCGAGCGTCCCGTTGCTGACCTCGGCCGCCACGTCGTCAGGAAGCGGCAATGCCCATCCGGCTTCGGCGAATTCGGCAGTCCACACCACGTCGAGCGTCATCAGATCGAGTGACTTGTCATTGCCGGTCAGACGCCGGGCCAACTGAAGTCGCTGGTCGTCGGCACCCTTGGGCAGAGTTTTCTGCTCGACCCGGTACGCACCGTTCGACGCCGCCGAGCAATTGGCGGCGGCCTCCGCATACTGCTCGGCGCCGTCGGCGGCGGTGTAGAAGGACAGCACCACGCCGTCGTCATTGTCTGATCCACACGCACTGAGCAAGGGCGCCAACAACAATGTCGCCGCGCCGAGCAGCCCCACCCTCAATTTCTTCTTCTGCCCCGCCTGCAATCTCTTGTTCTGCACAGCCGTCCTCCTCGGGCGGCGAGACGGCGCAGTCGATTCGGCTGGCCGACGCACCACACATCGGCACTTTTGCCGGAGAAGGGACCTATTTCCTTGTCCGGCAAACGGTCACGGGAAGGAGTACTGCCTCGCCCGCGTGTACATAAAGTAACCGAGATCACACAAGTTGGCAGCCCGAGCGAGAATGTCAGATGGCGAGCTTGGCGAGCAGGTCGCGCGCAGACTCCGCCGTCTTGGGCTCACACAGTACGTCGTAACGTCCGGCGACCAACTGCATCGTCGAGGCGAAGTCCCGCTGCCCACGCGTCGCGGCGTACGGGATGGTCGTGGAGATGACACCGAAGATGATGCCGCCCACGATGCCCGCGATCAGCGGAGCGAGGAACCCGCCGGTGACGATTCCGAGCACGAGGCCGAAGAAGACACCGAGCCAGGCACCGGAGACGATGCCACCACCGATCACCTTGGCCCACGTCAACCGGCCGAGAACTCGCTCGACCTGCATCAGGTTCACGCCGACGATCGTGACGTCCTGAACCGGGAATTCTTGATCGGAGAGGTAATCGACTGCGCGCTGCGCCTCGGCGTAGGTGGGGTACGACCCGATGGGCCATCCCGAAGGCGGTGTCGGCAACGCTCCACGGCGCGACCCATTCGACGATTGACCGAGCGGATTGGACATGGCTGGCTGCGCTCCTCTTTTCGGGCACGTCATCCGCGCGGATGACGCAAGTACATCTACCCCTATTGTGCCCTTTACAGACCTGATTCGTTCGGCTATGCGAGCGTCAGGCGTGTTCGGGCGGCGTGAATTCCGACGTGCGCGTCATCCCCGCGGCGCGGCCCTTGGCCGAAATCACCAGTGCCATCTTGCGACTCGCCTCGTCGATCATCTCGTCGCCGAGCATGACGGCGCCCCGCCCTCCTCCGGCGGCCGAGGTGTGGAACGCGTACGCGTCCAAGATGAGTTCTGCACGGTCGTAATCGGATTGGCGCGGACTGAACACCTCGTTGGCCGCCTCGATCTGCGTGGGATGCAGAACCCACTTGCCGTCGAAGCCGAGCGCTGCCGTCCGCGCCGCCGACCGAGTGAAAGCCTCGACGTCGCGAATCTGGAGGTACGGACCGTCGATCGCCTGGACGCCGTGTGCACGTGCGGCCATCAAGATGGTCATCAGGATGTGGTGATACGCGTCACCGCGGTCGTAGCCGTCCGGTTGCTCACCGACGACCAGAGTTCGCATGTTCAAGCTCGCCATGAAGTCGGCCGGGCCGAACACGAGTGCCTCGACGCGGGGACTCGCGGTGGCGATCGCGTCGATGTTGGTCAAGCCGATCGCGTTCTCGATCTGCGGCTCGATTCCGATCTTGCCGACCTCGAGACCGTTGGCCTTCTCGACCTGCGTCAACAACAAATCGAGTGCCTGGACGTGACTCGCGTCGGGAACCTTGGGCAGCAGAATGGCGTCCAGATGCGCTCCGGCGCGGCCGACCACCTCCACGACGTCGGCATACGTCCATTCGGTCGTCCAGTCGTTGACTCGGACGACCTTGACCTGTTTGCCCCACCCGTCCTCGGCCAACGCGTCGCCGATCGACTCTCGTGCCGCCTGCTTCGCCAACGGCGCCACCGCGTCTTCGAGGTCGAGGAAGATCTCGTCGGCGGGCAATCCCTTCGCCTTGTCGATCATCTTCCGACTGCTGCCGGGAACTGCCAATACCGATCGACGGGAACGGTTGCGTGAAGTCATTGCGGACTGCCCTTCTCGATTTTCGGTGGCGCCGTTGCAGATTTTGACGCTGGACGAATTAGCCTTGCAATCATGGCAGCAGCAGGCAAGGTATTTGCAGCCAGGCTTGCCGGCCTGGTTGTGCTCGGCCCGGACGGCGAATCGATCGGTCGTGTGCGCGACGTCGTCATCACGGTCCGTATCGGACGCCAGCAACCGCGGGTTCTCGGTCTGGTGATCGAAATGTTCACGCGCAAACGCATTTTCGTTCCGATGCTCCGCGTGACAGCCATCGAGCCGAGTGCGGTCACCCTGACCACGGGCAACGTCAGTTTGCGGCGCTTCAACCAGCGGCCGGGTGAAGTACTCGCGCTGGCGCAGGTACTCGATTCGCATGTGCGCGTGGACGACCCGGAACTCGAGGAGCTTCACGGCGTCGACACGATAGTCGTCGACCTCGGGATCGAATCGACGCGAACGCGAGACTGGGTCGTCTCGAAGGTCGCCGTTCGCGGCCATCGCGGACGCCTCGGTCGACGCGCGGCGATTCACATCGTCGACTGGCAGCACGTCGCCGGCCTCACCCAGAGCGATCTCTCGCTCCCCGGCCAGGGCGTAGCTCACCTCCTTCTGCAGTACGAAGGGATGCGACCCGCCGATGTGGCCAACGCCATGCGCGAACTGCCGGAGAAGCGCCGCCACGAACTGGCCGTGGCACTCGACGACGAACGCCTCGCCGACGTCGTGCAGGAACTGCCGGCGGACGACCAGACCGATCTGCTGATGCACCTGGAAGTCGAACGCGCCGCCGATCTACTCGAAGCGATGGATCCCGACGACGCCGCCGACCTGTTGGGCGAGCTGCCCGAGACCGAAGCCGAATCACTGTTGCAGTTGATGGACCCGCAGGATTCCGAACCTGTTCGACGCCTGCTCGAGCACTCCCCGGACACTGCCGGTGGTCTGATGACGCCCGAACCGGTGGTACTGACGGCCTCGACGACCGTCGCCGAGGCCCTTGCCCGCGCCCGCAACTACGACGTGACCCCGGCGCTGTCGAGCATGGTCTTCGTCGTACGTCCGCCGACGGCGACTCCGACCGGGCGGTATCTCGGCTGCGTCCACTTGCAGAAGCTTCTCCGCGAGCCTCCCGCCAGCCTGGTGGGCGGAATACTCGACACCGACATGCCCCGGTTGGCGCCGGACGACTCGCTGGCGTCGGTCACCCGATACTTCGCGACCTACAACTTGGTGTGCGGGCCGGTCGTGGACGACGAGAACCACCTGATCGGGGCCGTGACAGTCGACGACGTGCTCGATCACCTCCTGCCGGAAGACTGGCGTGAGGATTACTCCGACGACGAGGAACTACTCCGATGAGCGAACGGGCGTCGAGCACGACCGCACGGCAACGACTGGAAACGCCTCGCGGAAGCCGCCGGTTCAATCTCGATTTCGACGTCGAAGCTGTCGGACGCGTCAGTGAACGCATCGCCCGCTTCCTCGGTACCGGGCGTTATCTCGCGATCCAGACGATCATCGTGATCGTCTGGATCCTGATCAACGTGTTCGCGGTGGCGCTGCAGTGGGACCCGTATCCGTTCATCCTGCTCAACCTCGCCTTCTCCACCCAGGCCGCCTACGCGGCGCCGCTGATCCTCCTGGCCCAGAATCGTCAGGAGAATCGCGACCGGGTCTCGCTCGAGGAGGACCGCTCACGCGCCGAGCAAACCAAAGCGGACACTGAATTCCTCGCTCGCGAACTCGCAGCTCTGCGTATCGCCGTCGGCGAGGTCGCCACCCGCGACTACCTGCGGCGGGAGCTCGAGGAGATCAAGTCGATCCTTGCCGCCGACGGCGAACCGACCCCGAAGAAGAAGCACCGTGACTCGAATACTGCGAAACAAAGTCACAACTAGCTGAGCGTTCGCTGAGTTTTGCTGCACGCACCGTGACCGATATGTAACGTAAGTCACAGCAGGATGGATTATCACGGTGGGTACTCCGAGGCGGGAGCACCAGCAAAGGGGAATCGTGCGAGTACGCGGAATGATTGCAGCATCCACACTGGTGGGGGGACTGCTTGTCGTAACAGGTCCAGCCGCCCTCACGGCCGGAAGCGCACCATCCGGCGGGTCGCAGGTCCCCATCGCCCTCGCAGGCTCCGCCTCCGTTGCGCAGCCGGACTCTGTCGACTTCCTCCCGACGCCCCGCACCGTCCGAACGCAACGATCGGCCCCACCCAGCGATACGGTCGCCGGCGCTCCGGCAGCGCCCAACGCTGCGGCCGTCGTCCTCACCTCTCTGGGCATCCCCGAGATCGTTCTGAACGCGTACCGCTCCGCCGAACTGGTGATGATGACCGAGGCGCCGGGCTGCGGCATCCCCTGGCATCTCCTGGCCGGCATCGGACGCATCGAATCCGGTCACGCCAACGGCGGCAAGACGACGTCGGTGGGTACGACGGTCACCCCGATCCTCGGCCCCGTCCTCGACGGACGGTTGGCAGGCAACGAAGTCATTCGGGACACCGACAAAGGCGCGATCGACGGCGACCCGACCCACGACCGCGCTGTCGGGCCGATGCAGTTCATTCCGGCCACCTGGGCCGGTTATGCCAGCGACGGCAACGGGGACGGAATCAAGGACCCCAACAACGTCTTCGATGCGGCGCTCTCGGCAGCGAAGTACCTCTGCAGCGGCGGCCTCAACCTGCGCGATGTCGCCCAGGAGACCAAAGCTGTTCTGCGGTACAACAACTCGGCCGCCTACGCGGCAAACGTGATCATGTGGTCGACGGCATACAAGAACGGTGTCATTCCTTCCGGCCAGCTCCCGTACACCACCGGCATCAACACCGGCAGCTCGGCGATCAACGCCGCCGCCTCGGCAGACTCCGCCGCTTCGGCCGTTCTCGCCGCTGCTGCAGCTACCGACCCGGCGGCAGGCGACAAGGAATCTGCGTCGACGACGCCGACTCCGACCACCACCCCTCTCTTCCCAGGTCTGCCCGACATGCCCGCGCTCTCACCCGAGATCCAGGCACTGATCCCGCCGGGAGTAACGCCGACCAGCCCCACTCCGGGACCCAACGCCGCCCGGAACGCGGCTCCCGGTCCGATCATCCCGCTCCCCGTCCTCACCTCACGGGGTCTCGTCTGGCCGATTCTGACGGCTGAGGGATGGCGCTGGCCCGACGACATGTGCGTAATCCTTCCGGATCCAGCAGCACTCGACGCCTTGCAGGACGGCATCCTTCTGCCGTGCACGGTCCCAGGCATGGCAGTAGCCGCCACGGCACCCGCCACCACCGACGCAGCGCCCGCGGAATCTTCGCCGCCGGCTGCCCCGTCGCCTGAGCCCGCTCCGTCACCCGCACCGGCCCCCGCACCGGAACCTGCCCCGGCCCCGGCTCCGGCATTCGCGCCGTTCTTCCCGGGCCTGCCCGGCATGCCCGCTCTGTAACCAAAAAATCACGAAAGAACAGTGCATATGCCCCAAACTGCCCTTCTAGATCACGGTTGAATAACGGAAGCGCAACAAATCAGGTAGCCTCGACTCCGTCAGTTGAACGGAAAACCTCCTCGCGGAGGTTCAGGAGGCATACACAGTGGGTCGGCACAGCAAGAAGACAGATTCGCACATCCGTCGAAATTCGGTCATCGCGCTCACCGGACTCATCCCTATCGGACTCGTCACCGCAGCCAACACGGCCGGCGCCGCTCCCAAGGTTCCGTTCTTCAACACCAGCTCCGCCGAAACGGTGGACACTGCCGCGCAAGCCACGCAGGAACCGCAAGCGCAGATTCTGCCCGCCGTCGAAGCAATCGCCGAGCCCGCTCCCGCCCCCGCGCCGGAACCCGCGCCGTTGGCTCCCGTGCAGGCGACTCCCCCGCTCCCAGCCTCCATGGCCGAGGGCGCACTCGGAATCCCGAGCGTGAGCGTCGCCGCATACCAGAACGCCGAGCGGATCCTCGCCGTCGAGAAGCCCAACTGCAACATGCACTGGACACTCCTGGCCGGTATCGGCCGCGTCGAATCCGGCCACGCCAACGACGGCAAGGACGCCGACGCGAACGGCAACCTCTACAAGCCCGTGATCGGCCTGCCACTCAACGGCAGCCTTCCCGGCCAGGCCGTCATCATGGACACCGACGGCGGCGCCCTCGACGGCGACACCGTCTACGACCGCGCGGTCGGCCCGATGCAGTTCATCCCGTCCACCTGGAACCAGTACGCCGGCGACGGCAACGGTGACGGAATCGCCGACCCCCAGAACCTTTTCGACTCCGCATTGACCACCGGCAAGTACCTGTGCGACGGCGGACTCAACATGCAGGACGTCACTCAGGTTGCCTCCGCGATCCACCGCTACAACAACTCGGCCGCCTACGTTGCCAACGTTCTGGCCTGGTCGCTCGGGTACTCCACCGGCATCGTGCCCGCCGCATCGGACCTGCCGCGCATCCACTGACCTACCTGGACTTACCATGGAGTCATGTCTGTACTGACCGAGTCCGACGTTCGCTCCGCGCTCGCGCGAGTTCTGGACCCAGAGATCCGCAAACCCATCACCGAACTGGGGATGGTCAAGGGGATCTCCCTCTCCAGTGACAACAGCGTCGACATCGGCATCTATCTCACGACCGCCGGTTGCCCGATGCGCACCGAGATCACCGAACGCGTCACCAAGGCCGTCGCCGACGTCGCCGGGGTCGGTGCGATCCGCGTCGAACTCGACGTCATGGACGACGCCCAGCGGACCGAGCTCCGCAAGTCGCTTCGCGGCGATTCCGCCGAACCCGTCATCCCGTTCGCCCAGCCGGGTTCACTCACCCGCGTCTACGCCGTAGCCTCCGGCAAGGGTGGCGTCGGAAAGTCCAGTGTGACAGTCAATCTCGCGGCAGCAATGGCCGCGCGCGGGCTGTCTGTCGGCGTACTCGACGCGGATATCTACGGTCACTCGATCCCCCGCATGCTCGGCACCGACGCCAAGCCCACTCAGGTCGAGCGCATGATCATGCCGCCGGTTGCACACGACGTGAAGATGATCTCCATCGCGCAGTTCACCCAGGGCAACACTCCTGTCGTCTGGCGCGGACCGATGCTTCACCGCGCACTCCAGCAGTTCCTCGCCGACGTGTTCTGGGGCGATCTGGACGTGCTGCTGCTCGATCTGCCGCCCGGCACCGGTGACATCGCCATCTCGGTGGCTCAGCTCATCCCGAGCGCCGAGATCCTGGTCGTCACCACACCGCAGCAGGCCGCTGCCGAGGTCGCCGAGCGAGCGGGCGCCATCGCCCTGCAGACCCGCCAGCGCGTCGCCGGCGTCGTCGAGAACATGTCGTGGCTCGAACTTCCCGACGGCACCCGCATGGACGTATTCGGCGAAGGCGGCGGGCAGACCGTCTCCGATCGCCTCACGAAGGCCGTCGGCGCCAAGGTTCCGCTTCTCGGACAGATTCCGCTGGACCCGTCCGTCCGCGAGGCAGGCGACGCCGGGACGCCGATCGTCCTCAGCGCTCCCGATTCACCCGCGGCCATCGCACTCAAGGACATCGCCGACAAGTTGGCCGTCCGTCAGCGCGGGCTGGCCGGAATGTCGCTCGGTATCAATACGGTTCGCAACTTGTAGAACCCCGCATGCGAAAGGGCGCCTGTCACCGATCGGTGACAGGCACCCTTTCGCATATCGAATCTAGGTTGCGTCGAAGTCCACAGGAGGACGTTCGCCCGCGGTGAGTGGCTTGTCCTTCGACAGCGTCTTCGGCTCCTGCACTCCGCTCTGCGGCTTCTTGTCGAAGTTGCCCGTGAAGATGGAGTCGTCGCCGTCGAGAAGGTGCTGGGTGATCACAGCGCGCGGCGTCATTCCGCGCAGCTTGTTCAGATCTGCGAGTGGTTTACGCAGATCCTCGAAATCGGTGCCCAGTTCTTCCTTGAGCTGATTGGAAGCGCCCGAAGCATATTCGCGCACCTGCCTCAGGGACTTCGTGACCCAGGAGACCGCACCAGGAAGCCGCTCAGGTCCCAAGATGACCAGAGCCGCTACGAGGAGGATCATGAACTCGCCCCAACCGATGTTGCCAAACACAGGGTCAGCCTACTGTGTGCTCGCTCGGTGCGCGCATGTCCGGATCAACCTCACAGGAAGATCGCAGGGTCCGATCAGTCGGACACAGGCGTGACCGAAATGTCGACCTGCCGTCCGTCGCGGATCAACTGGACGTTGACCGGCTGATCGACGGTCGTCGCGTTGACCGCAACCACCAGTTCGTCGGCACTCGTCACCGGTCGGTCACCGACCTTGACGATGACGTCACCCTCGACGATCCCCGCACGTTGAGCTGGGCTGCCGTCGCGGACGTTGGCCACCGCAGCACCGCTGGTCGCGTCGTTGACCGCGGTGCGGGCATTCACGCCGATGTCGGGGTGATGAACCTTGCCGTCGCGAATGATGGTCTGCGCCACCTCGGTGACCGTATCGATCGGAATCGCGAAGCCGAGCCCGACCGAACCACCGGACTCGCTGAGCATGGCCGTGTTGATACCGATGACGCGGGCTTCGTCGTCGACGAGTGCACCACCCGAGTTGCCGTGGTTGATCGCCGCATCGGTCTGGACGGCGTCGATGACGGCGTTGGTGTCGGTGCCTTCACCCGACAAACGCAGAGGCCGGTTCAGCGCACTGACGATCCCGCGGGTGACGGTCTTGCTCAATCCGAGCGGTGAGCCGACGGCGACGACGTCGTCGCCGACCTGAACATCCTCGGATTTTCCGAGCTGAGCGACCGTCAGATTGTTGGCCGACACCTTGAGCACCGCGAGGTCTGTCTTGACGTCACGTCCGACGATCTGGGCGTCGGTCTTGGTTCCGTCGGAGAAGATCACCTGGATCTTCGCGTCCTGAGCAGGCGGTACGGCCGAGGAGATCACGTGGTTGTTGGTGACGATGTATCCGGCGCCGTCGATGACCACACCGGAACCCGTACTGCCCTGGTCACCGACGGCGACCTGAATCGACACCACGGAAGGCAACACTGCGTCGGCGACCTTCGCCACCTGCGACTCCGGCTGTTCACCGCCGCCGGATTGAACGAGCGTGACACGTGAGCTGGTGAGTGAACTGCGATCGGCGGTGATGACAGTGGCGAGCAAGCCGCCGACAAGAGCGATGACAAGTGCCATGCCCGCGAGCGCGGCCAGTGCCGAGGGGGCGACCTTGCGACCGAACAGCAGCTCACGCACGTCGAGCTTCTGGGCGGGAGGCAACTGCACCGGCGCCTCGGACTCTGCAGGCTTGCCCAGCGAAACCTCGGATTCAGGATCGCGCCACGGATCACGCGGGGGTTCTTCGTCGGGTGTGTTGTTCGCCGACGCCTCGGGATCGCGACCGATCGACTCGGTGGCGTCAGCGGGTCGACCGAACGCTTCGGCCAGAACTGGGTCCGGATTCCCGATCACGACATCGGAAGACGGGGTCGATCGCGTGGCAATCGGAGTGAACGAGCCCTCGACTCCACTCGGTCGACCGAACACCTGGCGCGAGGCCGGATCGATCTGAGGTCGGTACACCGGCCGAGGATCGAGCACCGGCGCATCTGCCGGTCGATCCGCCGAACCGCTTGCCGAAGAATCCGAGCTCACTCCGGAATGCCCCCTCTTTCCGTCAGTCACGTTGTCCAGTATCACTGATCCGTGCCGGGAAGCTGGCGCGCGGCGTCATTTGCGCCAGCGCGCGCGGCGTCATTTGCGCCAGCGACGGGACAACCGCTTGCTGATGGTGGAAAAGCCTGCGGGCTGATTGCCGACGGAACCGTCGGCGTTTTCCGAATTGGGTCCGGTGGTCGGACTGTTGCACGAGGGAATCTGACTGAGAAGTCCAACCAGGGACAACGGCATCGTCATCTCGCCGCTTCGACGCAGCGCACCACGTGCCTGCTGCTGAGCATCGACGGCCGCAGCGCACTCGGCGCAGATCGAGATGTGATGCGAGGCCCGCAAGTAGGCCTGCATTCGGAGTTCTCCGTCGACGTAGGCAGCGATTGCCTCGCTGGCCAGATGTTCGGTCGAACCGAACTGGCGATGTGCCCGCGCCTCCGTCATTCGTCCCTCCAGGTGATTGACCACGTCCCGCTCTGTAGCTCGAACCCGACCGTCAGAAACCGACGAGTTCGGATTCGGCTGCGCGCTGCGCTGCCAGATGATCACGAATCGCCTGTCGCCCACGATGGATACGGCTACGAACCGTTCCGAGCTTCACTCCCAGTGTGGCACCGATTTCCTCGTACGACAGACCTTCGATGTCACAGAGCACAACAGCGGCGCGAAATTCAGGTGCGAGTGAGTCGAGTGCGGCCTGCAGACCTGCGTCGAGGCGCGCGTCGTGGTAGATCTGCTCGGGGTCCGGACCGGGTGAGGGAACGCGGTCGTAGTCCTCGGGCAGCGCTTCCATACGGATGCGGTTGCGTCGGCGAACCATGTCGAGGAACAAGTTTGTGGTGATGCGGTGCAACCAGCCCTCGAAAGTTCCGGGCTGATAATCGGAGAGCGAGCGGAACACCCGAATGAAGGTGTCCTGCGTCAAGTCCTCGGCGTCCTGGGCATCGCCTGACAACCGGTAGGCCAGGCGGTACACCCGGTCACCGTGCTGACGCACGAGTTCGTCCCAAGACGGCATGGAGGACTTCTCACCAGTTGCATCGAACACAGCAGTGCCGATCAATTCGGAATCCACAGCCGATTCCGTCGTCAAAACTTCCGACTCTCGAGGGCGAGGCTCGTCGTTGACCTGGTAAATAAGTTGATCCTCCTGCTCGGGATCGCGTAGTTCGATCACCGCGTTGTCCGAATCACGTAATGCGCGATATTCGGGAGAACCAGCCGTTGCTGTGATTTGTTCCCGATCACCGAGCTGCGAAAGACCAACTTGGTAAAAATCGATACCGCCGTGCGATCTTCGATCCGGCGATGTATACACCTTTTCTCATCGCGGTGTGCACGCCATATGAGGAGCCTGAGGGATTCCTGAGAATCCTGGTGACTGCGCGCCTTGCAGCGACAATCCGAACCGCCCGATAACCTCATGAGCGTGACCCACGCCGAACAGATACTCCGCCACGTCGAGGACGTAGTTTCCGAGGACGAGATTTTGACCGCGGCGCGAGATCGAGCGCTGGATCTCGGAGCCCATCCGGTGACGCCCGCCGTCGGTGCGACGCTCGCGATGTTCGCGAGGATGCTCGACGCGAAGACGGCCGTCGAGGTGGGTACCGGAGCCGGCGTGAGCAGCCTGTGGCTTCTGCACGGAATGCGCGACGACGGCGTCCTGACCACGATCGACAGTGAACCCGAACACCAGCGGGCGGCCAAGCTGACCTTCCGCGAAAGCGGAATCGCTCCGGCACGCACTCGCCTGATCAACGGACGGGCTCTCGACGTACTTCCCCGGCTCGCAGACGGCGGCTACGACCTGGTGTTCGTCGACTGCGCCGCGATCGACCACCCCCACTACGTCCGCGAAGGTGTCCGCCTGCTGCGCTCCGGCGGTGTCATCGTTCTGCACAACGCCCTGGCCGACGGCCGCGTTGCCGACAGCTCCGCTCGCGACGCGACAACGGTTGCGGTCCGAGAAGCAGCAAAGGCCGTGACCGAGGACGAGCGACTCATTCGAGTCCTCCTCCCCCTCGGCGACGGCCTCCTCTGCGCGAGCAAGCTCTAGATCCAGACGCCCTTACCGATGGCGACGACGCCACCCTGACTGACGGCAAATCGTTCGCGGTCACGTTCGAGATCGACGCCGATGATTTCGCCGTCACCGACCACGACGTTCTTGTCGAGGATCGCGCGCCGCACGACGGCGCCCTTGCCGATGCGCACACCCGGCATCAGCACGCTGCCCTCGACGGTCGCACCGTCCTCGATCATCACGTTGGAACTGAGTACCGAATTGCGCACGGTCGCCGCGGACAGGATCGACCCCGCACCGACCACTGATTCCTGAGCGAGTCCGCCCTTCACGAACTTGGCGGGCGCGAGATTCTCGGTGGCGCCGCGGATGGGCCAGCGACGGTTGTAGAGATTGAAGATCGGGTGCACCGACACGAGGTCCATGTGAGCGTCGTAGAAGGCGTCGAGGGTACCGACGTCACGCCAGTAACCGCGGTCTCGATCGGTAGCGCCGGGAACGACGTTGTCCTTGAAGTCGTAGACCGACGCCTCACCCGCCGCGACCAAGGCGGGAATGATGTCTCCGCCCATGTCGTGGTCGGAATCGGAGTTCTCGGAATCAGCCCGGATGGCGTCCACGAGCACTTTGGTGGTGAACACATAGTTACCCATGGACGCGAACGTGGAATTTGGGTCGTCCGGTGTGCCGGGAGGATGGGCGGGCTTTTCCAGGAACTGCGTGATGCGTCCGGACTCGTCACTGTCGATGCAGCCGAAAGCGAAAGCCTCACTTCGCGGTACACGAATACCCGCGACCGTCACGCCTGCCCCGGATTCGATGTGGTGCTGCACCATCTGTTCCGGATCCATCCGGTACACGTGGTCGGCACCGAAAACCACGATGTACTCGGGGTCCTCGTCGTAAACGAGATTGAGCGACTGCAGGATTGCGTCGGCGCTGCCGGTGTACCAGCGCGGCCCGAGCCGCTGCTGGGCCGGCACCGGAGTGATGTACTCACCCGCGAACCCGGACAATCGCCACGTCTGCGAAATGTGACGGTCGAGTGAATGTGACTTGTATTGCGTCAACACACAAATACGCAGATATCCCGCGTTGACAAGGTTGCTCAACACGAAGTCGATAAGTCGATATGCACCTCCGAAGGGCACTGCGGGCTTCGCTCTGTCCGCG
This sequence comes from Rhodococcus sp. UFZ-B548, assembly GCF_903819475.1. NCBI lineage: Bacteria > Bacillati > Actinomycetota > Actinomycetes > Mycobacteriales > Nocardiaceae > Rhodococcus > Rhodococcus sp. UFZ-B548. The sequence continues at coordinate 102,560 of NZ_CAIJDS010000022.1, forward strand.
GTCAGCGGATACAAGCGTTTGCCCTCGCCCCCGGCGAGCACGATTCCAAGCACATGCGGCTGGCTTCTCACACCGCTAACCTATCCGCACTGGTGAACTCCCGCTAGCGAAGCAGTCCGAGAGGTCCGATCGTGTCCCCCTCCGAACGGTCGGGGATAACGCGATCGGTAGCCGGATCGACCACGGGCGGTTAGGTTTAGCGCGTGCGAGTCGCAATGATGACCAAGGAATACCCGCCGGAGATCTACGGCGGTGCAGGAGTACACGTAACCGAGCTCGTCGCTCAGATGAAGCGGTTGTGCGAGGTCGACGTGCACTGCATGGGCGCCCCGCGCGAAGGCGCGATCGTCCACTCTCCCGACCCCGCTCTCGCCGGATCCAACCCAGCCTTGACGACGCTCTCCACCGAGCTGCGGATGGCGGACGCCGCGGCCGGTGTCGACATCGTCCACTCCCACACCTGGTACACCGGACTGGCCGGGCATCTCGCGTCGGCTCTCTACGACGTGCCGCACATCCTCACCGCGCACTCACTCGAGCCCAGACGCCCGTGGAAGGCCGAACAGCTAGGCGGCGGCTATCGGATCTCGTCGTGGTCCGAACGCAACGCCGTCGAGCACGCAGACGCGATCATCGCCGTCAGTTCAGGTATGCGACTCGACGTCCTCGACGCGTACCCCGCCGTCGATCCGAGTCGCGTTCACGTAGTGCGCAACGGAATCGACACCGAGGTATGGCATCCCGGGGGATCTGCGCCGGGAGCGCCGTCCGCACTCGCGTCGATCGGCGTCGACCCCGCAAAACCCATCGTGGCCTTTGTCGGACGGATCACGAGGCAGAAGGGCGTCGGGCACCTCGTCGCGGCAGCACACCACTTCGACCCGGAGATTCAGCTCGTGCTGTGCGCCGGCGCTCCCGATACGCCGGAGATCGCCGCCGAAACGGAGAAGGCAGTGGCCGAACTCGCCAGACATCGGGGCAATGTCTACTGGGTGCGCGAGATGCTCCCGACCGAGCAGATCAGGGAAATACTCTCGGCAGCAACGGTATTCGTCTGCCCTTCGGTGTACGAGCCCCTCGGAATCGTCAATCTCGAAGCCATGGCGTGTGAGACCGCCGTGGTCGCTTCCGATGTCGGCGGTATCCCCGAGGTGGTCGCCGACGGCGTCACCGGTCGACTCGTGCACTACAACGCCTACGAGCCGAACGCATTCGAGGAATCACTCGCTGCCACCGTCAATGCCGTTGTCGCCGACCGAGAAGGCGCCGACGCGATGGGTCGTGCGGGCAGAATCCGTGCTATCGACGAGTTCTCCTGGGCCGAAATCGCCAAGCAGACGCTCGAGGTCTACGCGGACGCCGTCACGAGACGCTGATCCGCGTCAGATCTTGCGATAGGTCGAGACCGTCGCCGACGCGGTGACGGTGCTCGGCTGCGGCAGCTTCGCCACGGCGGCAGCCAGATCGGCGGGCGTCAGGTGCCTCGCCGACGGTCCCATCCCCACCAAGTCGAGGACGTCCTGGTGTGAGAGTGACATCGTGAACTCGACCTCGTCGCTGCTCACGCGCTCGAACAAGCCGGCCATCGACGATTCGAGACGTTCCACCTTGCGATCGTCGACCTTGACCATCTCGAGAATGTCGATCAGCTCGCGCAGATGCCTGTCGGTGGGCGTCAGGACCACCAGAACGCCGTCATCGGCGAGAACTCGATGGGACTGCGGACCGTTGCGTGGAGCGAACACACAGAGCACGTGGGAGAGCACTCCGTCTCGAATCGGAAGTGGTTGCCAGACGTCCGCGACGATCGAGCCGATCCTTTCGTGGATCTTCGCCGCTCGCCGTGCCGCGAACTTGGACACGTCCAAGGCTATTGCCCGAGAATCAGGCAGCGAATCCACGACGTGTGCGAGGTATTGTCCTGTGCCTGCACCGATTTCGACGATCCGCGCAGGATCCGCCCCTGCCGTCGTCGCGCAGGCCCGGGAAACGGCATCCATCAGCGGGCCGAAGTGGCCGGCGCCGAGAAGTCGTGCACGCGCGGCGATCATCTCGGCACTGTCGCCGGTGAACTTCGTGGCACCGCCACTGATCAGGCTCACGTAACCCTGGCGAGCCACGTCGAATCGATGTCCGCGATCGCACTCGGCGGCGCCGTCCACCAATTCCAACTCAGCAGCGCACTGCGGGCAGGACAGTAGATCGACCACGGCGGCAAGCATTGATCCGTCCTTTCGGCTACCGGCGGTGCGCACACTTCAGGCCCCGTACCGAAACGGATACGGAGCCTGCGTGCAATCACGTGCTGTTGTTCGTACTGCTACAACCTGGACCCGACTAGCTGGTGACGTTCGTGAGTTCCACACCGAGCGCTGCAGCTTCATCCGGGGTCAGCTCGACGACGAGGCGTCCGCCACCCTCGAGTGGAACCCGCATGACGATTCCTCGTCCCTCTTTGGTTGCTTCGAGGGGACCGTCCCCGGTCCGGGGCTTCATGGCCGCCATCCTCTGCTCCCTCCAGATCTGCGCTGCATTGCTCTGCGCCTCGACTAACGGTGCGCCCCGCCAACAATCAGCGAGGCTCGTACCCTCCATTGTTCCCTATGGATGCAGGAACCGGGAATCTGAGTCACATTTAGGGGTGTTCAGTCGACCGTCACACCTGCGCCGGAACCCAGCAATCAGCCACGTGATCGTCGACCATTCCGGTAGCCTGCATGAGCGCATAAGCCGTGGTAGGACCCACAAACTTGAACCCGCGTCGCTTGAGTTCCTTAGCCATGGCAGTCGACTCGGGAGTGACCGCCGGAACCTCTGCAATTGATGTCAGTCGTCTGGTGCGTCGAGGCGGCGAGAACGACCAGAGTAACGAATCGAGGTCCAGATCGGGTGAATTCACGAGCACTCGGGCGTTGGAAATCGTCGCCTCGATCTTCGCGCGATTGCGGACGATCGCGGCATCGGAGAGCAATCTCTCCACATCCGCAACTCCGTACGCTGCGACCTTGTCCGGATCGAACCCGTCGAAGGCTTCGCGGAACGCCTCGCGTTTGCGCAGAATCGTGATCCAAGAAAGCCCCGATTGGAATGCTTCGAGGGCGAGCCGCTCGAACAGTTCGTCGCGCCCGTGCAGCGGACGCCCCCACTCCTCGTCGTGATAGTCGCGGTACAGCGAGTCACCGGGCGTCTCGACCACCCAGCCGCACCGAACCAGTCCGTCTGCCATCAGCCCTGGGAATCCTTCGCTTCGGATTCGGTCTCAGGCGCCTCCTGCGTTGCTTCGGCCTTGGCCGGAGCATCCACCTTCACCAGAACCTCGGACTTCTCGTCACGGCCCAGTTGCGCACGCAGAGAATCGATTTCCAACCCGAGGCGATGCAGGGCCCAATCCACTTCACTCGCCTTGTATCCACGCAACACCTGCTGAAAACGAAGAGCGTCGACATCCGCCCCGGTGACGTCCTCTGCCGGGAGTACGGTCGCCGTCGTGCCAGGAGGCAGCGGCGGCAGCTCTTCCGAGCGCCCGAACACAGCGCTGGCGGCGAGGAAGATCATCGCGCCGACCAGTGCCATGACAATCAGGTACAGGAGGATCGTCATCATGAACCGATACTCCCATACCCGAGTGTGAGCGGTCAGACCCCCGCGGTGCGCACTATCGAATTCATCGGGGGTCGATCGAGTAGCGAAACCTCAGTGGTCTCGGGCACGAAAGAATCGCCGTCGACCAGGAATTGGGTCAACCCGGCACCCGAATCCTCGATCCCGCACCGCCGGAGCATCGTTCCGATGATCTGCCGGCTCATCACGCCGAGGTCGGCGAGCGGCCGGTTGCGATGCTTGCGCACACCGAGATTGACCTGACCGATCGCCGCCAGCCCCAACGTGTCGTACGTGTCGAGCAGAAGGCCGATCTCGACGCCGTAGCCGGGCGCAAACGGAACAGCGGACAGCAGCTCACGGGTGCCCGCGTATTCACCGCCCAATGGTTGCAGTACCGACGTGAGTTCGGGCCGCAGCGCAGCCAACATGGGCCGCGCAACCAATTCCGTGACTCGTCCGCCGCCGTTGGCGTCCTCCGTGCCGCTCACGCGCAGCGGACGGCGGTAGTAGCCCTTCACCAGATGGATGCCGTCCACCGTGAGCAGCGGCCCCAGCAGTTTGGGCACGAACGCCGGATCGGGATTGATGAGATCGGAGTCGACGAATGCGATCAGATCGCCGGTCGTTGCGGCGACCGAACGCCACAGCACCTCACCCTTGCCCGCGGTCGGCGGGATGGACGGGACTGCGCTCTCACGACTGATCACCGTCGCCCCCGCCGCGCGAGCACGCTCGGCGGTACGGTCGGTCGAACCGGAATCGAGAACGATCAACTCGTCGACCAAACCACCGAGCAACGGGTGAATGGTGTCGACCACCGCAGCAACGGTGTCCTCTTCATTGAGCGCGGGCAACACCACCGAGACGGTTCGGCCACCCTTCGCCCGTTCGAGTTCGGCGACCGTCCAACTCGGATGGTCCCAACTGTTGGCTTCTGCCCATACGCGGGTCGGGCCCGCACCGGTGATGCTCATGCCAGACCTCGAACCGTACGTACCGGGGCACGGCGTCCCTGGATCGCGGCCACCATGTCGACTACTCGACGGGTGGACGCCACCTCGTGAACACGGAACACCCGGGCGCCGCCAGCCGCGGCCATTGCTGTCGCTGCCAATGTTCCCTCCAACCTCTCGGAAAGCTCCACACCAAGAGTCTCCCCGATGAAGTCCTTATTGCTCAGCGCCATCAGCACTGGCCACCCGGTGTTTACAAGAACGTCCACTTTTCGCAACAACTCGAGCCCGTGGAAGGTGTTCTTACCGAAATCGTGAGTGGGATCGATCAGAATCGCGTCACGCGGCACTCCGAGTGCCAGGGCGCGTTCTGCCGCCGACACGACCTCGGTGACCACATCTGCGACGACGTCGTCGTAGCGGACACGGTGCGGACGGGTGCGCGGAACCGCGCCACCCGTGTGCGAGCAGACGATCCCGGCACCAGTCTCGGCGGCAACCAGGACGAGGTCGGGATCCGCACCCGCCCACGTGTCGTTGATCAGGTCGGCGCCTTCGTCGCGTGCCAGCCGTGCGACGCCGCTCCGCCAGGTGTCGACGCTGATGATCAGCTCGGGGTACTTGGCTCTGATCGCGGCGACAAACGGAACCACCCGCCTGACCTCTTCGTCGGCGTCGACGAGGTCACCTGGCCCGGCTTTCACTCCCCCGATGTCCACCAGATCGGCGCCCTCGTCGACGGCCCTGTCGACGGCAGCCATCGCTGCCGAATCCGAGAACGTCGCGCCCTGGTCGTAGAAGGAATCGGGAGTGCGGTTGACGATCGCCATCACCAATGCACGGTCGACCGCGACCGGACGCCCACACAGGGTGGGCGCCGGACCTGGCTGCGCGGTAGAACCGGAGAGTGAAGACATGCCACTCATACTGGCATGACGGAACTCGGTCTAGCCCTTGGGTACCGAGCCCGCCGCGACCTTTCCGACGTATTCGTCGTACGAGTCCACGTAACCACCCTCGCGGCCTTCGAGAACGTGCAGAGTGTCGGCGCCGACGTCGTAACCCTCGTTGCGCAATTCCACCTTGCGCGACTTGAAAGTGCTGGTGTGTTCGAGTGAGTCGACGATGCGGATGAACAGCGGGACCGCGTAGTTGGGGAGCTTGCCGTAGAGGTGAGCCGCGACTTCACTGCCCTCGAAACTCTGACCGTCCCGTAGCTTCACCGCCGCCATGCCCGCACGACCGTCGGTGCCCGGAATCTCGACGCCGTAGACAACTGCTTCCTCGACGGCCGGGTGCGAACTCAGCGCACCCTCGACCTCCGTGGTGGCAACGTTCTCGCCCTTCCAACGGAAGGTGTCGCCGAGACGGTCGACGAAGGCGACGTGGCCCCATCCCTGCTTGCGCACCAGGTCTCCGGTATCGAACCAGGTGTCGTCGTCCTTGAATCCGCCGCGCACCAGCTTGCTGTTGCTCGCGGCTTCGTCGGTGTAACCGTCGAAAGGCGCTCGGTCGGTGACCTTCGACAGCAGGAGCCCGACCTGACCCGTGGACACCTTGCGAAGGCGACCGTCGGCTCCACGCAACGCTTTTCCGGTGTCCTCGTCGAACTCGACGACGGCGTGCGGCAACGGACAGATCCCGGCCGTCTTGTCGACGTTGAGTGCGTTGACGAACGCGATGTTGCATTCGCTCGCACCGTAGAACTCGGCGACGCGGGGAATGCCGAAGCGCTGGGTGAATTCGGCCCAGATCTCCGGGCGCAGACCGTTACCCACCATCAGCCGAACAGCATTGTCGCTGTCGGTCGGCTTGACCGGCTGGTTGAGCAGATAGCGGCACAGTTCGCCGATGTAGGTGAACGCGGTCGCCTTGTTGAGTGCGATGTCGTCCCAGAACCGCGAGGCGGAGAACTGACGTCCGATCGCGATTGTCGCGCCGGACGCGAGCACCGAGGACAGCGAGACCGTCAACGCGTTGTTGTGGTAGAGCGGCAGGCAGCAGTACAGAGTGTCCGAGCCGCGCAAGCGCACACCCATCAACCCGAGGCCCGACATCGACTTCAGCCAACGGAAGTGAGTCATCAAGCTGGCCTTGGGCATTCCCGTGGTACCCGAGGTGAAGATGTAGAACGCCTTCTCCTTCGCGAGCACCTCGGCGGTGACCGCCGGGTTGGCGGCATCAGCCGTCTTCGCCAGATCCGCGAGTTCACTGACGAGAAGCTGCTTCGGTCCGGTAAACCCCGCCGGCAAGGATTCGAGGGCCTCTTCGCACTCGTCGGCGACCACCAGGACGCGCGCGTCGAGCAGCGTAAGGCTGTGTGCCAGAACGTCGTCGCGCTGGTTGTAGTTCAACATGCCCGCAGCCGCGCCGAGTTTGACGGCGGCCAACGCGATCAGCAGGGCTTCGGGGGTGTTCTTTGCCAGCACTCCGACGACGTCTCCGCGGTCGACTCCTCGTCCGCGGAGGACGTCGGCGTAGCGGTTCACCAGTTCGTTGGCCTCCGCGTAACTGGTCGCGTGGCCCTCGAACCGGATGAACGGGCGCGACGGGTGCGCGTGCGCGGCCTTCTGGAAGATCAACCCGATCGATTCCTTGGCCGAAGGCTTGCGGGTGAGCCCGGCGGCCCCCCGCGCCAGGATCGGCACCTCGGTGATCATCGACGGCAGTTTTGCCGCCAGATCCAGCAGGCCGACGGTCGAACGGGCTTCCGAACTCATGGCTCCCCTAACACGTATCCGGCGCCCATTCGGCCGCCCAGTCTGCGGCCACCTTACTGCACGGTAATAAAGCCCGCCATGCCCCAGGTCAGGGTTTCACGCAGGCGTCTGATCAGGATCTGACGCACGCGTCGAGCGCAGCCTCGACGTCCGTCCGCACCAACAGAGTGTCCAACGCCTGACGCCCGACGAAGCCGGTCCCGTCGAGCTTGTTCAACCACTCGAGCAGGCCGGTGAAGTGCCCGACGGGATCGAGCATCACCACTGGCTTCTCGTGTATTCCGAGGTAGCCGGCGGTCCACGTCTCGAACAGCTCTTCCAGCGTCCCGATTCCGCCCGGCAGCGTGATGAACGCGTCGGCGTGATCTTCCATCAGCTTCTTGCGCTCGCGCATGGTGTCCGTGACGATCAGCTCGTCGGCATCGACGTCGGCTACTTCCTTGTGCACCAGGGCCTTCGGAATGACGCCGACGGTCCAGGCGCCCGCCGCGCGGGCCGACTCGGCGACAGCGCCCATCATCGAGACGTTGCCACCGCCCGAGACCAACTGCCATCCGCGTCGACCGATCGCGGTTCCCACTTCTGACGCCAACGCCAGGAACGATTCGTCCACCGGACCCGACGCGCAGTAGACGCAGATCGAGTACTTCTTGTCGGAATCGGTCACCATTCTTCTTCTTTCCCCAGATCTGCGGCCTCGTCGACGCCCTTGTCGGCGTTGAGGACGATTCGTACTGCTTCTTCCACGCTGTCGGTGACGTGCAGCAAGTTCACGTCACCTTCGGAAATCTTGCCGTCACGCTCGAGGGTGCCGCGAATCCAGTCGACGAGTCCGGACCAGTACTCGGTACCGAACAGGACGATCGGGAAGCGCGTGACTTTGTGGGTCTGCACCAGGGTGAGTGCCTCGAACAGCTCGTCGAGTGTTCCGAAGCCACCCGGCAGGCAGATGAATGCCTGGGAGTACTTCACGAACATCGTCTTGCGTGCGAAGAAGTACCGGAAGTTGATTCCGAGATCCACCCACTCGTTGAGTCCCTGCTCGAACGGCAGCTCGATGCCGAGACCGATCGAGTATCCGCCCGCCTCGCTGCAACCGCGGTTGGCAGCTTCCATGACTCCCGGTCCACCGCCGGTGATGACGGCGTATCCGGCTTCGGCCAAAGCCGTTCCCAGCTCACGGCCGGATTGGTACTCGGGATGATCGACCGTGGTGCGTGCCGAACCGAACACCGTCACCGCACGCGGGACCTCGGCGAGTGCGCCGAAACCTTCGATGAATTCGCTCTGGATACGCAGCACACGCCACGGATCGGTGTGTACCCAGTCCGTGGGTCCGCGCTTGTCGAGCAAGCGCTGATCGGTCGTGGTCTTCTCGTCTTTGCGCTTGCGTCGAAGCTGAACGGGCCCGCGGTGCTTGATCGACGAGCTCTGCTTCTTCGAAGCCGAATTCTTCTCTGGTGCCATGCGGCAAGGCTAACGGTCAGGCCGACAGATACTTCCTCAGCACGGCCGCGACGTCGGTGATCTGCTGCACCGGAACGTGCTCGTCGCGCTTGTGTGCGAGGTTCGGATCACCCGGTCCGTAGTTCACGGCAGGAATGCCGAGCGCCGAGAACCTGGACACGTCGGTCCACCCGTACTTCGCACGGAACTGACCACCGGCCGCCTCGATCAGGGCGGCAGCGGACGGGTTCGCCAAGCCAGGCAGCGCGCCGGGTGAGGAGTCGGTGACCTCGAATCCGAGGCCCAGACCGTCGAACACTTCGCGTACGTGCGACTCGGCTTGCGCCTCGCTGCGATCGGGCGCGAATCGGAAGTTGACGTCCATCTCGGCTTCGTCCGGGACGACGTTTCCGGCGACCCCGCCAGAAATCCGCACCGCCGACAAACCTTCGCGGTAGCCGCAACCGTCGATGTCGACCGAGCGCGGCTGGTAACTCGACAACCGCTCCAACGCACCGCCGAACTTGTGAATGGCGTTGTCCCCCAGCCAGGACCTGGCCGAATGTGCGCGAGTTCCCGAAGCCGTCAACCGAACCCGCATCGTGCCCTGGCACCCGGCCTCGATGAAACCGGCCGTCGGCTCACCGAGAATTGCGACGTCGGCCGCGAGCCATTCCGGGATCTCGCGTTCGATCCGTCCCAGGCCGTTGAAGGTTGCGGCGATCTCTTCGCAGTCGTAGAAAACCAGGGTCAGATCGTGGGCCAGGTTCTCGATGGTGGCCGCCAGGTGCAGAAAGACCGCATCGCCCGACTTCATGTCCACGGTCCCGCAGCCGTGCAGGATGTCGCCGTCACGCCGCGAAGGGACATTGTCCGCGATGGGCACCGTATCCAGATGTCCGGCGAGCATGACGCGACTGGGCAAACCACGCGAGGTCCGCGCCAACACGGCGTTGCCGTTGCGGATGATCTCGAAGCCCGAAGTCTGCTCACGCAGAGCATCCTCGACGGCCTGCGCGATGACGGATTCGTCGTGCGAGACGCTGGGGATGTCGACCAGGGCGGCCGTCAAGTCGATGGGGTCCGAAGCAAGATCGAGGATGCTCACACGCACCAGCCTAGGCCGGTGCACCCACCACCCAGTAATCTCTAGTCCCGTGAGCGCACAGGGAGCAACAGCAGTAGGTATCGCCAACGTGACCGCGGACGGAACCGTCCTCGACACCTGGTTCCCGGCACCGGAGCTGGGAACATTCGACAAGACCGGTACCGAGAACGTCGAGGGAACAGACATTCCTTCCGATCTTGCACTGCTGGCAGGCACTGACGACGCTCGCGAGGTCTCGCAGGTCGTCGTCCGCACCACCATCGCCGATCTCTCCAAGGCACCGGTCGACGCACACGACGTCTACCTGCGCCTCCACCTCCTCTCGCACCGTCTCGTCGCACCCCACGGCGTCAACCTCGACGGCCAGTTCGGCCTGCTCAGCAACGTCGTGTGGACCAACTTCGGCCCGTGCGCCGTCGAAGGCTTCGAGCAAGTTCGCTCGCGTCTGCGCATCCGCGGCGTCGTGACCGTGTTCAGCGTCGACAAGTTCCCCCGCATGGTCGACTACGTCGTGCCGTCCGGAGTCCGTATCGGTGACGCGGACCGTGTCCGACTCGGTGCGCACCTCGCCAGCGGAACGACCGTCATGCACGAAGGCTTCGTCAACTTCAACGCCGGCACCCTCGGTAACTCCATGGTCGAAGGCCGCATCTCCGCGGGCGTCGTCGTCGACGACGGATCCGATGTTGGCGGCGGCGCCTCCATCATGGGCACCCTCTCCGGCGGCGGCAAGGAAACCATCTCCCTCGGCAAGCGCTGCCTCCTCGGTGCCAACGCCGGCCTCGGTATTTCACTCGGCGACGACTGCGTCCTCGAAGCGGGCCTCTATGTCACCGCGGGCACCAAGGTCACCGGCCCGGACGGCACCGTCGTCAAGGCCAAGGAACTCAGCGGCAAGTCGAACCTTCTCTTCCGTCGTAACTCGGTCTCGGGTGCCGTCGAGGTCGTGCCGTGGAAGGGCACCGGCGTCGAACTGAACGCTGCTTTGCACGCCAACGACTGATGACTGACACCGACGTCTCCGACGGAACAACCACTGCTCTCGGCCACGGTCTCAAGGTCCGCCATCTGACGATGATGGGCCTGGGCTCGGCCATCGGCGCCGGCCTGTTCCTCGGAACCGGCGTCGGTATCGCCAAGGCCGGCCCGGCCGTCCTGATCTCCTACATCCTTGCGGGCGCCGTCGTGGTGTTCGTGATGCGCATGCTCGGTGAGATGGGAGCCGCGATCCCGGCCAGCGGTTCCTTCTCTCACTACGCGCGCCTGGGGATCGGCGAGTGGGCCGGCTTCGTGATGGGCTGGCTCTACTGGTTCATGCTGATCATGGTGCTGGGTGCCGAGATCACCGGAGCCTCGGCGATCGTGAACGACTGGGTGCCGTCGATCCCGCAATGGGTTGTCGCCCTGGTATTCGTGGTGTTCTTCGCCGTGGTGAACCTGGCCAAGGTCAGCAACTTCGGTGAGTTCGAGTTCTGGTTCGCCGCAATCAAAGTCACCGTCATCATCGCCTTCCTCGTCATCGGTGTCCTGCTGGTGTTCGGCATCCTCCCCGATACCGATCCGGTCGGTACGAGCAATCTGTTCGGGCAGGGCGGCTTCATGCCCAATGGGTTGTCCGGCATTGCCGCAGGACTGCTCGTCGTGGCGTTCGCCTTCGGTGGGATCGAGATCGTCACCATCGCCGCAGCCGAATCCGAGAATCCGGAACGCTCCATCGCCGTCGCTGTCCGCTCCGTGGTGTGGCGCATCAGCGTCTTCTACATCGGTGCCATCTCCATCATGGTTCTGGTGCTGCCCTGGAACGACCCCGAACTCGAGAGCGGCCCGTTTGTGGCCGTCTTGAACAAGGCGAACATTCCGGGCGTTGCCGGGTTCATGGAACTGGTCGTCGTAGTGGCTTTGCTGTCCGCGTTCAACGCCAACATCTACGGCACCTCTCGGATGGCGTTCTCACTTTCGCGCCGCGGCGACGGACCCGCTTTCATGGCGAAACTGTCGAGCACCGGAGTTCCGACCAATGCCGTTCTGCTGTCGGTGTTCTTCGGCTTCGTCAGCGTCCTGCTCAACTGGCTGCTCCCCGACGACCTGCTCGGCATCCTGCTCAACGCAGTCGGCGCCGCGCTGCTCGTCATCTGGATCTTCATCGTCGTCTCGCATCTGCGACTGCGTAAACAACTCGAAGCGTCGGGCAAGCTGACAGTTCGTATGTGGCTGTTCCCGTATCTGAGCTACGCGACTCTCGCGATGCTTGGCGTCTTCGTCGTCCTCATGCTCTTCGACGCCGATGCCCGTGCACAGTTGATCTCGACCACCGTGTTGTTCCTCGTGATCGCGGCATTGGGTTTCCTGAACGCCCGTTGGCGTAAGCAGAATCAGCCCGCCTGATCCGTTCGCCTATGCATCCCGCCTGTTCACGACGACGATGCTGAGGCCGAATACGACGAGCACGAAGAGGGCGAAGTAGACCAGGCTGCCCCAGGGTCCCCAGTGGAAGTCGACGCTACCGCCGGAACCGAGAAAGTTGTTGGCGTTCATGAACGGCAGGAACGGCATGATCTTCTCGCCGGTACTTCCGAACAGGTTGAAAAGATTCTCGATCAGCAAGGGCCACAACAGCAGTAATGCGATCGCACCTGCAGACTGCCGGAGCAACGCGCCCACTCCTACGGCTAGAACTACGCAGAAGAACGCGTAGATCGGTGTTCCGTAGACGACCCGCCAGTTATCGTCGCCAGACAGAGTCAAGAATCTTCCGGCGTCACCTGATGTGGCCTTCGTGAGAGCGAAAGCGCCGAACGACAATACGAGAGTCAAGACCGCTCCGAAACCACCGATGAGGCCCGCTTTGGCGATGAGCACCGAAGCGCGGTTCGGAACTGCCTGGAATGTTGTTCGGATTGTCCCGAAGCGATATTCGCTGGTGATCGCGAGAGCCGCCATGATCATCAGAACCAACACACCGAAGCCGGTCACTCCACTGAGCGCCCCCGACACTGTCGGCATCATTGCACCATTGGGGCTACTGAGCGACGACTTGGCGCTCAGTCCGAAAACCGTAGCGAGTCCCAACCCGAGCACGATGATGATGATCGTGCACCACAACGGTGATTTGGTCGTGGTGATCTTGATACGTTCA
>NZ_CAIJDS010000023.1:0-108105 GCF_903819475.1 Rhodococcus sp. UFZ-B548
ACCGACACGCCGTGCCTACCGTGCCTTCATCCTGATGCGGCGCTAGAGATAACACCGCTTCATGACGAACCCGAACCTCTCCGGTACCCGGTCGTCCTACCTCGATCTCTTCCCAACGCATGACGGACGGTGTGCCGATCTCGTGGAACCGAATGGCGTTTGCCATCAATGCTCTCCAATTCTGTGGGCGGGCTCGACTCGATTACGGTCGAGCTGTATTCGTACGCAACAACTTCCAGAAGTCGGTGCTCGACTTCGCGGTCGTGCCGAACTGATGTGAACAAAACTATGTGAGATCCGGCTCACATGCTTAACTTGACGAGACACACAACACAACATTTCGGGACATCGAGTAAAGGGGGCCCTATGAAGCCACTCGCCCGCTACGCGTCACTGAACCGATACGTCGACCTGTGCCGAACAGTGGACGTGGACGCTGTGGCCCTCATGAGAAGTGTCGGCCTGAGCCCGGCAAGCCTGGCGAACCCCGACCAATGGGTACCGGCCGCCTCCATCGCATCGCTCCTGGAGCGATCGGCAGCGGAGTCCGGACACGAAGACTTCGGGCTTCTACTCGCCGGCCTGCGTCGACTGTCCAATCTCGGTCCCCTCAGCTTGGTCATCAGGGAAGAACCAGACGTCAGGAGCGCGCTCGACGTATTGATGCGATACGAGCACACGTACAACGAGTCATTACGCATTCGACTGAACGAGGTCAACGGACTCGCCACCCTGCGAATCTCGCTCGAGGTCGGCGAACCGGTCGACACCAGGCAGAGCGTCGAACTCGCAGTCGGCGCGACGCTGCAGATCCTGCGAAGTTTCCTGGGTTCTCGATGGCATCCGGTCAGCGTGGGATTCACGCACAATGCCCCGAAAGATACGAGCACGCATCGACGAATCCTCGGCGACACCGTGGAATTCGATCACGAATTCACCGGAATCGTTTTCTTCGCCGCCGACCTGGATGCGGCAAACCAACTGTCCGACGAGTTGCTCCGGCCGTACGCTCGCCAGTTCCTCGACTCACTTCCCGCATCGGAAACCTCCGACACCCTCAGCCGCACCAAGGAATTGATCGAAGTTCTGCTTCCGACCGGCCGCTGCTCTGTCGAGCAGGTGGCACGAAGCCTCGGGTTCGACCGGCGGACACTGCACCGTCATCTCGCCGAATCCGGAGATACGTTCACGGCCGTTCTCAATTCGGTCCGAAGCACCCTCGCGGAACGATTTGTCGCCAACCCTCGCTATTCATTGACCGAAGTGGCGGTCCACCTGGGGTTTTCGACGCAGGGTAGTTTCTCGCGCTGGTTTCGCACTCAGTTCTCGACGAGCCCGAGCGCATGGCGGACTCAACGCTCGATCAGCTGACCAGCACGACTCCGACGTAGGCGATCGTCGCCACCCACACGGTGGAAATCGCGGCCAGAACGAATGGTCGTGCGCCCACTCCACGAATGACGCTCAGCCGCACCCCCAGCCCGAGAGCGAACATCGCAGCAGCCAACAGCGCCGTCTGCACGGTCTTCGCCAATCCGAGAAGCTCATTTGGCAACATTCCGGTGGAGCGCAAACCCATGCAGCCGATGAATGCCACGACGAACAACGGAATCAGCGGGGGCCGCTTGGTGGCGGTGTTGTCGACCATCGTGCGTTGCCGAATGCTCAGAAACGCCATGACCGGCGCCAACATCAATACGCGCGCAAGTTTGACCACGGTCGCGACACCCAACGCGGTGGCGCCGAGAGCGCTGCCGGCAGCCACTACTTGTGCCACTTCGTGGATCGACCCACCGGCCCACATGCCCGCCTCGATCTCGTTCATACCGAAAGCATCGGCCAGCAAGGGGATCGTCGGAATCATCAGAGTTCCGAAGATCACCACCAGCGCTACAGCGGTCAGCAACTCTTCCTCTCGCGCATTCACCACACCGTCCGCAGCAGCCACAGCGGCTGCGCCACAGATCGAGAAGCCGCAGGCAATCAGAATCCTCTGCGACCAACTCAATCCCAGAAGCTTTCCGGCATACATGGTCCCGGCGATACCGAGGAACACTATCGCCACCACAACGGCGATCACTCCCCAACCCAAACCGACGATGTCGGAGAACATCAATTGCAGCCCGAGCAGAGCGATACCCACCCGAAGTAGCCGTTTCGCCGAGAATGCCAGGCCAGGTTGGAATTTCGCCGGCAAAGAGACGGTATTCGCCAACACCGCACCCGCCACGATCGCAATCAGCAACGGACTCACGGCGGAGGTGAACCGACCGGCTATCAGCGCGACCGTGGCACCCAAGGCGCACAACGCAACTCCGGGCACCAATGCAGCCACACTCGACCACCGTCGTACTTCTGACGAAGGGGCGACTGCGGGTTTCTCGGCCACGGACTTCACATCACGGTTCACTCATCCAGCGTCCTTGAGCCACCATCGCTCCGGTAGGGCGATTTCTACCATCACGACATATCAGATCGATATGGAATAGATGCTGGGTATAGCCTGTCTGCATGACCAGAAGGTGGCCCGACCTCACCACACTCGAGCTACTCGTCGGCATCGACGATCACGGAAGCCTCAGTGCTGCAAGCCGTCTGGCTCACATCGCACAACCGAATGCCAGCCGCGCCGTCAAAGCCCTCGAGCGGCAGCTCGGGACGCCACTCATACACCGAAGGTCGACGGGTGCGACTTTGACTCCGCAGGGGACCGTCATCGTCCACTGGGCGCGCCGCGTCCTCGCCAACTCGAGGCAGCTTCTCGACGTCGCCGAAGGGATGCGGACCGAACGATCCGCGGAATTGACCGTGTGTGCCAGCATGACCGTCGCCGAACATCTGATCCCGGCCTGGCTCGGCGTCTTTCGATCACTGCATCCTGGTGTCACCGTCCACCTTCAGGTCTACAACTCGACACGCGTACTCGAAGCCGTCGAAGTAGGAATGTGTGACCTCGGATTCGTCGAGTCACCGACCGTTCCGAAGAGCCTGCCCAGCGTCACCGTCGCTCGTGACTCGCTGGTCGTGGTCGTTCACCCGGATCATCCATGGGCGCGTCGACGAAAGCCGCTGACCGTCGCCGAACTGGCAGCGACACCGCTGCTGGTGCGTGAGCCCGGATCGGGAACCAGAACGACTCTCGACCTGGCGTTACACGAATACGAGCGCGGTGCACCGTTGTTGGAACTGGGTAGTTCGGCCGCGATTCGAACCAGCGTGCTCGGTGGCGTCGGCCCGGCGGTACTGAGCACGCTGGCCGTCGACGACCAGGTGAAGCAGGGAGAACTTCGGGTCGTAGCCGTCGAAGGCTTGGAACTCGACCGATCCCTGCGTGCAGTGTGGCGCCCGCCGCGTCAGCTCGAGGGCCCCGCAGGCGACCTGATGAAAGTAGTGCGTGCGAGCGGGTCCCGGAAATCCTGAAAGCGGCTTACTTCTTGTCGGCCTTCGCTGCGGCCTTTGCGGCCTTCTTGAACTCGCGGACCTCGAGCAAAGACTGTTCGTCGACCACGTCTGCAATCGAGCGCCTCGAGCCCTCGAGCCCGTAGTCGCCGGCCGCTTGGCGCCAACCTTTCGGCTCGACGCCGATCTGTTTTCCGAGCAACGCCAGGAAGATCCGGGCTTTCTGATCCCCGTAACCGGGTAGGGCTTTGAGCCGCTTCAGCACTTCCTTGCCGTCGGGATTTCCCGAAGTCCAGATCGCCGCGGTGTCGCCGTCGTAGTTCTCGACGATGAACTGGCACATGAGCTGGATACGCTCGCCCATCGACTTGGGGAATCGGTGCACAGCCGGAGGCTCGGCACAGATGGCGATGAACTCGTCGGTGTCCATGTCGGCGATACGCCTGACGTCGATACCGCTGAGCCGATCCGCCAGCTTCTTCGGACCGAGGAAGGCCGTTTCCATCGGAACCTGTTGATCGAGAAGCATTCCGATCAACAACGCCAACGGGTCCTCGGCGAGGAGGGCATCAGCTTCGGGGTCACCGACAAGGTTCAGTTGAAGTGCCATGAGTCGGATACTGCCACGTCAGGCGGCAGTTGTGACCGGCGCCGACGCATCCGGAGCCGGAATCTTCCACTTCTTCCAGCCGAACAGAACCAACGTCGAGACCGCGGCAAGCGTGAAGACCCAGAGGTAGACGCCGACGGTCGGAATCCGCAGATACTCGGGTGGCACGAACATGAACAGGCCCATTCCGACAAAGCGATCCGTACCCGGAATGACCGACGGGTCCCACCAAGTGTGAGACCAGTTCAAGACTGGGAGCAGGAAAACGAACGGCGCCACCCACGCCCAGCGCTTCTTCGACACCATCGCGTAGTGCGCGGCGAGGACGACCAGCGGGACGAACCACACCCAGTGATGACCCCACGAGAACGGCGAGACAGTGGTCGCAGTCAACCCCGTCATGGTGAGGCCGAGCAATTTCTGGCCGTGCCGGTGAGCAATCCACGCGGCACCGAGTCCGAGGCATACCGCCAGCGCACTGAAGACGAGGACCAGGACCCGCGACGGCGTCGGAGTGTGAGTGAGCTGAGCAATCAGACCGGACACGGACTGGTTGCTCGGAGCATCCGTCGGTCCGACGCGTTCGCTGTCGACAAGAGTGCCGGTCCAGTACTTGTACGCATCGTTGTAGATCACGACGAAACCAATCGCGACGGTCGCCGCGAACGTCACGACGGCCGTCACCAACGCACGCCATTGACGAGTGATGAAGAGGTACGCCCAGAAGAAGGCCGGAGTGAGCTTCACACCGGCGGCGATGCCTGCCCCGATTCCTCGGAGCCGACTCTTCTCGTCCCGACCGAGGTCCCACACGATCAAGAGCAGCAGGAAGATGTTGATCTGCCCGAGCCAGAGCGTCGTACGTA
The DNA here is from genome assembly GCF_903819475.1 of Rhodococcus sp. UFZ-B548. Classification (NCBI taxonomy): domain Bacteria; kingdom Bacillati; phylum Actinomycetota; class Actinomycetes; order Mycobacteriales; family Nocardiaceae; genus Rhodococcus; species Rhodococcus sp. UFZ-B548. Next base: position 4,876 of record NZ_CAIJDS010000023.1, read on the forward strand.
TCGGTTCCATGAACAGAAAGATCGTGGTGGCCAACGCACTGACGGCGTAAGCCTTCACGTCGAGCCGATAACCGAGGTACTTCCAGCACAACACGATCACTGCGAACAACGCAGCGATGTTCAAACCCGTCCACACGACAATCGCCTGTTTGAACGAGAGCACCGCCCACACCGTGAACAGCAAAGCCGCAAACGGGGTGTACGTGAACATCATCCCTTCCAGGACTGGCCCGTCGTACAACGGAAGGCCCTGAACCACAACGCTGCCGCCGTGGCGGTAGACGTCGAGATCGAGGAAATTTTCGAAGATCCCCCAGTACCGCGTATTCATCGGCACGGCGAAAAGAACCATCAGCACGGACGCGACTGCCAGAACACCGAGCACAGAGAATCCGAGAACACCGACACGGAGACTGCGTCGCGGTATGTCAGCTTCGATGACCGACTCTGATTTCGCGGTGTGCGCCTCGAAAGAAGGCCCATCCGAAGCGTTGATCGCGCCCGTCACTACAACCTCCGGGATTTACACCCTATGTCGGGAATTGATGCTCCGAACGGTACAAGACGAGACCGAAAAGTACCGACCGGGCACGCCGCTTAGAGAACTCAGATCTCGGAGAGACGCGATTCGGTGGCTGCGAGCAGGACACACGTCGCCACGCCGTCCATGGCAACTTCGAGTTCAGCCGTGGACGGGAAGCTCGGGGCCAACCGGATGTTCCGGTCGTCCGGATCCGTGCTGTACGGGAAAGCCGATCCGGCAGCGGTGAGCGCGATACCCGCGTTCTTCGCCAGTTCGATGACGCGCTTGGCCGTGCCGTCGACCACGTCGAGGCTGATGAAGTATCCGCCCTTCGGCTCCGTCCAGGACGCGACCTTCGAAGCACCGAGACGATCCTCGAGGATCCGCAGTACGAGCTCGAACTTGGGCGCGAGGAACGCGCGATGCTTCTCCATGTGCGCACGAACGCCGTCGGCATTGCCGAAGAAACGCAGGTGGCGAAGCTGATTGACCTTGTCCGGTCCGATGCTCTTCTTACCCAGGAACTTCTGGTACCAGGCAAGGTTTTCCGCCGAGCTACCGAAGAAGCTCACACCAGCGCCGGCGAAAGTGATCTTGGACGTCGACGCGAACACGAGCGGACGGTTGGGGTGTCCGGCCTCCGCTGCCATCGAGAGAATGTCGTAGGAAGGCGCGGTCTCGCCGACGAGAGGGTGCACGGCATACGCATTGTCCCAGTACAGGCGGAAGTCCGGTGCGGCCGTCGGCATCGACGCGAGCGTCCGGACAATTTCTTCGGAGTACACGGCACCGGTGGGGTTCGCGTAAACCGGAACCGCCCACATGCCCTTGATCTGCGGATCTGACGCAACAAGTTCGGCGATCTTGACGACATCCGGGCCGTCGTGGTTCATCGGCACCGCAATCATCTCGATGCCGAGGGACTCGGTGATCGCGAAGTGGCGGTCGTAGCCCGGTGCGGGGCAGAGAAACTTGATCTTCTCTTCCTGTGCCCACGGCCGGGCCGAATCCGGAGTGCCGTGCAGCAGTGAGAACACGACGTTGTCGTGCATGATCTCGAGGCTCGCGTTGTTGCCGGCGAGAAGGTTCGCAACGGGGATACCCAGCAGCTCACCGAAGATGGCGCGCAGTTCCGGCAGACCGGTGAGTCCGCCGTAGTTACGGCAGTCGGTGCCGCTGCCGTCACGGAAGTCACCGTCACCGGGCAGCGTCAGCAGCTCTGCGGAAAGGTCGAGTTGTTCCGGGGAAGGCTTACCGCGGGTCAGATCGAGTGCGAGCTTCTGCGCCTGGAGCTGCGTGTACTTCGCGCTCTGGCTCTCATGCTCGGAGGTGAGTTCTTCATGGCTCATCAACCCGATCTGGGTTTGGATAGGCATCCGGAGCGGCCTTTCACCGACGAGGCGGGGTCGGGTATGTGAAAAAAATAGAGGACCCCGCGCACCCGGCAGAGCCCGTTGACCCTTGCTGCCTTCCGGCCCTGGGGGAGTTCACAGGATGCGCGCCGCGCGGGATCCAATGAACAGTGTAGACGGCTTTCGTCGGCCGCTGCACACCACCTACCGGGGCGGAGATGCAAACCCTGAGATCCACCGGTTCTTCGCAGGTCAGGTACCCGTTTAACGCTTCACGCTCGCAATTGGGTATGCTGCTCCACGGAGGATTCGCCTAGTGGCCTATGGCGCTCGCCTGGAACGCGGGTTGGGTTAACGCCCTCAGGGGTTCAAATCCCCTATCCTCCGCCAAAGGAACCCCTGTGAACTGCTGAGAAGCGGTTCGCAGGGGTTCTTTTTGTCCGGGCTCAGGCACGTCGCATGAACGAACCGCCGTCGAAGGGTAGGTCGTCGTCGACTGACGCGCGGTCGGCTCGTTTCACCACGTGAGGTTCAGGTGCGGCCGGCGCCTGATCGAACGCGTCCACTGCATTGAAAGCATTCATTGCCCTGGCGACGCGAGGGTCACGGAGGAGTGGGGCGCGTAGTTCTTGCGCGGCAGACGCTGCTGACGCAGAAGCGGTTCGGTGGGCCGCTGCGATCGAGGCGGAGAGCGCAGCCGCGCCGGCCCGGAGACCGCTCTCGGTGAGTTGCAAGTCAATGATCGCGCCGTACGCGTCGACCTCGACGCTGACTGCACCACCTCCAGCATCTGCGCGAGCGCGAACCTTCCCGACCTCGGCGTCGACTTGGCGAGCGAGGACAGTCAACTCGGGAAACGAGGACGCGGGCCCGGTCAAGGTTGATCGATCTGCACGGGCGCGTTCGGACGATCCGATGCATCGGGTCGGGGGAAACACGGCGACGACCCGGTCAAACTTGCTCCCCGCGCGTACTCCTCCAGAACCATTCGATATCCATCCGGCAAGATTGTCTCGGTGCTCGTCGAGTCCCCAGCGGAGTCGTACGTTCGAAACTTCCAGCCGCGCTCAGTCCACAGATTGCGAATCGGATCACCGAAACCTGGGATGTCGGCGGTTTCAGTTGAGGTGAGGAAGTACGTCACGCCGTAGTCCACGGATGTGTCCTTCGACAGATTGCTGTCATTGCACGGGACGGTGCCGCCCGGATCGAGGGTGACCTTCTGGTTCAGTTCGGAATACCGCGTCAAGTAGGCGCCCGGCGGCAGTACCGTGATCGTGTCCGTCATGTATTCGATCACCTTGGCCTGTGCCTGCATGAGGGTTAGATTCAAGTTGGCTTCCATCACTTTCCCGTTCTCCGTCGTCGTACACGCCGACAGCAGGGTCGTACACGCCGACAGCAGGATTGCCACCGCGATACTGCTCATGCCGAGTGCTTTACGGCGTCGCGTTGCGTTGGTCATGGCGCTCCTAGTCCGGCGATCACGTGGCCCATCCCGGCAAGAGCCGGGTTGGTGCGTTCCCAATACTCGCTGTGTGCGACTGGGCTGGGGAGCTCGCCCAACAGACCCGCGTCGATCCCGGTTCCGGGTGCTGACTCGACGACGGTGGCACCGAATCCGATCAGCGGAAGATCATTCGCGGGGATCGCTCCGTGCGAGAGACCGCCGTACACGTCCCCGATCATCGGAACCGGATCATTTGCCGGCGGCGGCGGCGTACACGTGGCCACCGACATGTTCCGGGGCTTCCCACGAAGAACAGATCATTCGCGTCCATTGATCGTCCGTCCGAGGCGCCGCAGCGCCGATCACGGTCGATCCGTAAATGTGTCCGATGACCGTGTTGCATTAATGCGTGCCGTCGTGGGATGCACGCAGTCCGTCTTGGAATCGATCCAGCGATCCCGCGCCGCCGTCGGCGTACCCGTCGAGCCCTGCTTGTGGAATCGTTTGCGGCGCATCATATCCACACCAGGCCATCACCGAAGTCGACCCGAAAGTTCCGGCCTTCCAACGCCTTTTGCCCCGAATCCAACCGCCGCCCGCTTGCAGTACTTCGTTCCCCACCCAAGCCCCCCGGCTTCGAATCGACATGCGAAAAGCAGCGTAGCAGCGCATCGACTGCTTCAGAACCACGAAAATTCGTTTGACAGACTCACGAACTCGAAGCCAGACTTTCCGTCCAACCCAACAATCGGGAGTACGCGTGCTTGCCGGCCAGACCAATCTGCTCGCGGATTGCAGCAGTTGCTTCGGCCTGTGCTGCGTCGCACTCCCCTTTTCCAAGTCCTCCGACTTCGCGACCAACAAGAATGCCGGCGACCCCTGCAAGAACCTGCAGCAGGATTTCCGTTGCGGCATCCACACCGGATTGCGAAAGAAGGGCTTCACCGGTTGCACCGTCTACGACTGTTTCGGTGCGGGACAGAAGGTTTCACAGCAGACCTACGACGGCATCAGTTGGCGTGATGCCCCGGAGACCGCGTCAGACATGTTCGAAACGTTCCCTGTCGTACGCCAGTTGCACGAACTGCTCTGGTATCTCGCCGAAGCCCGCTCGCTGAAGCAAACCCACTCGATACGAAAGGAACTCGACGCTGCACTCGCAGAGACGGAAAGCCTGACCAACGGCACGCCTTCGCAGATTCAAGCCGTCGACGTCTCAGCACACCGAGCGGCAGTCAACACACTGCTCTTGCAGACGAGTAACCTTGTGCGCTCGCCGATCTCAGGCAAGAAGGGTCGCAAACTCGACCACCGCGGCGCAGACCTCATCGGCGCCAGATTTCGTGGTTCCGATCTACGTGGAGCCAACTTTCGCGGGAGTTACCTGATCGGTGCAGACCTCCGCGACTGCGAACTCGATCGAGCCGATCTGATCGGTGCAGACTTGCGCGGCGCCGACATTCGCGGCGCAAAACTCCGCCGCAGTATCTTTCTCACTCAGTTCCAGATCAACGCGGCGGTTGGCGATTCGGCTACCACACTTCCCGATTCAATGACCCGCCCCGGCCACTGGGCCTGAGCCCGACGATCGTCAACTCCGTCGACTGTCAACTCCGTCGACTGTTGGCGACTGTCAACTCCGTCGACGGAGAACGACCTTGTTAGCTTCCGGATCGACGGATACCCACGGCGGGTCACCGTCGGTTCCGTCCTCACGATGCATCAACGCGCTCTGCCGCTGTTCGAATTCATGATGCTTGGACCCCTGAAACAGGGCAGCAACCTCTTCGAAGCCCGCAGCCGAGACCGGACGAGTCGTGCGCCCCCTGGTCCACGGCAGGGCCCGGCCACCGGTGAGCCGGTTCCAGAGAGTCTCGGCGAACGCGAACAGGACCAGCAGCACGAGCAAGCCTGGCAGCGTCAACGCGAACAGAGTGCCCATGAAAGAAGTCTAGCGACGAACGCCCCCAGGTTCCCTCAACTTTTGATCAGCCACCTTGTTGTGGCCATGCGGTGGATGATCTGCCAGAATGCAAGCTGTTACGACTAGTAACACCTTCGGGGGGAGGATTTCACGTGAGCTTGATACTTGCAGCTACCGACCGTTCGGAGCTTGCCCAGACACTCGGGGCCGAATTAGTACATTTTGGTCATCAAACACAGCTCGTCCGCACCGGGCGCCGCCTACTCGACGACCTGGACACCGACAGTTTCGATATCGCCGTGATCGATCTCTTGTTGCCGGACATCGACGGCTACGAGATTGCACGACAGATCCGCTTGCGCAGTTCGATGCCGATCATGATGTTGGTGGATACCCACGAGGACATCGACGAAGCACCACATGGCGCTGTCTCGGACTTCGTACTGAACCCGATCGATTCTCACGCGCTCGATCTTCGGGTCACCGCGATCCTTCGTGAAACCGCGCATCCCGCCGCCGGAAAACACCAACGTCACGGTGACCTGCTCCTCGATCGACGTGCTATGACGGCGACGATGGGCGGAAAGCTGCTCGTCCTCAGCCGGACCGAATGGCGGGTACTCCTGGAACTGTCGACCGAGCCTGGGCGCGTGTACTCGCGTGATCATCTGATCCGAAACGTCTGGGGTTCCGACCACGAAAAGACACGTGTGGTCGACGCGACCATTCTCAGCTTGCGGTCCAAACTCGAATCCAATCCCGCGAAACCGAAGTACATCAAAACCATCCGGGGGTTCGGATATCGCTTCGGCCCGGTCGAATGAACTCGCCTTCGTGTCGGTGGCGCTCGATAGGCTCTTGTCATGGGTTGGTACACACCACAATCGGTCGCCCCGGATCTCTCGGACATCCTGGTGTGTGGCTGGACGGCGTGCGCAGAAGGTGAACACCTGCTCGTGCCCGATGCTTGCATGGACGTGCTGTGGATACGTGGCGTCGGCATACGCGTCTGTGGCCCCGAAACCGCTGCATGGTCATTCACTCTTCCGCCCGGAACACGCTCCGTGGGTGTTCGATTCCGCCCTGGATCGGCATCGCCGATGTTGCGAACCTCGGCGTCCGAGCTTCGAGATTCTCGCGCTGACCTCAGCGCTGTAACCGACGCACGCACGGAACGAATACTGTTGAACCGCTTGGAAAATTCCGAAGACCACGAACAAGTCTCGATCCTCGAAAGCGCTGTCCGGAGTTGGGCAAGTTCGAGTTTCCGTCACGATCCGGTGATCAACCACGTCCGCACCGCACTGTCCGAACATTCGTGGAATGTCAGCACTCTCGCCGACGCGGCGGCACTGACTTCGCGCCAACTCCAGCGTCGATGCAACGACGCCTTCGGATACGGCCCTGCAACGCTGCGCTCGATCCTGCGCCTCCAGCGTTTCATGGCGCTCGCCCGCAGTCGACCCGCACTGGGCCTCGCTGAATCCGCAGCCCACTGCGGATTCAGCGATCAGGCCCACTTGACGCGTGAATGCCGCCGAATCTCTTCGCTGACCCCGGCAGCTCTACTGCGAACCCAAGCCCCCGACTGGCACGGGTCGGATACCGTTGTCGCGCCGGCAGAGGGAGACGCGGTCGCATGATCGCTAACGCGCTCCCCCGCCGTCACTTCTGACTGAAAAGCGTCCTGGCAGACCACAGCCCGCCGAGGGAGAGCACTGCGACCGTCATGTAGTAGTAGCTCGGAGCGTCGAGCGAGCCTGTTGTACTGATCAACCAGGTCAAGACCAACGGCGCGATTCCGCCGAGCAAGGTCACGCCGAGGTTGTACGACAAAGACATCCCGGTAGCCCGGATCTCCGCCGGGAACAGCGAACTCATCAAGGCAGGCAACGGGCCGAAGGCAAACGCCATGATGACGCCCAGGACCGAAACAACCAGGACGAGCGTCAGAGTCGAGGGGTGATCGACCATCAGTTTGAAGAGCGGCCAGGCCAGGACGATTGCCGCAACGGCGGCCCAGGTCATAACTCTCGCAGGTCCGACCCGGTCTGCAAGATGACCGATCAACGGCACGGTGATCAAGGTGACCAGCCCGGCGACGATTCCGCCGAGGTAGCCGGCAGAGGCGGATACTCCGAGGTTCTTCACGGCAAACGTCGGCATGTACAAGATGAGGTAGATCGAGATCGTCGCGACGCCGACTACTGCGGCGCCGGTCAGCACCCGGCCGAGATGCCTGGTCAGCGTCGTCTTCAGCGGGGTCTTTTCCGGGACGCTCGTCTTGAAATCGTCCGTTTCATCGAGCTTGGCGCGGATGTAGAGACCGACCGGCCCGACGATGATGCCGAAGAAGAACGGAACGCGCCAGCCCCACGAGTAAAGCGCTTCATGCGAGAGATGGGTATTGAGCACGTATCCGAACAACGATGCCAGGAAAACCGAAGCACCCTGGCTGGCAACCTGCCAGGAAGAGTAGAACGCCTTCTTGTGCGGTGCAGTTTCCACGAGGAAGGTTGTAGCAGTACCGAATTCACCGCCAGCGGAGAATCCTTGAATGAGTCGCGAAACCAGGATGACGACGCCGGCCCACGGCCCGATCATCGAGGTCGTCGGCGCCACCGCCATGATGAGCGTGCCGATCATCATCAGCATCATCGTCAACGTCAAGGCGTTCTTGCGCCCGCGACGGTCGGCATAGCTTCCGAGAACCATCCCGCCAAGCGGCCGGATGACGTACGAGATCGCGAACGTCGCGAACGTCAGTATCAAGCCGAGAGTGTTGTCGCCGCCGGGAAAGAAGTTATGGGCGATGACCACTGCAAATGATGCGTAGACGATGACGTCGAACCATTCGAGCGCAGCGCCGAGCGAACTGCTGATCACCGCCTTGCGAGCAGCGGCCAGGCGTTCCGGGGTGACTGCTCCGGAGGTTGGCGTAGTTGCCGTGGACATGGTTTTCCTTAGGGGGGTGAGGGTGGGTCAGGCGCGGGCGTGAGCGATGACGTTCCGAACGAACTGCTCGCACTGTGCCAATTGGTCAAGTGTCACGTACTCGTCAGGTGCATGCGCCTGAGTGATGCTTCCCGGCCCACACACAACAGTGGGGACACCGATACTCGCGAACATCCCGGCCTCGGTGGCGTACGCGACCTTTTCGTCCGAGGGCCGACCACCCCATTGTTCGACCAGTGCGGCCGCCGAAGCATTCGCATCCGTCTCCAGGGGAGGAACCGAGGCCGACACGTGCATCGTCACGGAGGCTGACGGGTTTTCTTCCTGCATCAGGTTTTCGATCCGATTCGCCTCGGCGGCAAAGCGTTCGAGCAAATCTGCGGCGCCAGCTGAGCTGATGCTCCTGAATTCGAAAGTGATGGAGCAATCCTCGGGGACAGTGTTCACTGCGATCCCGCCGGATACGAGATTGACCGAACACGTCGTCCAGGCCACGTCGAATGCGTCGTCGTACGGGCCGGACGCACGGAGCTCGTCGGCCGCGCTTCTGACGAATCGAATCAACTCCGCGCCGTATTCGATCGCGTTGACTCCTCGCGGAGTAAGCGACGAGTGCGCCGAAACACCATGCAGATCAACACGTATGACGTTCATCGACTTGTGTGCGCGAATGACCCGCATCTCCGACGGCTCTCCGACGACGCACACATCAGGGCGCAGGTTCCGGGAAACAACCTCCTCGACCAACCCGGCCGCACCGATGCAGCCGACTTCCTCGTCGTAGGAGAATGCAAAGTGAATCGGCTTCGCCAGCGGCCGAGCAACGATGTCGGGGATCGCCGCGACAACGATCCCGATGAACGACTTCATGTCGCACGTGCCGCGTCCGTACAGACTTCCGTCGCGAATTTCGGGAGTGAAAGGGTGGCTGCTCCAGTCTTGATCGTCGACCGGCACTACATCTGTATGGCCGGAAAACATCACTCCACCGGCAGTGCTTCCGTCAGGAGGCGTGAATGTTGCCAACAGGTTCAGCTTGGAACCCTCGTCGTCGGAAACGAGTATCGGCTCGACCCCGTGGCGACGTAGTTCCGCGGCGATGAGATCGATCAACGGTCGATTGCTCACGGCACTCGTCGTATCGATTCCGATGAGGCGCTGCACCCAGTCGAGACTTCTCTCGGTTGGAACAGCGGACAACGTGGTGGACGACATCTGGGTTCTCCTTTCACAGCACGAACGCGGTGGGCACTTGCCACCGCGTTCTGCCCTTCGAGCATGAATGAAGTGATCCCAGACACAATGAAGATGCACGATACTTGCAACATGATCGAAGAAACGCAGGATTCCGCCGTGCTCGACGACGTCGACCTCGCCCTGATCAATTGCCTGCAACTCGACCCGCGAGCGTCGTGGCGCACGGTTGGTGACGCGCTCAAAGTTGATCCGGTTACCGTCGCGCGCCGCTGGCAACGGCTACAGGACTCCGGCACCGCCTGGGTCTCCGCGAGGGCAACCGGCCACGGCCGTCCGGAATCGTGTCTGGCTTTCGTGGAAGTCGACTGTACGACTTCGAACGCCTTGGCGATTGCGGAACGTCTTGCCCGCTGGCCGCAGGTTCTGAGCGTCGAACACACAAGCGGCCCAGGCGACTTGACTCTTCTCGTCGAGGTCAGAGACATGGCTTTCCTGTCGCGTTTCCTGCTTCGCTCACTCGCGTCGGTGCCCGGGATCGTCAGTTCGCGTGCGCACCTCGTCACCGAGGTCTTCGCGATCGGAGACGACTGGAAATTGCAGGTACTCGATGCCACGCAGCGGGCGGTGATGACAGACCGGCCTGTGCGCTACAAATATGCTCCGACGGATCAGCGCCATCACGGGAAGACTTTCGACGCGGTCGACCGCCAATTGATATTGAAGCTGGGCGAGGACGGTCGATCCTCGATTGCCGAGCTCACGGTCGGTACCGGCCTCAGCGAAAGTACGGTCAGGCGGCGACTTGCCGAACTGACGTCGCGCAACCAAATCGTGTTCCGCTGCGACGTGTCTCTACCGCTGTCCGGCTGGCCCCTCGTGACCTGGGTGTGGGGATATGTCGATCCCACGGACCGGTCGACGATTCGTGCTCTGGTGGAGCGAGTGTCTGGAACACGAGTGTGCATGCGGATATCCGGTGGACGCGCCAACACACTGCTCGCGATCGCCGCACACTCCCTTCGCGAAACTCCCATTACCGAAGTACAACTCGCACAAGAGGCACCGGGCCTGGTGGTGCTGAACAGGTCAGTGGTGCTGCGATCGATGAAAAGGGTGGGCCGACTTCTCGATGACGAAGGCAAGAGCGCCGGGGTCGTACCGATGGACATCTGGGCGGAAGCCCCGGAGATCGAGTGAATGTCCGAAATAATCAATCATGACGCGCCGCGGTGGAGAAGGATTGCTGTCATGACTTCAACAGAGATCTCCCCCGCCCAGCGTTATCGGGATCTGGCCGCCGGATTCACGGCGCGGATCGACGCCGTACCCGCCGACCGCTGGGACAACGATTCCCCCTGCGAGGGCTGGACCGCCCGCGACGTGGTGAGACACGTGCTCGACAGCGAACGCGACATGGTCAAGGTAGTCGGCCTGGAATTGGCACCCGGTCCGTCGGTCGACGACGACCCGTCGGCAGCCTGGGCGGCCGTCCGAGATTCGATGCAGGCCATTCTGGACGATCCGGCAAAGTCCACCCTCGAATACGACGGGCACTTCGGCCGGACCAACCTCGGGGCCACGGTCGAGGGGTTCTTGTGTTTCGATCTGGTCATCCACGGTTGGGATCTCGCAGCCGCGACCGGCACCGATACGACGATGCGTAACACGGACGTGGAGTGGGTGTCGGAGATCGCCGCGGGCCTCGGCGAGTCGATCCGCATGAGCGGTGTGTGCGGCCCGGAAATACAGGTTCCGGACAACGCTGACAAAGCGACGAAACTCCTTGCCTTCCTCGGCCGGAAGGCGTGAAAAAGTACCCCTGACGTGGGCATTACTTCCATACACATGTAATGTCGCGGTATGCCGGAACGCCGAAAATCCTCCACGAGTCCAGACCTGCTTGCGGCGGCATTGTTCGATGTCGCCGCGGAATCCGGACTGGAAAATGCCAGCGTTCGCGAGGTCGCAAAACGGGCGGGTGTCTCGATCGGCGCAGTGCAACATCATTTCTCGACCAAGGACGAGATGTTCGCATTCGCACTGCGAACACTCGTCGATCGATTGTTGACCAGACTGGCCGAATCGTCCGCCGACGCGGACCCGCATACCGCCCTGTTCCAGGCGCTCTCGCAACTCCTGCCCCTCGACGAGCAACGCACGCGTGAGGCGCATGTGCTCGCCGCGTTTGCCGTGCGCGCCGCAACCAGTGAGTCACTCTCCGAAATCCGCCGGACAACCCTGTTCACAATCCGCACCGGCATCTCGACAGTTCTGATCGGGATCGGAACTCCGGAAGCGGAAACCAGAGCGGCACTTCTACTTTCAACCGTCAATGGATTGGCCCTCGACGCACTCGGAAGCCCCGCCATGTATCCGCCGCAGTACCTCGATCACGCTTTGGAAACCCAGATCCGCCTCACCCTGCACGACGCCGAGAACCCGCTCGCCTCCGTCGGGCTCGCCAGCTGACGTGGCCGGAGCAGGACGCTTCGCGCCGAGCCCGTCCGGCGATCTCCATCTGGGGAACCTCCGTACCGCCCTCTTGGCCTGGCTGTTCGCCCGCACCAGCGGGCGCGACTTCCTCATTCGCGTCGAGGATCTCGACCGTGTCCGACCCGGCTCGATGGAGCGACAACTCGACGATCTGCGCAGGCTCGGCCTCACATGGGACGGCTCAGTCGTCTTACAATCGCACCGTCTTCCCTTGTACCACAACGCTATCGAGCTACTACGCGAGCGCCACCTGACCTATCCCTGCTTCTGCACACGCAAGGAGATCCTGCAGGCACCGTCCGCTCCCCATGCTCCCGATGGCGCCTATCCCGGCACTTGCCGGAACCTGTCGGCGGCCGAACGCGCCGAGAAATCGGCAAGCGGCCGATCCCCCGCGCTGAGGCTACGGGCCGACATCGATTCGTTCACCGTGCACGACGAACTGTTCGGCGAGGTGACGGGGCAAGTCGACGACGTCGTCCTGCTCCGCGGAGACGGCGTACCCGCCTACAACCTCGCCGTTGTCGTCGACGACGGTGCGCAGAACATCGATCAGGTGGTCCGCGGCGACGACCTCCTGACCTCGGCGCCGCGTCAGGCGCACCTTGCTCAACTGCTCGACATCGAACCGCCGTCGTACGCCCACGTTCCTCTCGCGTTGAACAGTGAAGGCAAACGACTCGCGAAGCGCGACGGCGCAGTGACTCTGGCCGATCAACTCGAGGCCGGACGCAGTGCCGAACAGGTCCTGACAATGATCGCGTCGAGCATCGGTCTCGCTGAACCCGGCGAAGTTGTCACACCACCCCAATTGGCGGATCGATTCGACTCTCGCAAGATCCCCCGAACCCCGTGGATTTTCCCGGCGAAGTAAGTGAAGTTTCAATCGACACCTCGTCGGGACAAAAGCTCGATTGTCCGATATGACAAAGCCGTCCGCAATAGCTATTCGTTGGCAATTCTCGATTAGTGAAGTACGGTCAAGACTGGCGAAGGAAATTCAGGGCGAGTAGTCCCTGCAAAACTACGCCCGGGATCTGAACCTGGGATCCGACCGCAGTACCCACTTGCAGCATCCACGCTGACACGCACGTGCGGCACGGGCGACTCAGGACGAAAAGGAATACGCATGGTCCGCGAGCTTCGCGAGGCACTCGACGACCATCAATTCGAGGTGTTGTATCAACCCCAGGTCAATCTGAACTCGTCAGCAATTATCAGCTATGAAGCACTTCTGCGGTGGCGCCATCCGCTTCGAGGGTTGATCGAACCCCAAGATTTCATGCGCTCCGCCGAATCCTCTGGGCTCATCATTCCCATCGGGCTGCAGGCTCTGGACATGATCTGTGCCCAAACAGCGTCGTGGCCTGAGCACATGATGGTCGCGGTCAACTTTTCACCTCGCCAACTCGCTACCCCGCACGCCGCCCACGAGATCCTCGGAGCGCTGGACAGTTCAGAAACCCCACTTAGCAGAATCATCGTGGAAGTCACCGAACTCGGCGTCGTGGGTCGGCATGCCGCCGAGACCCTTCACGTCTTGCATAACGAGGGAATTCGAATCGCGCTGGATGATTTCGGGGCGGGCTTCGCGTCTTTCTCCGCGTTGTCGGAATTGCCGCTCGACATTCTCAAGATCGACCAATCCTTGACCTGGGCCGTCAGCGCAGCGGGTCGTGCTGGAGACCGCGCCTTCATGGTCATGGAGTCAATCGCCGACATCGCTCGAAAACTCGGGCTTGATTCGATCGCCGAGGGCGTCGAAACTGCCGAACACGCAGCCAACGTCTTGCAGGCCGGCTGCGACATGGGCCAGGGCTATTACTTCGGGAAGCCGCTTCCTGCGTCGTCCATAGTCACTCCCGTGTGAGCGCCAGCCACTTCAGTACGACGCCAAACTTCAGTACGACGACGATGCGCTCGCGATGAGTGCGACCACGAGAATCACGGCAAAAATGGCCAAGAAAGTTGCTCCGACCGCAATTCCGGCTATCGCAAGCCCGCGTCCCTCTTGACCTGTCTGCTTGATCTGATTGAGCGCGACAATTCCCAAAATGATTCCGATGATTCCGCCGAGACTGTAGAAGCAACCGCCTGCAAGCGATACCACCAACGACGCAATTGCGAGACCATTGGTGCCGACTGGCTGCATCGGCGGGATGTATCCACCAGCGAATTGGTTCGGTTGACCGTACGCATTCGGCGGTTGACCGTATTGGGGCTGTCCGTACTGAGCTTGTCCGTATTGTCCGGGTTGCTGATATTGATTCGGCTGATATTGATTCGGCGGTCCGAAATTCTGCGGCGGCAGGTATGGATTGGGTTCACCAATTCCACCCGGCTGAGGCGTATTACCGGTTGGGTTGTACGACGGCGGCGGATAACCCGGGTACTGCTCGTTGGGAGTGGTATATCCGGGAACTTCGGGTGAAGACTGCGTTTCGGACGGGGACACGCCGTACCCCTCGGGCGGCAGGCTCGGAAATTCTCCGTATCCAGGTTTTGCCTGGTAATCGCTCGAAGAATCGTCGTTGTTGCCCCCAGAACTCGTCATACAACGCAGCCTAAACCACAGGTGACCTCCGAATCCAAGTGAGCAGATGTCATCCACATCGCTCTTTGATCCCAGTAGGGTCATATCCACTGTCACACTCGAGCGCGATATTTACGACTGAGGGGAACACATGACAACCGGCGGGTACGACCCCAACCAGAATCCAGAAGGAGGGAAGCAATTCCCACCCCAGGATCCATATGGCCAGCAGGGAACACCTCCTCCCGGAAGTTACCCACCTCCCGCAGGCCCCCCGCAGGGCGGTAGCTACCCGCCTCCTCCACAGGGCGGGAACTTCCCGCCCCCTCAGGGTGGCAACTACCCGCCGCCCGGTGGATACCCGCCGCCTCCGCAGGGCGGCAACTTCCCGCCGCCTCCGCAGTTCAACGACCAAGGTGCGTACGGCGGAGGAAATCGACTGCCTTCGGGTGCTCAGCCGGGTGATCTGTGGATTCGACTCGGCGCCCGCATCATCGACGGAATCATCGTCGGCATCATCGCCGCGATTCTGGCTCTCTTGGTCAGTGACTCCGACAGCTTGATTCTGATCTCGGGACTGTTCTCGGGAATTCTGACCTTCGCTTACTTCATCGCAATGGAAGTAACGCAGGGTCGGACTTTGGGAAAGATGATTCTGGGCCTTTCAGTGCACGGTCCGGGCGGCGCACCTCGCCCCTCCGTCCAGCAGTCTGCGATTCGCAACGCCTTCACGTTGCTCTCGATCATTCCGATCATCGGCGGAATCCTCGCGCTGGTCGCCTACATCGTCATCGCGGTCACCATCAACAACAGCCCCACCAAGCAGGGCAAGCATGACGAGCTCGCTGGTGGGACTCAGGTAGTCAAGGGTTAGGTAGACATATATGACAACCGGTGGGCAAGACCCCAACCAGAACCCAGAAGACGGGAAGCAATTCCCACCCCAGGATCCGTACGGCCAGCAGGGAACACCCCCTCCGGGGAGTTTTCCTCCACCGGCCGGTCCTCCGCAGGGTGGAAGCTATCCCCCGCCCGGCGGCTACCCGCCGCCCCCACAGGGCAACTTCCCTCCACCCCCGCAGGGTGGAAGCTATCCCCCTCCCGGCGGAAACTACCCGCCTCCCGGTGGGTACCCGCCTCCTCCCGGTGGTGGCAACTTCCCGCCTCCGCCCCCGAATGACTACGGCGCAGGCTTCGGCGCCCCCCAGCTTTCTGTGGGTGCGGCAATTACCTACGGCTGGAACAAGTTCAAAGACAACGCACTGGTCTGGATCGGGATCTCGATCATCGCTTTTCTGATCGCCGGACTCATCCAGGGTGCTTTCAACGGCTTCGACTACACCAATACCGAATTCAGCGCGCTGTCGATCGTGGGTGGATTGGTCACCGCAATCGTCGGCTACATCATCCAAGCCGCATTCCTTCGTGGAGCGTTGAGCGAATTGGACGGAATCAAGCCGGCTTTCGGCACCTTCTTCCAATTCACGAACATCGGTGCAGTTGTTCTCGGCGGTTTCCTTGTCGCCGTCGCCACCTATGTCGGTTTGGTTCTGTGCATCATTCCCGGCATCATCGCGGCGTTCCTGCTCTACTACACGCTGACCTTCATCGTGGACAAGAATCAGGATGCGATTTCGGGCATCAAATCGAGCTACGCGTTGACCTCGTCGAACGTCGGAACGTTGATCCTGCTGGCGCTCGCTCTGATCGGTATCAACATCATCGGCGCACTGCTGTGCGGAATCGGTCTTCTCGTGACGGCGCCCGTCGCGCTGATCGCCAGTACCTACGCATACCGCGTGCTGACCGGCGGCCATGTAGCTGCCTGATCAGTTCGTTTGCATCACCGAAGGCCCTGCGGTTCCACGTGAAACCGCAGGGCCTTCGGTGTGTTCTGCGCAACTGGACGGTCGCCAACTCGCATCCGAGCGCCTTGTGGTGCTTGGATGACGGACGTGACAGCTCAGGATCAGCAAGACGAATCGACCCACGAAACCAAATTTGCGCACGTCAGCCGGGGTTATTACCCGACAATCGTCGCGCTCTTCACCGCAACGCTGCTGATCTCGAACGTGGCGGCGACAAAGGGGGTCGCCTTCTTTGCGGATTCCGACTTCTCGCTCGGTCCCTTGCAGATTCTGCCCATCATCACCGATGGTGGATTCTTCTTGTTCCCGCTTGCCTACGTCCTCGGTGACGTACTCAGCGAGGTGTACGGCTTCAAAGCGACCCGACGCGCGATCTACCTGGGCTTCGGCGCACTGATTCTTGCCGCCGCATGCTTCTGGATCGCTGTGCAACTCCCGTCGGCAGAGTTCTACGAGAACCAGGCCGCCCTCGAAACCGTGGTCGGCGTCATTCCCCGGCTGCTGGTCGCAGGATTGGCCGCCTACCTCGTCGGCCAGCTGCTGAACTCCCTGGTCCTGGTCATGATGAAAAAGCGCATGCAGGAGAAGCACCTGTGGGCGCGGCTGATCGGCTCGACCGTCGTCGGCGAATTCGCCGACACCCTTATCTTCTGTTCCATCGCAGCCGGTGTCATCGGCATCAGTACGTGGGAAGACTTCATCAACTACGTGCTGGTCGGCTTCCTGTGGAAGACGCTTGTCGAGGTTCTGGTCATGCCGATCACCTACCGCGTCATCGCCTACGTGAAGAAGCGCGAACCGACCTACGTCTGAGGTGCAGGCGTCTTCGCCGCATAGAACTTTCCGAGCATGTCCGCTTTGAAGTCGTGGAAGTATCCGCCTTCGATGCTGGCTCGGATGTCGTCGACCAACTTCACGGTGAATCGCTCGTTGTGGATGGTGCACAGCGTCGACGCGAGCATTTCCTTCGCCTTGAACAGGTGATGGATGTACGCGCGGGTGTAATTGGCGCAGGTGTAGCAGTCGCACTCGTCGTCGATAGGCGTGAAGTCACGACGGAATCGGCTGGTATTGATGTTGAACCGGCCGGAGCGGACGTAGATCGCGGCATTGCGAGCAACACGCGACGGATTGACGCAGTCGAAAGTGTCCGCGCCGTTCTCGATTGCGACGAAGAAGTCGTCCGGTTCACTGATGCCGAGCATATGACGCGGCTTGGTCTCGGGTAGTTCCTCGTTACACCAACGCACAATTGTGCCGAGGTTCTGCTTCTCGAGGGCGCCGCCGATGCCGTACCCGTCGAAGCCGTATCCGTTCTCGCCTTCGATCGACTCGAGGCCACGGCAGGCTTGACGACGCAGATCTTCGTACTGCGCGCCTTGGATCACCCCGAAGAGAGCCTGATAGGGCTTCTCGGCGCGTTCAGCGGTGAGCTTCTCGTGCTCGTTGATGCAGCGGATCGCCCACGCCTGCGTGCGCTCGACCGATCGCTCCTGATAGCCGCGGGTGTTGAGCAACGTGGTGAGCTCGTCGAACGCGAACATGATGTCGGCACCCAGCTGATGCTGAATCTGCATCGACACCTCGGGGGTGAACCGATGCTTGCTGCCGTCGAGGTGCGATTTGAACGTCACGCCCTCGTCGTCGACCGTCGCGAGACGCTCCTTGCCCTTTGCGATGACGTCGTCGGACTGCACGCCGACGGCTTCCATCGCGAGCACCTTCTTGAACCCGACGCCAAGGGACATCACCTGGAAGCCACCGCTGTCGGTGAAGGTGGGCCCGTCCCAGTTCATGAACTTGCCCAACCCGCCGGCCTCGTCGACGATGTCGGGTCCCGGCTGCAGGTACAGGTGGTACGCATTAGCGAGCAACGACTGCGCACCGAGTTCCTTCATGGACTCCGGCAGCACGGCCTTGACCGTGGCCTTGGTTCCGACGGCCACGAACGACGGCGTCGCGATATCGCCGTGCGGTGTGTGGATGGTGCCGGTTCGTCCGAGTCGGTCCTCGAGCCTGGTCCCTATGGTGAAAATCGACTCGGGACGCTTGTCGACGGAGGGCGCGGGCGGTGTCGGTACTGCAGAAGTCACGGGCTCAATCCTGTCACAGGAGCAAATATCGCCGTGATCACAGCGAAGAAAGTTCCTACGCGATCAGCATCCGCATTGGTCTACTGACCGAACCCGAGCGGTACCGCCGCGTGAGGGTCCCCACCATACTTCCCACTACACATCCCCCGGCTCGACCGGTTTACCCCGCCAACCCGCTGACAGGAGCTCACTTGACGAGACAGACCGGCCAGACCTACAACTTCGTCACCGTCGACGTCACAGACTCGATTGCCACCGTGACTATCGACAAACCTCCAGCCAACGCATTCAACCCCAGCATGATCGCCGAGCTTCTGGAGATACTGCCGGTACTCGCGTCGGACCAGACCGTCCGCGTCATTGTCGTGACGGGCACTGGACGGTTCTTCGTCGCCGGTGCGGACATCACCGTGATGCGCGAGCTGACGGAAGAAACTCAGCGCGCGATGCGCCCGTGGGTCGACGTACAGCGGATCCTCGAGTCGGCTCCCAAACCTGTCGTCGCGAAGATCAACGGGCACGCACTCGGCGGCGGAGCAGAACTGACGTTGGCCTGCGACTTCCGCATCATGGCGCAGTCGGCGACCATCGGCTTCCCCGAGATCGGACTTGGGCTTTTTCCGGGTGCCGGTGGCAGCCAGCGACTTCCACGCCTCATCGGCGCTCACCGAGCCAAAGTGCTCATGATCGAAGGCAAGCGCCTCAGCGCCGAGCATGCACTCGATATCGGCCTGGTCGACACCGTCGTTGCGGACGCCGACCTCGATGCGCATTGCGCTGACCTCGCACGCGAACTCGCGACGAAACCCACTGCCACCATCGGAATGATCAAACGCATTGTCGACGAGGGCATGTCGTTGCCGCTCGATCAAGCGCTGGATCTCGAATTCGAGGCAGTGCTCGACCTGATCAAGACGGACGACGCTGCTGAGGGACTTCAGTCATTCCTCGACAAGCGGTCCCCCACCTTCACGGGACGCTGACAGCTCCCATTTACCGAGAGGCCATCATGCTCAACAAATTTCAGAAGAAATGGGTGGGCGCAGTCGCTTCTCTCGCCGCCCTGACGATCGCGGTCAGCGGATGCACCCGGCCCGCTACCGACAACTCCGCGGAAAGTGGTGGCCTGGTACGGATCGCGGTGGGTGTAGACCCGTCGTACGCCCCGATTTTCCTGGCCGACCACGAGGGCATGTTCGAGGCCGCCGGCCTCGACGTCCAGGTCATCCAGACGGAAGGCGGGGCGGCGGGCGCCCAGAACGTCGTAGCCGGAACTTCGGAACTCTCCGGCAATGCCGACTCGACAGCACTGTCCGTCATGGCCGCCAATCCGAGCCTGCGGGCGCTGGGCGTATTTCAGGAATCCGACCGATACTTCCAGGTTGTACTGAGGAATGGCGTCGAGCCGAAGTCGATCAAGACCATGGGCGTCTTCCCCGGCATCGGCCTCTACTTCACGAACCAGTACCTGGCCAGTCTCGGCATCGACCCCACGACGGTCACACTCGTGAGCACAAGCCCGCCCGAACAGCCTGCTTTGCTGGCGCGCGGTGACATCGACGGCTTCCTGTCCTTCGACCCCTGGGTGACGCAGAGTGTCAATACCGGCGGGCGCGTTGTTGCCACGACCGGCGACTTCGGCGCCAAGTACGCCCAATGGATCATCGCTTCGGACAACTGGTTGTCCGCGAACGAAGAAACCGCAGGCAAGGTGTTCAAGGTGATCTCGGAAGCGTCGGCAATCGTGAACTCGGATCCGGATCGGGCTGCAACCGCAATTGCCGCGTCTATCCAGATGGACCCGGCCGAGGCCGCAGACCGGGTGACCCAAATCGATTTCGGTGGACGCGGATTCACCGAGGACGACGTGGAGCGCGCAAACGAACTTGTTGCATTCTTCCGCGAGCAGGGCAAGATCTCCGCGGACATCGATCCGTCCGCTGTCCTCCTCTCGGGATGGTTCGAGCAGAACGCCGCCTGAGCGGAGAGTGAGAACGGGTCCGGTGGGCAGACCGAAATCATGTCGCCCACCGGCCCGCAGAACTACGTTCGACACCAGTCGGTTCGGCGATATCTTTCGATTGAAACGGAGTAGTTGTGGTGCATCCCCCGGTACGGGTCGTAGAGATTTCCAGTCCGTTTGCGCGATTCGCCGGGCGCATCCTGGTCGGGCTGGGTTTCGAGGTCATTCTGGTAGAACCACCCACCGGTGACCCCAGTCGCACCGAGTCCCAGGGTGATTCGTACTTGCATTGGCATGCGGGCAAGAAGTCCGTTGTCCTCGATATCGACGACAGCAACGATCGCCTCGCTTTCGAAGCACTGCTGCGCAGTGCCGACGTCCTGCTCGACGGCAGCGCGACCGGCGCTCTACGCGACAACCGAGGATCTCTCGTTCACGTACGAGTGACACCCTTCGGCACAACCGGACCGCGAAGTGACTGGAAGGCAACAAATCTGACCGTCGCGGCACTCGGCGGGATGATGGCCCAGGTCGGCGATCCCGAGCACCCTCCACTGCTGCTCCCCGAACTCCAGGCTGAGCAGCTCGCCGGAATCAATGCCGCAATCGGCGTGCTTCTCGGACTGCGTTCGCGATCCAAGGGCCACAACCCGTTGCTGGAGATCAGCGCTCAGGAATGTGTTGCCGCCGCGCTGGAAGCGGGCACTCTTGCCTACATTCACGAGGACCGCGTACCACCGCGTCCGGGCCGGGTACATCCGCTCGTTCCGCACGGACTGTTCCAGGCCGCCGACGGTTATGTCGGTGGCGGCCTCGGCGGTAGCCCCCGCATGTGGGACGGCATGTTGGCCTGGCTGATCGACAACGATGCTCAGGACGATCTCGATCAACCGGAGTGGTCCGACGCGGTCTACCGAAAGACGCATCAGGAACACATTTTCGACGTTCTGTCCGCCTTCATCGCGAAGTGGCCGAAGGAAGAATTCGCGGTCAGCGCGCAGTCACGCAAGTTGCCGTGGGCAGCGGTCGACCGGCCCGAAGAACTGCTGCGTAACCCGCAACTCAACGACCGGGACTTCTTCACCGACGTGACCGGAGATCACGGTACCTACCGCGATCTCGGGTTCGGCTTCGCTTTCCCCGAAGGCCGGCGCATCGGAACGCTCGAGGCTGCCCGGTTGGGCCAGCATCAGGAACTCTTGAAGGCCACCTCGCCTGTGGCAGTGAACGAAACCCACGGGTTCAGCGGTGGCAGCACGCCCAGCCTCGAAGGTGTCCGCGTCCTGGATCTCACGTGGGTGTTGGCGGGCCCGTACGGCACCAGAATCCTTGCCGACCACGGTGCCGATGTCATCAAGGTCGAATCGATCGGACGCCCGGACCCGACTCGCTTTGCACCGTTCATGCATCTCTCGCGAGGACCGCACGACAATCCGAACACCAGCGGGTACTTCAACGACGTCAACCGCAACAAGCGCAGCATCACACTCGATACCCGATCCGCAGAGGGCCTTTCGGTACTGCGCGACCTGATCAGGAACTCCGACGTCGTGGTCGAGAATTTCAGCTCGTCGGTCATGGACAAGATGGGGCTCGGCTACGAACAACTCCGGGAGCTCAACCCGGACATCATCTACGTGTCGATGTCCGGGATGGGTCACACCGGTCCTCGCAAGGACTGGGTGTCGTATGCCGACATCGTTTCGGCAAGTACCGGTTTGACCGCACTGACCGGCTGGAACGCCGATGACGTTGTCGGAGTCATCTACGGCCATGGCGACATCGTCGCCGGACTGCAAGCCGGCGTCGCGATGCTGGCAGCCCTCGACTACCGCGACCGGACCGGCCGGGGACAGCACGTAGACCTGTCACAACTCGAAGCCATGGCAGCGCACATGGGTACCAGCGTTCTCCGAGCCGCCCGGTCACAGTCCCCCGATCCGATCGGCAACAGCCATCACGAACTGGCACCACACGGCGTGTACCCGTGCCTCGGCAGCGACCGGTGGTGCTCGATTGCCGTTCGCGATACCACGGAATGGAATGCATTGTGCCGCATCATCGAAGCAGAGAAATGGATCGGCAATCCTGACTTCGCGAGTGCAGAAAGCCGCCAAGCCGATCACGAACGTATCGACGACGCCATCGCCGACTGGACCAGGACTCTGTCACCCGAAACCGTCATGGAACGCTTGCAATCGGCGGGTATCGCGGCCGGCACCGTCCAGGACGGACGCGACCTGGTCGAGAGCGATCCACATCTTCGGGCACGCAGTTTCTATTCGGCACAGGAACATCCCCTCGCCGGAACATTCCTCCACGAAGGCATCCCCGTTCGCCGGAACTCCGAACCCGGCTCGATCCGACGCGCTGCGCCGGTGCTGGGCGCGGACACCGACGACGTCCTCGAGTCGGTGCTCGGATACAGCGACGAACTGATCGCCGGACTTCGCGACCAGTCGATCCTGTCCTGACCGCACTCATATTCAGTACATCCATTCACAGATCGCTCCTAGGAGACACAATGCGCGCGGCCCGACTCCATCAGTTCGGCACTTCACCGGTCATCGACGACATCGACATTCCCACACGTGAATCCGGTCAGACGCTCGTGCGCATCGACGCTGCCGCGCTCGGCCATCTCGACATCACCGTCGCGAGCGGAAACTTCGGAGTCAAGCCGAACCTGCCACATATCGGCGGAACCGATGGTGCTGCGACGGTAATCGAATCCGACACCTATGAGCCTGGCACCCGCCTTCTGGTCCGAGGCGGCGGAGTCGGCCTGTTCAAGAACGGTTGCTGGGCTGAGTATCTGGTAGCGGCAGACAAGGCGTTCACACCCTTTGATCCCGCACTGTCGCCGGCCGTCGCCGCAACCTTCTTCCTGCCCAGCACAACCGGCTATGTTGCCGTCAACGACATTGCAGCCGTCGCTCCCGGCGAACGAGTTGTTGTCGCCGGAGCATCCGGCGCTGTCGGATCGATGGCAGCACAGTTCGCTCTGCTTGCCGGAGCGTCCGAGGTAATCGGTGTTGTACCGCGCGAAGATCAGGCTGCCTTGCTTCCGGAGGGTGTGCGTCCCGTCGTCGGGCAAGGCGACGAACTTGCCGGGGTGCTGGGATCCGAGCCTTCCGTCGACGCCGTGATCGACACGCTTGGCGGCGACGGCTTGCCGCACCTTCTGGCGAGTGTTATCCCCGGTGGCCGGGCTGCCCTGATCGGATATACCTTGGGTAAGAGCCTCACCCTGGACTTGCCGAACTGGTTGCTCAGCGATGTCCGGATCCTGCCCGTCAACATGATTCGCAAGACTGCCCGGCAAGCCGAACTGGCACCTGAAATGATCCGGCTGCTCATCGAAGGCAAGATTTCCGTTGCAGTGCAGGAGTTTCCGCTGGATGACATCGCAACGGCACTGCAGTTGATGGGTGAGGGCAAGGTTGCCGGCCGGGCCGTCGTCGTACCCTGAGGGATACAATTACCCATGCCCCACGACGCACATGCCATTCCGCGCTCGCTTCCGGATTTGATCCGGAGGCGAGCTTTGGAGCGTCCGGAGCACCCGGCGCTCGTCGTCGACGGGATCACGGTCACCTACCGCGAATTGCGGGATCGTGCAGCGTCGATGGGGGCGGATCTCCGTAATCACGGTGTCGGCCGTGGGGAGCGCGTGGCGGCACTGTCCGGCAACAGGATCGAACTGGCAGACCTTGTTCTCGGATGCGCGTGGATCGGTGCGGTTGTCGTCCCACTCAATACGGCCCTCCGAGCCGACAGTGTTGCCAGCGCACTCGAACAGGCTGGTGTACAACGGATCCTGGTTTCACCCGAATACTCAGGCGCTGTAGCCGGATTCGACGGCACCGTGTGGGTCATGGGTGAACAGTGCGTCCCCACTGCCGGTTCGCATCCGGGCTGCGAGCCCGAGACCCTCGATCCGCTCGACCTAGCCGCGATACTCTTCACCTCCGGCACCACCGGTCTGCCCCGAGGCGTCCGATGCCCGCACGCGCAGTTCCTGCAGTGGGGCAAAGGCGTCGGCGCCTCACTGGGGCTCACCGCGGATGACGTCCTGTACAACTGCTTGCCGCTCTTTCACACGAATGCGCTCAATACATTTGTTCAGTCCCTCTGGGCAGGGTCGACTTTTGTACTGGGTCAACATTTTTCGGTTCGGCATCATTGGCACGAGGTTCGCCGGATCGGTGCGACTGTCGACTATCTCCTGGGCGCGATGGTTGCCATGCTGATGAACGCTGACCCGTCGTCACAGGATCGAGAGCACAGCGTCCGCGTAGCGCTTGCCCCGGCAACCCCTACACATCTGATCGAACCGTTCGCACAGAGATTCGGTGTGGAACTTGTGGACGGATTCGGAAGTACTGAAACCAATCTCGTGATCGGCACGCTTCCAGGAAACCGACGAGCCGGGTACATGGGTATGGTGATGAGCGGCTACGAGGCCGTCGTCGTCGACAACGGTACCGCTGTGGCTGACGGAGAGCCCGGCGAACTGGTAGTCCGCACCACGGTGGCAGGCGCCTGTTCACAGGGGTATCTGGGCGACCCTATCCCCGAGCCGGGAAGCTGGATCCACACCGGAGACAGGGTGATTCGCGAGGAGGGAGGATGGTTCCGATTTGTCAATCGGATCAAGGATGTCATTCGACGTCGAGGTGAGAACATTTCCGCCGCCGAGGTGGAAGCAGTCCTGGCGCTACACCCTTCGGTCAGTCAGGTTGCGGTCTTCCCGGTGCCGTCGGACCTGGCCGAGGACGACGTCATGGCAACCGTGATCCTCCGCCCCGGAAGAGATTTCGACCCCACCTCGATTCTGGATTTTTCCCAGATTCATCTTCCGTATTTCGCCCTTCCCCGGTATATCGACGTCGTAGAGTCGTTGCCACTCACAGAGACCGGAAAGGTGCAGAAAGCAGTGCTACGGGCTCGGGGCGTCGGCTCGCAGACCTGGGACTGCGAGAAGAGCGATTTCCGCGCACGTCGCTAGGTGCGCCCTACTTGCCGCAACCGTTGAAAGAGCACATCACCGGGCTGCAGATGGTACGTAGAGCGAGCGGGTCGCTGGGTGAATGTGTGCATTTCATGGCATGGAGCTTTCGAGTGATCCCGACGCCTGCAGTTCGCAGTGCGCCGGTGATCCGGCTGACGTTGAGCCGAGCCGTCGGAGCAGTCACCGACAGCGCACCCGCCAGGGTGCGCGGCCCACTGAACACGGGTACGGCAACACTCATGTATCCGAGCCGCGTCTCCTCGACTTCCACTGCGAGTTGTTCCTTGCGCATTCGCTCGAGTTGTTGGCGCAGCACGCTGACGGACATCGTCGTTCGGCTGGTCAATGCGGTGAAACCCTGCTCGACAACCTCGTCGAAAACCGACTGCGGAGAGAAGGCAAGAATGATCTTGCCAGTCGCAGTGCAGTACAAAGGGAGCCGACCGGCTACCCGCGACTGCTGATTGAGCCCGCGATGCCCGATGATCTTCTCGATGTAGAGAACGTCAATGCCGTCACGAACCGCAAAATGAACGGTCTCCTGCGTCGCCAACAGAAGGTCCTCCATATACGGAAGGGCTGCATCCCTGAGAATCCGCTGACGTGGCACCAATTGGCCCAGCTCGAACAAACGCAGGCCCAGCCTGTACTTGGTACCCGCGCGCTCGAGCAATCCCCACTCGACCAGCTCGCCGGCCAACCGGTGAACCGTCGCTTTCGCGACCCCACTGCGCCGGGTGAGCTCCGTCAGAGACAGGTCACTGTGGTCGGTGTCGAAAGCGTCCAAGATCATTCGAGCCTTGCCCAGGACCGAGGACAGTTCACCTGCAGGCTGCGATGCAGCGGTCGTTTCCGACGCGATGGGTAGTACGGATCCGAACCCGACGGATTGTTGTGGAGCGGCCATGAGTGTCCTCCTGAACGATCTGTGACAGCCTGCCGAGACCGAGTGCCACAGCGACCGAAATCGGTCGGGGCCCTCGCTGGGTGCAGGTGCTTCGATACTGAGACTATGGTGACTGTACGGTGAGACGCACGCCACACGGTCCGCTCAGTGAACCCGTCTCGCAGAGTTTACACCGGGCGTCTACCTGCGTAATTCTCTAGAAACACGCGGACGGCTTCGGCGATCTGGGGGGCGTGCTCTTCGATGAGAGCCACCGTCCCGGATTCGACGATTGCCGTTTCCACGACCGCCGCACCTGTCAGGTTCGTCTGCAAGGGGCCCAGGTTGGGCATCGAGAAGGGATCCTTCTGCGCTCCGATCAGCAGAACCGGGGCAGTCACCGAACCGATCCTCGTCTCCATGACGTAGCGGGCACAGGCTTTGTGGCCCTCCGCCGGATCAACCCGGTAGGCAAGCGCGTCCCGGATGAACCTGTCGAGTAGCGCGGTGCCTGGTTCCGGGTAGTAGGGGCGACGCATCTCCCACAGCCTGGTGAGATGGCTACCGTCTGCGGCTCGGTCGACGCAATCGATCCCACCGGGTCCCGAGTGCCCCTCGCGATAGTTGCAGTCGGTCCACGGGCACGACGAGAGCACGGCAGCGTGCACCCTCTCGGGGCGTGATGCCGCCATCTCGAGCGCCACTGCCGCACCGGTGTGGTGGCCGATGACCGTGACTCGATCGACGCCCAGGGTGTCGAGCAATTCCCACGCGCCTCGCGCATAGGTCTCGATGGTCTGCGGGCCGGGCACCGGAGCACTGTTGCCGTACCCCGGCATGTCCATCGCGACAACGAGGAAGTCGTCGGCAAGGAGTGGAATGAGCTCGCGGAACTCGTCCCACGAACGGGGCGCCTGATGAAGCAGGAGAATCGCATCACCCGAACCTTGTTGCGCATAATGCAATTGCCCGAAGGACGAATCCACGTATCCGAGTTGCAGGCCGCCAGTCATCAGAACGCCGAAACCATCGGAGTATCGACGCCGACGATGTCGATCTTTGCCGAACCACCCGGATTTCCGACAGGCTCGCTACGGGTAGGCAAGATCTCGAGGAAGAAGCGCTTGTTGTCTTCCTTGAAATCCGGGTCTGCTTTCCGGTCGACGGTGATCGCCTCCACCGGGCAGGCCAATTCGCAAGCGCCGCAGTCGATGCATTCGTTCGGGTTGATGTAGAGCTTGCGATCACCCTCGTAGATGCAATCCACGGGGCATTCTTCCATGCACGATCGGTCCGTGTAGTCGATGCATGCTTCACCGATGACAAATGCCATGGCCTAACCCTCCTGTTCGGTGGAGTGTCCGGGGAAGATCTCCGCTTCCGGATCCAGCGCTGCCGCAGCGTTGTTCACCGCAGTCGCGGCTTCACCGAAACCGACGGCAATCAACCGGACCTTGCCGGGATAATCCGTGATGTCCCCGGCGGCGTACACACGCGAAACATTCGTCTCCATCCGTGTATTCACCGCGATGTGGCGATTTTCGATATCGATTCCCCACTCCATCATCGGACCGAGGTCGGCCGTGAATCCCAATGCCGCGATGACGGATTGAGCTGGCAGGGTGGACGTGCTCTTGTCTTGTTTGTGGGTGATGTCGACCTCGCCGATCCACCCGTTTCCACGTACCGCCGAGACATCGGCGTTGACGAGAACCTGGACACTGCTTTCCCGCACCTTGGCAACTGTGGACTTGTGCGCGCGGAAACGATCTCGCCGGTGAACCAGGGTGACGGACTTGGCAATCGGTTCCAGGTGAACGGCCCAGTCGAATGCGCTGTCGCCGCCACCGACGATGACAACATCTTTCCCGGTGTGCGCCGACAAATCCGGGACGAAGTAACTCAGCCCCCGATCCATGAACTCCAAACCCTTCGCCAACGGCCGCGGGGTGAAGGTTCCGATGCCGCCGGTGATGACAACCGCGCCGGCCACCACTACCTGGCCCGAGCTGGTGATGATCCGCACCCGGCCGTCGTCGTCATGCGACAGCTCACGAGCCTGCATGCCCAGAAGGTAGACCGGATCGAACGGGGCGGCCTGCGCCATCAAACCCTCGATGAGGTTGCGTCCCTTGACCGAAGGGAATCCCGCGATGTCGAGGATCGCCTTCTCCGGGTACATCGCACTGACCTGTCCCCCCGGTTCCACAAGGGCATCGATCACGGCAACCGAGAGGCCGCGGAAGCCTGCGTAGTACGCGCCGTATAGCCCGGCGGGGCCGGCACCAATGATCAGAATATCGACGCCGATCTCGTTGTCGGTCGCCGTGGGAGACGTTGTTTTCACACTCGATACGGTATTGCGCCGTCGGACTCCCGCAAATGAAACCGGTCCGCTCAACAGACCTCGGTAACAGTTGCGGGACAACACGAAAAGGGCCCGCCGACCTCTCGGTCGACGAGCCCAATGCTCGCAGGAATTCAGTACGCGAATACCTCGGGTTCGTCTGCTGCGATCATCTGGATGATGGTCGAGTACGCAAACCACCCCACCTTCTCGGTGCCGACTGCCTCGTGGGTCTGCGCCGCGATCTTCTCGTGCAGGACAACCGGATCACCGGCGGCTCGCGCCGTCAACTCCGCCTGCATCGACCGCTCCATCGACACATACCACCACACTGCGCTCTCCACGGACGTTCCGACGGTCAGATGGCCGTGGTTGGTGAGGATCACGGCCTTGTTCGATCCGAGGGCATCCGCGATGCGAATCCCCTCCTCTTCGTCCAGCGCCACCCCGTGATATTCCTCGTAGATCGAGTGATCCTCGTGAAAGGCGCACGCGTCCTGAGTGATCGGCGTGAGGCGGGTGTGCAGCGAGGAGAACGCCTTACCGTTCAAACCGTGAGCGTGAACAGCTCCGATGACGTCGGGACGAGCCTCGTGAACCTTGCTGTGGATGACAAACGCTGCTCGGTTGAGCGGTCCGTCTCCGGAAATGACCGTGCCGTCCGACGCCACATGCAGCAATTCCTCCGGCTGAACCTGGGAGAAGTGCCGCCCGAACGGCGCAGTCCAGAAAGTCTCCGGATCCTCTGGGTCTCGGGCGGTGATATGTCCCGAGATTCCCTCGTCCAAACCGAATTTCGACAAAATCCGATACCCGCCGATGACAGCGGTCTTGCGACGACGCCGCTCACTCTCGATATCGGTGAACTCGGGCGGTCCCGGAATTCCGGCCTGCTCGGCAATGCTCAGCGGGTGATTCATGCTGCGCTCCTGACTATTTGACGCCGTAACGGGCGAGGTACCGCGAGGACAGAATGCGGAGAATCCGGTCGAAGATGAAGCCCATGATGCCCAGGACGATGATGCCGACGAACGTCCAGTCGATCCGGCCGTAGTTTCGAGCCTGCCAGATCATCGAACCGATACCCTGGTCGGCGGCGACGATCTCCGCCGACACGATGGTGAGGAAGCTGTTGCCCATCGCCAGGCGAGCGCCCGTGACGATGCCGGGGATCGACGACGGCAAGACCACCGTCTTCATGATCTGAAGTTTGTTGGCACCAAGATTTGCCGCTGCCTGCAGTTTGTTCTCGCTGATCGCTACAGTCGCGGCAATCGTGCTGACCGTGACGATGAATACCGAGGTGTAGAAGATCAGAACAACCTTCGACGTCTCACCGATGCCGAACCAGACGACGGCGAGAGTGACAAACGCAATAGGCGGAATGAACCGGAAGAACTCGATGTACGGATCGAGGAGCTGTCGCACGATGGAAATGCGGCCCATCAAAATTCCGACGGGAGCACCGATCACGACACCCAGGAACCAGCCGATGAGAATTCGCTGACCCGATGCGGTGATCGACGACCACAGAACGCCGCTCTCCCACAGTTCCTGTGCCGCCGACCATACTTCGGCCGGTGATGCAATGGTGGTCGGCCCGTACCACCACGCCAGGAATGACCAGATGCCCAAACCGATTGCCGCTGAGGCTGCATACATCAGCGTCGCTTTGACAATCTTGGATCGCCGCGCCGACGAACGCTTTTTTGTCTGCGCCACCTTCGCTGTTCTCACACCGGCTGAACCACCGGTCACTACAGCCGTCACAGCTCGTCCTCCTCAATGCCTTGGTTCCGCAGCGACGCAACCACTTCTGCCCGAATGTCGTCCCGCAGCTTCTCGTAGAGCTCGATCACCTCGGGATCGTTGCGGTCTCGCGGACGAGCCGCATTGACCTCGTAGACGCTCTTGATCCGGGCCCGCGGGCCGGCCGACATCACGATCACACGGTCAGCCAACGTCAGTGCCTCGTCGATATCGTGAGTCACGAATACCACGGTGCAGCGGGTGTGCCGCCAGATACGGTCGAGTTCGGTCTGCAGAACCTGACGAGTCTGAGCGTCCAACGCACCGAACGGCTCGTCCATGAGAACCAACGACGGCTGGTTGGCAAGAACTCGTGCGATCTGAACACGTTGCCGCATACCGCCGGACAGCTGCGAGGGGAACTTCGCACCCGCGTGGGGCAAGCCGACCATCGCGAGGTACTCGGCCGCGATACTCGCCTGCTCGCTGCGGTTCGCTCCACGCATCCTGGGGCCGTAGGCCACGTTCTGGCTCACGGTCATCCATTCGAACAACGCTTCGGAGCTCTGAAACACCATGCCGGCGTGGCGGTTACTGCCGGCGACGACATCTCCGTCGCACACGATCTCGCCGGCGCTGGGTTCCACGAAGCCGGCCATGGACGACAGCAGCGTCGACTTGCCGCAGCCACTCGGACCGAGCAGACAGACGAATTCACCTGGCTGCACGTGCATGTCGATTCCGGCGACGATCTCCGCCGCGCCGAAGCTGATTCCGAGGTCGACCACGTCGATGGCAACACCGGTGTTCTTCTTGCCGGGGCCGGCTGTCCCCGCGCTATTCGTCGAGCTGGTCGTTGAACCACTTGTTGCGATACTCACTGTGCACCATCCTTGTACCAATCCAGAAGCATTGCCGATTCGAGATCCGGCTGGTCGCTGAGAACACCGATCGACTTGTAGAAATCTACGATCGACTGAGCCGACTCGACATCCGCAGCTTCGAGATTCACCACGGCGAAGTCGATCTCGTCCACCGCGGCAATAGTCTGATCCTCGCTGACGTTCACAGCCGCCTTGGTCGCGGACGCTGCCACGCCCGGATCCGACTCGACCTTGCGCGTTGCCTCGTCGAGCACCTTCGCGACGGTTCGCGCTGTCTCTTCGTTGGCCGACAACCACGGAGCCGTCGTGATCGCCCAATGATGATAGAACCAGCCGTAGTCTCCGGTTACTGCCACCACGTGGCCGGTTCCCTGATCCAGGGCGGTTGCCGGCCACGGCTCCCACAGGACAAACCCATCGATGTCGCCGCGACTGAGCAGTGCGGGCATGTCCGTCGGGGTCGCCGAGATCATCTCGACCGAACCGGGGGCAATGGAGTTGGCAGCGAGGTACTTGTCCGTCGAAATCTGGCTGAGTCCCGGGACGATGCCCATCTTCTTGATCGCAGCCGGTGAGTCGACACCGTTACGCAGCACGACCTTGATGTAGTCACCCGACGCCTCGTACGAGTACATCGCGCGCAACGACGGATTCTGACGCAACTGGGCGATCGTTGTCGTATCGGAGCTACCGGCGATCTGGACCTGCCCGGTCGAGAGTGCGTCGACGGCCTCGCCACCACGACCGAACTGGACGAGTTCGACGTCCAAACCGGCAGCGTCGAACATGCCTTCCTGATCCGCTACGAAGAACGGAGCGTAGGAAGCATCGATTCCGACTGCGATACGCAGTGGTCCACTTCCGGCGGAATCAGCTGTGCTTTGCGTCGCCGGGCGGCTGCATGCGCCGGTTGCAACGGTCAGCAGCAGCGCAGCCGAAACAAGAGCAGTCCTTCCAAACTTTGACAGCGAGGCCATCTACTCACACCTTTGTTTGTGATCTGTGCCGCAGTTGCGGGTCGTGGAGAGCAAACCTAGCTGTGTGTACCTACACCCGAGAACCAACCGGGTCCACCGTGCGGACCGGGGACAGGAACTTACCTCGGCGAAACACTGCACCTGGAGGAACGTGCGGACCGAAATACTTCGGTAACACGGCCCTCGATCACAATGTCCACCGAATCACAATGTCCACCGAATTGTCTGCGAGCGCAGCGCACTGGCGACATTCTGCGCCGTCATCGAATAGATCGACGCACGCGCTCCGGCGCTGCCGCCGGCGACGTGCGGGCTCAGGAGGGTCGAATCGAATCCACGGAGCGGGCTCGAAATCGGTAGTGGTTCAACGTCGAACACATCGAGGGCAGCGCCGCCGACATGCCTGGAACGCAAGGCACGCGCCAATGCCGCGTCGTCGACGACAGCGCCGCGCGCCACATTGACCACGATCGCTCCGGTGGGCAACTGCGCAACTCGATGGGAATTGATCAGTCCCCGAGTTGATTCCGTAAGCGGGACGGCCAGCACCAGGACATCCGCGAGAGGCAGTAACTCGTCGAGTGACACAAACGTCGCAGCCACAGTGTCACGCGGTCTCGAACGCGCGGTGACGTAGACGTCGCAACCGAAGGCGGCAAACAATTCTGCACACCGGCGGCCGATCGAACCGACACCTACGACGCCGACCCGGCGCTGCGCCAGATCGCGGCAATCGCGCGTCAGGATGGATTCCTGTGGCCATCGACCATCGGTAACCTCGTTGTGCGCCCAGAACATGGAGCGGCACAACACACCTGCCGCGAGCACTGCCCACTCCGCAACCGAATTCGCGTTTGCACCGGGAGTATTCGCCACCGGAACTCCGGCGGCGCGCCAGGCTTCGGCATCGATGAAATTGGTTCCGGCACCAGGCTGTTGGACGAGGAGCACATTCCGGCCGAGCTCTGCTTCCTCCTTGCCCAGTGGCAGATCACCACTCCAGTCCCCCACCACGACGTCGCATGTCGGCAACTCCGCACGGAGCGCCCCCGTGGTGCGCTCAGGTAATCGAACTACCTCCGCCTCACCCCTGACGGCGTCACGGATTGCGGTACCGAGTCCGTTGTCGGCGTCGGCCGTCAGCAGAAGTACTTTCTTCACGAGAACTCCTTCGCTGTAAGACGATGACTGTACCTTCGAAAACGCGGAAGCCGGCCTCCCAATCGAGAGACCGGCTCCATTACGCAGCAGTATATTTGGCAGGAACTTCTCAGATAGCTGCCTTCGCGCTGGCTGATGCCTTTGCCAAGAACTCGAGGCTCAGCGGGTTGTACTTCGCTGCCTGCTCGTGCTGCGGCCAGTGACCGCACTCCGAGTAGAGTTCGAGCTGAGCGCCCGGAATATCCTCGGCCATCTTCTTCGCTTCCGGAACATCACCGAACGGATTTTCCTGACCCCAGACCACAAGAGTCGGCGCCTTGATGAGTGCCATTCGATCCGGGCGCAGCAGGTTCCGCTGGCGAACCTCCATCTCCTGCAAGGAAAGGAGGTTGTGGATGTTGGCGACAAAATCAGGCTGATGGTAGATCCGGTGACGAGCCTGAACCAATTCCTCGGTTGCATCGGCGGGATCATGCATGAGCAACTGCATACGTGCGCGGGTCAATTCGATGTCGTCGCTCTGGACGGCCTTCGCGGTCGACGTCTTGATGCGCTCCATGACTACCGGGTTCGCGACTGTTCCGCCTGCTGCCAGCAACTGCAGCGACAGAACACGTTCGGGCTGCTCGCTGGCCAGGTAGGCAGCGACCCAACCACCGAGGCTTTCGCCCACCAAGTGCACACGGTCCAGTCCGACCGCGTCGAGGTAGTTCACCAAATGCTCGACGTAGCGCGGAATCTCGTACGGGTAGTCAGGCTTGCCGGTGTAACCATGGCCGAGCATGTCGATCGCGTGAACCCGGTAAGACTCGGCGTGCGGTGCAATATTGCGTGCAAATGCCTCGAGGTGTCCGCTGGTGCCGTGCAGGAAGATCACGGCCTCGTCACCGGATCCTGCCTGCAGAGAGCGCGTGGGCACACCGCCGGCGTCGACGGTCGTCAACTCGAAATCGAGTCCGGCAAGTTCGTTCCAGATTGTCATCAGAGAAACTTCCTTTACTGAAGGTGCAGATTATGTTGTTGCGCTGGCTGTTCCAGCTGGATCGAGAATCGTGACACCCATACCGGTGAGCCACTCGGGAATCGCTTCGTAGGCAAGGCGTTCACCCGGAACGTAGTCGAGCATCGCGGCCATCATGAGCCAGGTCCGCAACTCCTGCGCACCGTTGCCCGCCTCGTCTTCGATCTGCTGCGTCGTGAACTCGGCAAGCTCACTTGCCTTGCCACTGGCAAACAGATCAAGAATTCGGTCATCGAACTCCGGAGTGATCGCGGCATCGGCCGCGCGGATGATCTGGCGTCGCCGGACGTCGTAGTCGGACCAGTTCTCCCGGCCGTCCAGCCAGGCTTGAACCATGAAATCCTCGTCCTCACCGTGCGGATCACGCCAGTCCGGCCAGGGCAGACGATGAGACAATCCGCCGGACGCGATCACCACGACGCGGGTATCCGCCGGATACGACGCAACGGCATCCCGCAGGGCCTTCGCCACTTCCTCACATCGCTTGAACGTCGGGAGAGGCGGCGCGAATACGTTGACCACCAACGGAACTATCGGAACATCGATACCGTCGAGAAGGTACTGAATCGCGTGAGACTGACCATGATCGATCTGCAATCGCGCCGAGTAGGCAAGATCGAACCGGCCACCTTCGATCAGCTCGTTTGCAAGGTGCCTGGCGAACTCCACGTCGACCCGTTGCGGTCCCTTGGGTGTTCCTGACTCGCCACTGGAAATGCACTCTCCGACGCCGAGAGTGAACGCCGGAATCAGATCCAGCCAGAAACCGCGAAAGTGGTTGGAGCCGAGAATCAAGACAACATCGGGTTTCGACGCCGCGATCTTCTCCCGGCTCAGATACAGCGCGTCCCTGAAGCGTTCGGCCTCCGCCTTGTGCGTCGTCTCTTCCCAATGGGTGTTCATCAAGGTGCTGTGGGAGGCACCGATACCCAGAACTATCTTCGCCATCAGTCGATTCCTACTTCCTCGAGCGAGCGGGTGACGGTGTCGAGGGCCACTCGGATCAGATACTTCGTAAATCTCTCCGCCGCAGCGAGATCCACAGTGTTCATCCCCATCGCGAAGTCCACCTCGAAGGGTGCGTCGACCACCTTGGGCATACCCACCCGAATCGTCGGGATGCCGCGGCTGCGCAGGATGTTTGCGTCGGTGGCTCCACTGGCGTCGAAGAAGTCCTGATGCGGCTCTCCTTCGGCAGCCTCCCACGCGTCGACTGCGGCGCGGCGCAACCACATTCGAGGGTCGGAACCCTCACCGGGGATGGCAAGAACCTGTTCGACGTCGATCTGTAGATCCAGCGATTGTGCGATCTCCGCCACGACAGCTTTGAGTTCACGCTTGGCTGCGGTGGGCGTCGTCCGCGGGCTGAGCCGCAGATCAACGGTAAGGCGCACCTGCTCGGGGGTGAACGACGCTGTTCGCTCCCACCCGCCGCGGATGTTGGCGACGATCCCCTGGGGCGCAACCAAACCGTCCTGATGCGCCGCCGAGTACTTCGGGAACCATTCCTCCAACTTGGCGACCACCTCGCCGGCGGCGGTAATCGCGTTGCGGTACGGCAACCGGTGGCGCGAGCCGACGTAGGTGTGCAGACCGTGCACCGTGATCTCGAACCAGGCCAGGCCCACTTCTTCCCAGGAAACCGTCCAGCCGGGCTTGGCGATCAGCGCGCAGTCCGCCCACACTCCCTGTTCCAGGAGGAACGAGCAGCCGACGCCCTGGCCGGTGTTGTGTCGGGGGTTTCCGACACCGGGGCGGGCATTGGTCGGCATACCGCCGGCGCCGAATCCGAGTACCAGGTCACCGCGGAGCGGAATGCCAGCTGCGGCAATTGCTTCGGCCGCTGCGACGATGCAGACGGCGTGGCCTTTGGGGTTCGACGCACCTAATCCGATCACGTAGTTCTCGTCGAACTGGGCGTGCGGCGTCAGATCCGCTCGCAGCTCGTTTCCCACCCACGGCAGGTCTTCCGCCGGATCGCCCGTCGTGACGGTGTCGATCGGCGCATACAGCAACAGGTCCGGTCCGGACCCGTCACCGCGGAGCCTTCCCCACGAGTTCGCTTGCCGATCATCGAGATCCATTGTGTGGGCCTCGATGCCCGACGCTGCCAGGACCGCCGTGATGTGGCGGGCCAGCGGTGCTTCGTCACCCGTCGGACTGGGAATGTTCACCACCGAAGTGGCGAGATCTCGCAATCGCGCACGATCGACATGGGCGTAGGCTCGCTCGACCCATTCCCGGCGCTCGTCGCCTAGGCCTGCGAGAGCGTCGGCCCTCGCAGTGGTCATGGATTGACCTGATGTACCTGAGTATTGCTGCGCTCGCCGGCCAGCTGCCACAGCTTGGGAACTGCCACTGCAACAGCGGCACCGATAGCGACAGCCGTCAGAATCTTGAACATGTATCTCTCCTATTCGCTGGTGCCGGTGGGAATCTGAGCGTCGGCGACAGGGGCCGAGCGGGACGTTGGCGTCCGGCGCTCTCGGGTGGGCCTGACCGGCGCCTTGGGGGTGTGCTTGGCCGCGTCGGCGATCTTCTCGGCGTACTCTTCCTCTGCCAGATTTCGCCACGTCGTCAGCGACACGTCCGGTCGGTACAGCTTCTCCGGCGGCGCGTCGGTGACCTCGACCATCCACGCATCCTGACCCGAGAACTGACCGTGGAACAGCCAGCGGATCGCGCCGAGGTACTTGGCGTAGAAGCCCAATTTTGCTGCGCCGGAGACGAAGTTGACCATGAGGCCGACGTACTTGTGGTTGTCTTCGTCCACCGGGACGTAGAACTCGTAGTGAATGAACTTGGGGTACGCGATGCGCAGGACACCCGGCATGGACAGTGAAGCAAAACCGGGGAAGTTCTGAGCTGCGATCACAGGATTGACATCCAGGCCGGCGCCGACGTTTCCGATCTGCGAAATCTGGGTCTCGTCCGGCTTCTTCTTCCACCACCGCTTGTTCGTCCAGGTTCCCACGCCCGGGAATTCCGCCTCCCAGTACACCTCTTCCTGCACGCGGTAGATCCAGCGTCCCTCCGGAACGATGCTCGTGATGTTCCACGTGGGCATCGGCTTGAACAGACGCCACAATGCGGTGCGGTGCAGGTACTTCGCATGTCCCTCGTCGAAACCGTTCTCACATGCGAAGCGCCAGTTGCCTTCTCGGGGCTGAATCCGACCACCGACGATACCCTTGTTCTCCACCAGCTCACGCGGCAACTGGTCGTCGATGGACGGCGCCGGCTCGTTGGCGATCGGGATGTACACCCACACCAGACCGAGTCGCTCCTCGATCGCATAGGTCTGGACGTTCAGCTTGCCGCAGATCTTGGAATCCGGACCGTCGGTGATGACCGCGGCCAGCTTGCCGTCAGTGAGCCGGTACGTCCAGCCGTGGTACGGGCAGCTGACGGTTCCCGGGAACTGCTGATCGCCCTCGGACAACGGAACGCCGCGGTGCGGGCACCGATCGTGCAGGGCATATGCCTTGCCTGCGTCGCGGATGATCGCCAGCTTTTCACCACAGATGGTGAAGCTCTTGGGGTCTTTGGTGATGTGGTTCGACCACGTGACCGGGTACCAGTAACCGCGGTATCCGCTGCCGGCTGCGTTGTAACCCGGCCATGCCGTCCAATCCTGCCGACCGGCCGCTCGTGGCCGGTCGGGCAGCGCGAACGTGGCTTCCGACGCCTCGACACCAGTCATGTGAAGTCCTCTCGACACTGAACGTTTGAATGAAACAGATCTTGGGTGAGATTGCGGTCTACGCCAATGGATTCGGTTCGCTCAGCAGACCCGGACCACCACAGCGGTTCCGACGGCACACAGCACGCCATTGTCCGAATGCTCCCGCAATGCCAAAGTTAGTTGGTCACTGTCGATTTGGGACACTTCACCCGACACCTCGAGTGTGGTTCCGACGGGCGCGGGCGCACGATTCTGCCAGGAGACGGACACAACTCCTTCGTATCCACCGGCAAAGTGTGACGCGGCACGAAAGAACAGCGTGCCCTGCAACTGGGCCATGACCACCGGTGCGGACAACCCCTCCGTCTGCGCATAGGAGGCGTCGTAGTGAATACGGTGCGAATTGTGCGTCGACGCCCCGAATCGAAGGATCCGAACCGGATCGCAGACCAAGGTCACCGATTCGATCGGCGTGCCCACGACTACTGTTTCGGTCATCGGACGATGAACTTCTCGACGACCTCGGCAAATGCGCCGGACTGCGCACCCCGGTAAGTCTTGGTGACCGAGAGCAGCAGAAACTCGTCCGGAGCCCGGCCCTTGGTCGTCACGGTATCGAGTACTCGCCCTACGACGACAGCCTCACCCAGCGGGGCCGGTCGCAAGAAAGTCACACTCTGCCCGCCGGCCATCAAGCGCACGTCGATACCGTCTGTGCCCGGCACTTCGTCACGGAACATGCCGTCTGCTCGGTACTCTCGATCGGAGCCACCTTGCGGTCCTCGCAAAAGCGAAGGCAGATACATCGGATGGACGGCAAATGCCGGGTGCTCCGGGTCGAGAAACCGGGGGGCCGTCTCGGCGGTGGCAACCGCAAACGCAACCGACTCCGCCGGACGCACCGTTCCCAACTCTCGCGTTTCCCGCGTACCGATCATCGCCTCCGCGCGATCACGCGCGTGCTCGAGTTCTGTTCTCATGCCAGCACGCTAGGCATTCGGAAGTCTCACAGCCACGAACCGGGTTCGCCTGCCGGACCGCGATACTTCCCATACCGCTCACCTCGAGGTCAGGTATAGCCATGGCTGATCAACCGAAGAGCTTGTACGCCAAAGCAGATGGCGTCACATTCCATTACTACGACCTCGGCGAGGGCGACCCCACGATTTTCCTGCACGGAGGCGGCCCCGGCTGCACTGCGTGGTCCGACTTCGGGCCGGTGGCACCGCTCTTCGCCTCGGATCGACGAGCGATTCTCGTTGATCTGCTGCAATACGGTCGGTCCGACAAGTGCACCATCGCCGGCCCAATGTGGGACTTCCACGCCGCCAAGATGGTTGCCCTGCTCGACGAACTCGGAATCGAACGCGCAGACTTCGTCTGCAACTCGTGGGGCGGCACCATAGCGCTCAATCTTGCGGCAAAGTACCCGGAACGCGTTCGCTCCCTGGTGATCACGGGCAGCATGCCCGTCTTCTACGGTCCACTCGCGCCGCTCCCCGAGGATGGCCGGCGTGGCCGCAACGCCCGCGACCTCTACTACGGCGGCACCGGCCCCACCCTCGAAAAACTCCGCACCTTGATCACCAGTCTCGAATGGTTCGACGGATCGAAGTTGCCCGCCGAAACCCTCCAGATGCGATACGAGCAAAGTCTCGACCCCGAAGAAATGGCCCTGGCTGCCTCGGCGGACTCACCTCGTGGCGATTGGCAGGATCTCACAGCTGAACTCGGCCAGATCCAGGCGCCGACGCTCTTCGCCTGGGGCATGCACGACGCATTCCTCACCCCGGACTACCCGCTCATGCTGGCGCGGATGATTCCCCATGGCCATCTCTACATCATGGACAAGGCGTCGCATCATCTTCAGGAAGAACGACCATACGACTACTACAGTGTAGTTTCGGGTTTCCTTGACCAACAGCACAACTGAACAAACGGTGATCGCCCCGACGGGCGGTGCACGGATCCGATTGGTACTGCTTCTCGGAATTCTCACCGCCCTCGGGCCGTTCACCGTCGACATGTATCTTCCTGCGCTGCCACAGATCACGAAGGAATTCGGCACGTCGGACACGATGGTTCAGCTGACCCTGACGGGCACACTGCTGGGTCTGGCTTTCGGCCAGTTGCTCATCGGCCCACTGTCCGACATCTACGGACGTCGACGTCCCCTGCTCGTGGGCACAGTAATTCACGTCGGCGCGTCGTTGGCCTGCTTCTTTGCTCCGTCCATCGAAGTCCTCACTGCGCTGCGAACCCTTCAAGGTTTCGGCGCCGCCGCGACGGGCGTGATCGCGATGGCAATCGTTCGTGATCTATTCACCGGACACGATGCGGCAGTTGCACTTTCGCGGCTGATGTTGGTCATGGGCGTAGCGCCCATCCTGGCCCCCTCCATCGGCGGGGCACTGATGTCCGTAACACAGTGGCGCGGAGTCTTTCTCGCTCTCTTCATCCTGGGCATCGCGATGATCGCACTCGCGGCAGTATCGCTGCCGGAAACACTTCCACCCGAGAATCGGTCGGGCAAGGGCATCGGCGCCATCGCGCGAAACTACATTGCGCTCGGCAAGGATGCCCACTTCATGGTGTTGGTGCTCGTGTGCGGTCTCGGCCGCGGCGTTTTGTGGTCGTACATCGCCGCGTCGTCCTACGTGATGCAGGAACAGTTCGGACTGAGCGCCACCGCATACGGATTTGCCTTTGCCGGCGGCGCCGTCGTTTTGATCGGTTCGTCCCAGCTCAACGTTGTGCTTCTCGGCCGGTGGTCGCCGAATTCCATCACGATCTGGGCAATGTGGGGCAGTAGTGCCGTCGGCGCTGCATTTGTTGTTGTTGCCGCCACCGACTCGTGGGGATTCGTCGGGTTTGCCGTCCCCATCCTGCTGATGCTCTGCGCAACGGGTTTTGTCATGCCCAACGCACCGGCGGTTGCACTGTCCCGTCACGGAGAAGCCGCAGGCTCAGCAGCCGCGCTGATCGGATTTGCGCAGTTCGGCGCTGCCGCTGTGGTTGCGCCCATCGTCGGCCTTCTTGGCAACACCAGTCTTGCCGTGGCCATCTCCATGACCGGGGCTTCGGTTCTCGGCGTGATCGCGCTGCTCTGCGTGCGTCGATAAAACGGTTATGCCGAGCGTTCGAGAACCGATACCTTCCGGCTGATCCCTTCGGCCGCCGCGCGCAACGGTTCGGCAAAACGCTCGGTATCCATTCGATACCGCGGACTCGACACACCGATCGCGGCAACTGCTTCACCAAGTCCACCGAAGATCGGGGCAGCGATACTCGATGTTCCCAGGCGAACCTCTTCGGTCTCGACCGCCAACTGCTGCGAACGAACAGCGTCGAGTTGCCTACGTAACCCGTCTTCCGAGTTCACCGTCCGATCGGTGAACTCGACAAATCCGTTGCCTGTCACCGCTCGAAAAACGGAATCCGGTGAGTACGCGAGTATCGCTTTGCCGGTTGCCGTGGCATACATCGGCAGCCGGCCAGCCACCCGCGACGGCAGGTCCACCCCGTGATGACCGGAGATCTTGTCGATGTACAGAACATCGAGGCCGTCGCGAATCGCGAGGTGAACCGTCTCCCGGGTCGCCGCGTGAAGATCCTGCACATACGTCAAGGACACCTCGCGCAGAATACGTTGACGAGGAACCAACTGCCCCAGTTCGAAGAGCCGTAACCCCAACCTGTACTTGGTTCCGACCCGTTCCAGTAGACCAAGAGACACCAGTTCACCGGCTATTCGATGCACCGTCGCCTTCGCAACACCACTCCGATTCGCAAGTTCGGTCAGCGACAGCGCACCCGAATCCGCATCGAAGGAATCGAGTATCAGGCGCGCTTTCCCCAGCAACGAATGCATCGCCGAGCGCCTCCAGTACACAGAATGTGGTCCACCCAGCGGACCAAGTCTGCTCCAGTCTACTGAGGCATCAGATCTCCGCGCCCACGAATTGGCTGTTGTACAGACGGAAGTACGCGCCGCGGGATTCGAGCAGAGCCTCATGGCTCCCCTGCTCCACGATCCGGCCTTCCTCCATCACCACGATCAGGTTCGCATCACGAATTGTCGAAAGACGGTGCGCGATGACAAAGCTGGTGCGGTCGTTGCGCAGAACCGCGGTGGCGCTCTGGACCAGCAGTTCGGTGCGTGTGTCCACCGAACTGGTCGCCTCGTCGAGGATCAGGATGGACGGCTGCGAGATGAAGGCGCGGGCGATAGTGATGAGCTGCTTCTCGCCTGCACTGACGTTGCTGCCTTCCTCGTCGATGACCGTGTGGTAACCCTCAGGCAGAGAGTGCACGAACTTGTCGACGTAGCTCATCTCGGCCGCACGACGAATCTCCTCGTCGGTGGCACCAGGCTTGCCGTAGGCGATGTTCTCGCGGATGGTTCCACCGAACAGCCACGCGTCCTGCAGAACCATGCCGATCCGTGAGCGCAGATCGTCTCGCGTCATGTCGGCGATGTCGATGCCGTCCAAAGTGATTCGGCCCGAATTGAGTTCGTAGAACCGCAGGATGAGGTTGACGAGGGTGGTCTTGCCGGCGCCGGTGGGTCCGACGATCGCAACCATCTGGCCCGGCTCGGCAGTCAGGGACAGGTCCTCGATCAGCGGCTGTTCCGGCTTGTAACTGAAGGTGACGTTCTCGAACTTGACGCGACCCTTGTCGACCGTGGGCGACTTCGCACTCTTCGGGTCCTCCGACTGCTCCTCTTGGTCGAGCAGCGCGAAGACCCGCTCGGCCGAAGCGACGCCGGACTGCAGCAGATTGGTCATCGACGCGATCTGCGTGAGCGGCTGGGTGAACTGCCGCGAGTACTGGATGAACGCTTGCACGTCGCCGAGGGTCATCGTTCCGGATGCGACGCGCATGCCACCCACCACTGCGATGGCGACGTAGTTGAGGTTGCCGAGGAACATCACGGCCGGCATGACCAGACCGGAGATGAACTGCGCCTTGAAACTCGACTCGTACAGATCCTCGTTCTGCTTGCGGAAGCGCTCCTCGACCTCCTGCTGGCGACCGAACACCTTGACCAACTCGTGGCCGCTGAATGCTTCCTCGACCTGCGCGTTGATTCCGCCGGTGCTCTTCCACTGCGCCACGAAGTGCTTCTGTGAACGCTTCGCGATAAACGCCGTCACCATGATCGACAGCGGAACAGTTGCCACCGCGATCAAGGCGAGCAGCGGTGAGATCCACAGCATCATCACCAGAATGCCCAGGACGGTCATCACCGACATGACCAACTGGCTGAGCGTCTGCTGCAAGCTCTGCGCGACGTTGTCGATGTCATTGGTCACGCGTGAGAGAACATCACCGCGGGCATGGGTATCGAAGTACCGCAAGGGAAGTCGGTGAATCTTCTGCTCGACGTCCTCACGCAGACGACGAACGGTTCGCTGGACCACGATGTTGAGCAGATACGCCTGCAGCCAACTGAACAGCGACGCGCAGACGAACAGCAGCAGCACGATCATCAAGACCTTGCCGACGGCGTCGAAATCGATTCCGGTTCCGGGCACAACGGCCATGCCGGACACCATGTCGGCGAGTTGACCCTGCCCCGAAGCGCGCAATCCTTCGACAGCCTGTTCCTTTGTCGTCCCCGGCTGGAGTTGCTTGCTGACGATGCCGTCGAAGATCAGATTGGTG
Source organism: Rhodococcus sp. UFZ-B548 (assembly GCF_903819475.1). Lineage (NCBI taxonomy): Bacteria > Bacillati > Actinomycetota > Actinomycetes > Mycobacteriales > Nocardiaceae > Rhodococcus > Rhodococcus sp. UFZ-B548. The sequence goes on from NZ_CAIJDS010000023.1 coordinate 48,621, forward strand.
GCGTTTCCCAGGATCTTCGGCGCGATCGAGGAAAGTACGACGCTTGCCGTCACCAAAGCGAAGATCAGGATGACGATCGGCCTGTCCGGGCTCAAGCGACCGAGGAGACGCTTGAGCGAAGGGCCGAAGTTCATGGCCTTCTTGGTGGGATCGCCGCCGCCGGGCGGGCCGATGGGAGGCGAGGAAGTCGATCGATTACTCATGATGCGTCCTGTACGGCTAGCTGAGAGGCGACGATTTCGCCGTAGGTGGGACAACTGACCACGAGTTCGTCGTGCGTGCCGATCCCCACGATGGCGCCGTCGTCGAGCACGATGATCTGATCGGCCTCGACGATGGTGGAGATACGCTGCGCGACAACGACGATGCAGGCGTCTTGCGTGACCGGCCGGAGCGCCGCACGCAGCCTTGCGTCGGTAGTGAGGTCGAGTGCCGAGAAGGAATCGTCGAACAGATAGATCTGCGGCTTACGCACCAACGCTCTGGCGATGGCGAGTCTCTGACGCTGACCGCCCGATACCGTCGTACCGCCTTGTGCCACCGGTGTGTCCAGGCCTTCTGGCATGGCGCGGACGAAGTCGGCAGCTTGGGCGATCTCGAGGCACTCCCACAGCCATTCGTCGGTAGCTTCGGGGTTTCCGTAGCGGAGATTGGTGGCGACAGTGCCGGAGAACAGATACGGCTTCTGCGGGACCAGACCGATCACCGAGCAGAGCAGCTCCGTGTCGATGTCGCGGACGTCGACACCGCCCACCGATACCGATCCGGAGGTGGAGTCGATCAAACGCGGAATCAGGTTGAGCAGAGTGGTCTTTCCCGATCCGGTGCCGCCGATGATCGCCGTCGTCTTGCCTGGTTCGGCGCGGAAGGTGATGTCGCGCAACACTGGCTCCTCGGCTCCGGGGAACTGGAACTGAGCCCCACGAAGCTCGACGACGCCCGGGTCCTTCAACTCCAGGACCGGATTCTCGGGCGGAATCACCGACGAATCCGTGTCGAGCACCTCGGAGATACGTTCGGCGCACACCGACGCACGCGGCAGCATCACCGCCATGAAAGTGGCCATCATGACGGCCATCAGGATCTGCATGATGTAGCTGAGCATCGCGGTGAGCGAGCCGATCTGCATCGAGCCCTCGTTGATCTGATGGCCACCGAACCAGATGACCGCGACGCTGGTGACATTGCTGATCAGCATCACGAGCGGGAACATCAGTGCCATGAGGCGGCCGACGCCGAGTGCAGTCTCCGTCAGTTCGCGGTTGGCGTCGCCGAAACGCTCTACCTCGTACGGTTCCCGTACAAACGCTCGGACGACGCGGATGCCCGTGATCTGTTCGCGAAGAACACGGTTGACGGCGTCGAGGCGGCCCTGCATGACCCGGAATCCGGGGACCATCCGGGCGATCAGGAAACCCATCGAGACTACGAGGAGCGGGACGCTGATCCCGAGGATCCAGGAAAGATTCAGGTCCTGGCGCAGAGCCATGATGATGCCGCCGATACACATGATCGGCGCCATGACGAGGATGGTGCAACTCATCACGACCATCATCTGTACTTGCTGGACGTCGTTGGTGTTGCGGGTGATCAGCGAAGGCGCACCGAAGTGCCCGACTTCCCTGGCCGAGAACGTCCCGACCTGATGCAGCACCGACGCTCGGAGGTCGCGCCCGACGCCCATGGCGACTCGTGCTCCGAAGAAGACGGCACCCACCGAGCACAGGATCTGCGTCAGCGTGACCATCAGCATCATCCCGCCGGTGGAGAGGATGTAGCCGGTGTCGCCTTTGGTCACGCCGTTGTCGATGATGTCGGCGTTGAGACTCGGAAGGTAAAGGGCCGCCATAGTCGAAATAAACTGCAGGACGACAACGCCCGTGAGTTCACCCCGGTACGGCGTCAGATAAGTGCGCAGCAGCCTGATCAGCATAGTGAGCGAAGGTTACCAATCCTGGCCGACATGTGCCGCTGGATATTTCGATACACAAAAACAGCTGTGCGCCTTTATTAACCGCGGGGGGTTAATAAAGGCGCACAGCAGAGATCAAGCAGATGCGGACTGCAGTTCCGCTTCCTTCTCGTCACGGAGGGCCTTGCTGAGCTTCTCACCCTCGATGTCGACGTTCGGCAGAATCTTGTCCAGCCACTTCGGCAGCCACCACGCCTTGTCGCCGAGCAGTGCCATGACGGACGGGATGATCACCATGCGCACGATGAAGGCGTCGAAGAACACCGCCGCGGCGAGCGCGAATCCGATCGACTTGATGAACGAGTTCGGTTCTGCGATGAAGGCACCGAACACGGAGATCATGATGACCGCGGCCGCACTGACCACGCGGGCACCGTGGTTGAAGCCGATGGTCACGGCCTCCTTCGCGCTCGCACCGTGGACGTACTCCTCACGCATACGCGTCACGAGGAACACCTGGTAGTCCATCGCCAACCCGAACACCACGCCGATCAGGAAGATCGGCATGAAACTCACGAGCGGTTGCGGGTTCGAGATGATGCCCAACCAACCGTGCTGGAAGATCGCCACCGTCGCACCGAATGTCGCGAGCACGCTGAGCAGGAAGCCGAGCGTCGCGGTCAGCGGAACCAGGATCGAACGGAACACCAAGAGCAACAGAATGAATGCAAGGCCGACCACTACGGCAAGGTAGGGCACCAATGCATCCTTCAGCGTGTCCGAGACGTCGCCTTCGAGTGCGGTCTGACCAGTGATGCCGTAGCTGACGCCGATCGAATCGTTGAGTCCGCCTTCTGCTCCGCGGAGGCTGCCCACCAGGTCCATCGTGGCCGGATCGGTCGGTCCGCTCTTCGGAGTGATCAGTACCTGCGCGGTGTCGCCGGCTTCGTTGACCCTCACGACCTGTGCGTTCTGGACGTCACCGAAGCTCGAGATGGTCGAGACGACCTCCGCAAAGGCCTCCCCGGCGGGGACGCTGGCATCTTTGGCGTCGACAACCGCGATCAGCGGTCCGTTGCGGCCGTCACCGAAGCCCTCGTCGATCAGGTCGTACGCCTGACGCGCACTGGTCGCCGGGTCACCGGTGGCCTCCGACGGCAATGCCAGGCTCAATCCCGTTGCGGGCAGAGCCAATGCGCCCAGAAGAACTACTCCACCGATCAGCGGCACGAGCGGACGACGAACGACGGCGGTGATGAAGCGCAGAGCCAGCTTCGGCTTGCCTGAATCATTGTTTTCGGACTCCTCCGCACGCTTGCTGAGGAAGGGAATCTTGCCGGCAAAAGCCTTGCGTCCGAACATACCCAGGATCGCGGGCAGCAAGGTCAATGCGATCAGTACCGCGATCAGCACGGTGAAGGCCGCTGCCGCACCCATGTCCGAGAGGAACGGGATGCCGACGACACGCAAGGCAACGAGCGCGATGATGACTGTCAAACCGGCGAATACCACTGCGGAACCGGCAGTTCCGACGGCGCGACCTGCTGCTTCGGCACGGTTGTCGGTGAGGGTGAGCTCATGCCTGAACCTGGACATGATGAACAGCGAGTAGTCGATCGCCACGGCCAGACCGATCATGATCGCCAGCGTCGGAGTCATCGAACTGAGATCCATGAATCCGGTGGCAACCGTGATTCCAAGGCTGCCGATAGCGATACCGATGATCGCGGTCAGGAGCGGAAGCCCCGCGGCCACAAGCGAACCGAACGTGATGGCCAGAACGACAGCGGCAACGGCGATACCGATCAGCTCGGTGACACCACCGGGCATCTCCGCTTCCTGAGCAGCAGAACCACTGACCTGGACGTTGAGTCCCTCGGCCCGACCGACATCGGCTGCGGAGTTGATCGAATCACGCAACGCCTGATCGAGATCGGCGAAGTCACCGCTGAACGGAACCTCGACGTACCCGACCGTGCCGTCGGCACTGAGCGGCGACAACGCGCGCGCGTCGTCCACGGCCTGCGTCTCGGAAGTTCCAGCCGCAGCAGCCTTTTCCTTGAACATCGCAACCATGGAGTCGTTGCCGGTAACCGGATTGACCAACGCCTTCGCGGCCTGTTCCGGAGTGGCAGTCGCCGGGTCCACCTTGGCGGAGTCGGCGACCTTGTCGATGCCACGAATACTCGCGAGCATGTCGTCCATGGCCTTGACGTTCGCCGGATCGGCCAGCGTCGTGCCCGCCGGAGCTTGCACTACGTATCGCGCGCTCAGCGAATCCATCGGGTTGGGCGCGTCGGGAAAACGCTCCGCCATCAGGTCTTGCGCCTGCTGTGCCGGGGTTCCCGGAATGGAGAACGAATCCTTGGTGGGGCCGGACAGAGTGGCTGCCCCGACGCCCATCAGGACCAGGATTATCAGCCAAACGCTGAGGACCGCGCCTTTTCGCCGGTAGGCGAACTTGCCGATCCGATAAAGATAGGTGGCCACGACGGGCTCCTTGCTGTTTCGGTGCGTGTACGTGGACAGGTATTACGTGTGGGGCTCAGAGACGGGACATCTCAGGGACGCGACATCTCAGGGGCGGGCGGCGGCGCGGGCAATCCGGCACGAATCTGCCGAAAAGCGTCGTGAACCAACTCCTCCGGACTGGAAGCCTCCGACTTTCCGCCAGTCCAGACGTCGATCACCGATTTAGCGGCTCCGCCCACCGCTCCCAGGAGGAGCGTCGGGTACAGGTCCTTCTCGGCGTCGGTACCGGTGCGTTCCGCCAATGCCTGAACGACTGCACGGTTGATCCGCTGATGCATGTCTGCGGCATCCCGGTAGAGCGCGGGACTCGAATCCGACAGCAGCCAGATACTTGCCTTCTCACTCCCACTCGGACCTGAGTCGTTCACGATTTCGACCACAAGTTCTTCGAGGACGTCGAGAATTGGTTCGTCCGCGGGCCGCGACGCAAGCGCCTCGATCCACAGGTTCACCGATTCCTCGAAACTGGCGAGCACTGCCTCCTCCTTGCTGGAGAAGTAGTTGTGGAACGTCCTCGTCGACACTCCGGCCTCGGAGGCGATCGCGTCAGCGGTGACGCATTCGATCCCCAGCGCACGAGCGAGCCGTGCTGCCGCGCCACTGAGTGCGGCACGGGTTGCTGCCTTCTTGCGGTCGCGAAGGCCTTGTTCGATGATCACCCCAACACGGTACCCAACTTGCAGAGCTCTGCAACTTTGCAGAGGTCTGCAATATTGTGCGATCGAACACACAGCGCGGAAACTCGAGGCGTACCTCACACTCACGCACGGCAAATGCCTGAACAGCGCGACAGAGAGAGTTGTGAGCAGCTCCACGGCGTGACGCCCACTGCCAAGTTGACGCGTGAATCAACATGGCCTGACATACTTTGCGGTGAATTAACCGCAATGTGCTCGGCGAAGGAATCTGATGGACCCGCTCCTGCATACCTGGCCGGTTTCGTCCACGGTAATGCTGTGGGGATCGAAGTCCGGACGAGGCTCCGTACTACGTCTCGTCCGTCTGACCATCGGATTCTGCTCACTCAATTTCTCGATCGTGGCGTTCCTGTTTCTCCTCAGCGGAGAGGGCCCGGACGGACCGTTTGCGCGCAGTTGGCTCGTCGGCATTGCGACCGTCAACCTGATCCCCACGATTCTCTGGTTTGTCGGCCGAATCAGAGGTTCACGCATGCTCAAGCTCTACGGTCTGTGGGCGGATCTCGGAACGGCCTCGATTCTCATCACCTTCACCAGCCATAACGCCGCCCTTTTCGGCGCGGCACTCTTTGTGGCCACCGGCGCCTACTTCACCTATTTTCTCGACCGCCGCTGGCTGGCATTCCACCTCGCCTTTGCCACGACGTTTGTCATCGCCCTGACCGTGCTCGGCCTGACGAACGGCGACTACTCGGCAACCAGCGTGATTGCACGCACCGACGTCGTACTGTGTGCCGTGATCTTCATTCCGGCCACCATTCAATTCACCTGGCGGCAATTACTCTCGCGCGCAACGGGATCCAAGGTGGATGCACTCACCGGACTCCTGAACCGGCGAGGGCTGTGGGACATGTCGGAGCGTATCTGGTCGGTCGCGTCGGCAAATCGTGCCGACATTGCTGTTGCCGTCGTCGACATCGACAAGTTCAAGGCTGTGAACGACACCTTCGGTCACGAAGTCGGTGACGCCGTCATCATCCGGACAGGAACGCGCCTGCAGGAGCATGTGAACGGTTTCGGCTACGCCGCGCGCACCGGCGGCGAGGAGTTCACCGTTGTGATGATCGGCACCCCGTACGGACTTCGCAAAAGAATCGCGACACTGCCCAAAGCCGTCGTGAACGCTTCCGACGACCCCTTGGCCACGGTCAGCGTCGGCGCAGCGACGCTACCTTTCATCCCACATCAGGAAGAGTTCGACTACAACGAGTTCTCCCGAGCAATCGTTGCGGCCGATCATCTGATGTACGACGCAAAATCCGCGGGAGGCAACACCGCGAACACTGCTCCTATGGCAGTTCCGCGTCGACGGGCACACTGAAACCGGGCTGTATCAGCGCCGATTCCACGCCTCGGGATCTGCCGTCAGTTCGTGAATGAACTCGGGCAACTCTCCACCTGCAACATCGGTGAGTGTGACATTTTCGAGCACAGCACGGAGGTTGACTCGCACTGCAATCCACACCTCCTTGAGGGGCGTTGCCGGTCCCCCGTAGTCGACGTCTTCCGGTCGCTGACCCCGAATCGAAGCCAGCGGTCCCTCGACAGCTCGTATGACGTCGGCAATCGTGATCTCGTCCGCGGACCGAGCGAGCCAGTATCCCCCGTCCGGGCCTCGACGGCTGTTGACCAAGCCGCCGCGCCGCAGGTCCGAGAGCACCGCTTCCAGGAACTTGTGGGGTATTACCTGGGATTTGGCGAGAAACTCGGCCTTGGCCGGGTCAGGACCAACTGCCGCGAGCTCGACCAGAGTCCGCACGGCGTAGTCCACCTTCGCGGTGATATGCACCGGCAATTCCTACCATCGTTCTATGAATAGTCGCAACAAACCTGCGAGTTCTTCGCCGCAAAGGGTTCCCTGACGTTACATTTTGATGCATGATGTAACGATCAGAGCTAGAGAACAGGACAAATCGCGTGTGGGAAACCCTTCTCGAATCATGGAAGTCACTGCTCGAACCGCTCCATGATCCCGTTACGCTCGCAATCCCCGCGTTTGTCATCTTCCTCGCAATCGAATGGTTCGCGGCCCGTGCGCTCGAAGATCATCCCGACGACGCCGACGGACGCGCACGGCCGGCACAGGGCGGCTACCGAAGCGTCGACGCCAGAACCAGCGTTCTACTCGGACTCGTGTCGATCGCAACGAGCACCTTCTGGAAAGTGCTGGCGCTGATCGGCTATTCCGCAATCTGGGTGTATCTCGCTCCGTGGCACCTCTCGCCGACTGCCTGGTACACCTGGGTGATCCTGCTGCTCGGAATCGACGTCCTCTATTACGCGTATCACCGCATCGCACACCGAGTTCGAGTCATCTGGGCCACACACCAGGCTCACCATTCGAGCGAGTACTTCAATTTCAGCACCGCACTGCGACAGAAGTGGAACAACAGCGGTGAGATCATCATGTGGTTGCCGTTGCCGTTCCTCGGGATCCCGCCGTGGATGGTGTTCGTCGGCTTCTCCGTCAGCCTCGTCTACCAGTTCTTCGTCCACACCGAACGTGTCGGAAAACTCTGGCGGCCCATCGAATTCATCTTCAACACGCCGTCACACCATCGCGTCCACCACGGCTCCGACGCCGAGTACCTCGACCGCAACTACGCCGGAATTCTCATCATCTGGGACCGGATGTTCGGAACCTTCGCGGCCGAAACCCACCGGCCCACCTACGGACTCACGACGCCGGTCGGAACGTACAACATCTGGAAGCTCCAAACACGCGAATACGCTGCCATCGCTCGCGACTGGAAAGCGTCGAAGTCGTGGCGCCAGCGCGCAGGCTACGTGTTCGGCCCACCCGGCTGGGCACCCAAAGCCGAGGTTACTTCAGCAGAATCCACAGCCCCGTCGCACTGAGCAGGAGCAGGGCGACCGCGAGAGCTGCACCCATACCCAAAGCTGGCGTTGCCTTTTCGGCTGAGAACTGGGCCAACCGCCTGGGCCGCGACCGACGTTCGTAGACCGTCACCGCGACGACAAGCACGGCAGCGAGGGACGGGCCGATCAGTGCTAGCGAACCGAACGGCGGCAACCATCTCAAACAGGCGGCAGACAAGCCGAGGATCGACAGACTCGTCCGTACGAACGAGAGCGATGTGCGCTCGGACTGCAAGCCCTTGTCCGGAGGCTTGACACCTTCCGACGGTTCCAGCGCGGTCAATCAGTTCACGACCTCGACCACCAGGACGGTCGCGCAGATCACCAGCACGATGCCGACCACCGGCGCCATCAGCGGTACCGGCAACGAGCGCTCAGCACGCAGCGCTCGCTCGGCACTGATCCAGTGAACAAAAGAAGTAATGGCGATCAGAGCGCCTCCGACGAGTAACAACGCGGCCAAGCCGGCACGAACCGTCGGGTTGAGAATGTCGCCGCCGAACGCTTCGAGTCCGACGCCCGACGCGACAAAGGCCGTCGCCGTGCGGATCCAGGCCAGATACGTCCGCTCATTGGCGAGAGTGAACCGTGGATCGGGGTCTTCACCCGTTCGGAACGGTCTCCACCGGGGCATCACCTGTTCATTCCGTCCGGGCAGAAATCGCACACTGCCTTCGGAACGGACAACAAGAAAGGAAGGTCATGTCCTTAATCTTCCCTGCCCGCCCCGAAGCAGTGCGAATCGGGTAGACGTAATTCAGCTCGCGGCGAGTGAGACGAGGAAGTCCACCGATCCACTGGCGTCGACGGTGACAAAACCGAGGGACGGGGGTTCAACTCCGAAATCGGTCCAGGTGACCGGAATCGAGCCCGATGCGATCAGCGAATCACCCGAATGCAGCACGGTCATGTCGACCGACACCGGCTTGGACTGCCCCTTGAGAGTCAGCGTTCCTGACACCGTGACCGTCGCCGTTGTGCCATCTGTCGGTACAGCAGCCAAGTCCACCGGCGAGTCGATCGTGAACGTCGCCGTCGGATACGTGCTGGTATCCATCACATTGCCCGTGAACTGGCCGTCGCGCCGATCCGAGTCGGTCTTGATGCTTGCCACCTGCACCGTCACTTCGCCTGAAGTGAGCTTTTCACCCTCGACAACCGCGTTTCCGCTCACCTCGCCGGTGGTTCCGACGACGGTCACACTCGATCCGTTCAGAATCTCGTGCACGGTGTATCCCGCTGCCGTCTGGTTGTCCCCCTGCCCGGCGACGACGGTCCACTGCCCGTCGATCGATCCGGACGCCGCTTCTGCGCCCTGAGTGGATACCACGGCCGCCGGCGCATCGTCTTCAGCGATGAATTTCCCGTACGCCCACGGCCCCACAAGCAGGGCGAGTACGACCACAACTACTGCTCCGCCGATCCACCAGATCTTTTTCATGGGTTCGACGATAGTTGCAGCTTCAACGATTGTCAGGACTTACGACCTGGGAGAACCCTGTGAAAGCGCTCCACGAACGCCGAAAGCGGGCACACCCACAGCCATTAGTAATCATTTGGTAAAGTGGTTTTTGCATTCCGGCCCCCAGCCTGGAGTGCCTGGGCCGTGCGCATCGAATCATGCATCGATCCCGATGCGCACGGTCTGCCCGAAACACGAATCACACCGATCGGGGGGGCTCGCAATGGCGGACCTGACGCTCCTGACCGACGACGAGTTACGCGAGCGTCGGATCGCCCTCAGTCGATCCCTCACTACCGCAGCAGATTTGATCCCCACCCCGCCACCCTCGTTCTTCGAGAAGCTGAAGCAGGACATCGATGCCGCCGCTGCAGAGTGGATCGCTCGCCGCTCCTGAACTTCGTCAATCTGTGAATGTCCACCGGAGGACGGCCCCTCCCCCATAAGACTTAGTGCGGCTTCCGATCTCCTCCGAAGTCCAGCGCTGTCCTCGTCCGAATGGCGGACTGGCCGGTCGTCCGATGGTCCAGTCGGAGCGTGTCCGTCCTGACGGTCGGCAGCGCTCGCACGCCAGGTTTACCACACAAAAAAGCTCCCCACCTGCGTGAACAGGTGGGGAGCTTTGGCGGTGGCGGAGGGATTTGAACCCTCGGACGGGGGTTACCCGTCACACGCTTTCGAGGCGTGCTCCTTAGGCCGCTCGGACACGCCACCGTTGGTGACTTTACCGGATGGAGTGCCCGTGGCCGAAATCGCCAGGTGGAGCGGTATTACGTGAGCTTGTCCTTGATGCTGGACGCGGCGTCCTTGACCTTCTCGCCGGCATCCTTGACGGCCGATTTCACCTGGTCGCCTTTACCTTCGTTTTCGAGGTCCCGGTCACCGGTAGCGCTGCCAGCAGCTTCCTTGGCCTTGCCCCCGAGGTCTTCGGCCTTGTTCTGAGCCTTGTCTGCGATTCCCATGAGTACTCCTCTGTGAACGCGAACGAATCACCTTCCGGCGATTCGCCGATACCCTGACGGCATCTGATCTCCACCATGCCCGTGATTACCGGTTCCGGCTACCCGAGTGTGCGATCACTCTCGATGGGGAATACCGATTTCAGGCCCGCTGCTCGCGGAAGAAATCTTCCAAAAGCCCAGCGCATTCGTCCTCGAGGACCCCGCCGCGCACCTGCGGCCGATAGGTCAATCTTTTATCTCGAACTACGTCCCATAATGATCCGACGGCTCCGGTTTTCGGCTCCCACGCCCCGAAAACAACCCGAGAAACCCGGGCGAGGACCAGAGCGCCAGCACACATCGTGCATGGCTCGAGGGTGACGGCCAGCGTCGCACCTTCCAGGCGCCAGCCGTCACCGTAGATTCTTGCGGCAGCGCGCAACGCGAGGATTTCGGCATGCGCGGTCGGATCGGACGACGCTTCCCGGGCATTGGCGGCCCGAGCAACTTCGACGCCGTCTGCGTCGAACACCACTGCCCCGACCGGGACGTCTGCGTCGGAGGCGGAACGTGCGGCCACGATGGCCGCACGGATCATGCGCTGATCGTCAGCGAGAGTCATCTAACGCGGGAGCTTGTCGAGCGCTGCGCCGAACTCGGACGCGAACCCGAGTCGCTGCGCGATCATCCCCAACTGCTCGTCCGGATAAAGGTCGGTCTCGGCCGCGATGACAGCGAGCACGGGTTCCGGCAGGCCCAGATCGGCCAGCACGGACAGATCGCCCTCTTCCCAGGGTTCGACGTCGTCGAGGTCGTCCGGATCGATGTCGGGGATCTCGATGTGCAAGGCGTCGAGGACGTCAGCTGCGATGTCGTAGTCGATGGCGGCGGTCGCGTCGGAAATCAGCAACTGCGTGCCGGACGGCGCCGGACGCAACACGATGAAGAACTCGTCGTCGACGTCGAGAAGACCGAAGACGGCACCCGAACTTCGCAGCTCACGCAGCTGCGTTTCGGCGGCCGAGAGCGAGGTCAACGCGTCGGGCGTCAATGCCTTGACCGTCCAACGCCCCTCTTCACGGACCACCGCGACACCGAAGCCTTCAAGCTCCTCCGACTGGTTCGAAGAGGCGCTCTTGTTACCCGCGCGCTGTGCACCCATGGCGCAACGGTAGCCCGCCTGGTGCCAGTGAGTGAAGTCCGAGCATCGATGTGCCAACCTGAACTCGTGTCTGCGATCGATTCCGCCCCACCAGTCTGCGTTCTCGGCCTCGGATTGATCGGCGGTTCGCTACTTCGCGCCGCCGTCCGATCCGGTCGTCAGGCGTGGGGTTACAACCGTTCCAGCGAGTCCGCCGACGCGGCCCGAGCCGACGGTTTCGACGCCGACACCGATCTGGTTTCAGTGCTGCAGAGAGCGAACGAGAGCGGTGCGATCATTGTGATCGCCGTGCCGATGCCTGCCGTCGACGCCACCTTGGAGGCAATCGCCGCGCATGCGCCGAACAATCCGATCACGGACGTCGTCAGCATCAAGGGCGAAGTGAAGGCCGCGGTCGAACGAGCGGGCTTGAGCGCCAAGTTCGTGGGCGGTCATCCGATGACGGGGACGTCAGCTTCGGGTTGGGCGGTCGGGGATGCCGATCTGTTCGTCGACGCGGTGTGGGTCGTTGCCACCGACAACGGCGTCGACGCAGACGTGTGGTCGCAGGTCGCCGACCTGGCACTCGACTGCGGCTCGGTGGTGGTGCCGGCCGAATCTCTCGAGCACGATCGTGCAGTCGCGCGTATCTCTCACCTGCCCCACCTACTGGCGGAAACACTCGCGATCACCGGAGCTGCCGGCGGCGAACTGGCTCTTGGGCTGGCCGCCGGGTCATTTCGCGACGGCACCCGCGTAGCCGGGAGCGCTCCTGGCCTGGTGCGGGCGATGTGCGAGGGCAACCGCGACGCCCTGCTGGTCGCACTGGATGAAGCGCTCGACCTTTTGCAGGGTGCACGTACCGATCTGCTCGACAACGGCTCGACGGCACGATTGGTCGACTCGGGGTTCGCTGCGCGCGGCGCTTACGAGTCGCACGAGCGTTGGGACATCGAAGACGTTCAGGTCGGCGAACCCGACTGGATCGAGCGGATGCGGGACGCCGGTCGACGCGGCGGCGTCATCCGGCGATCCGAAACCTAGAGGTACGAAACCTAGATTCGAGTTGCCAGACCCGGGTAGTCGAGGACGAAGCCTTCGGTATCGACGGCCAGCGTCGAGCTGGACACCGGGGACAGCACACTGATTCCGTCGGTGCCGCTGCTGTAGGTGATGGTCGCACCCTCGACGCGCAGGTCGAGAAGGTTGACGTAGACGACCGGGACCTCGGCGTCTTCGATGTCGTTCTGCAAGCCGACGCGGCGGATGGGCAGCGTGTTGAAGAACGGGCTGAGGATCACGTCGACATCGAGTGCGCCATCGAACGCAGAGCGCTGGTGACTGGCGCCGTTCTCGACCATCCAGGTGCCTTCTTCGTCCCGGCTGATCGACATCTGACGCTCACCGGCGGCCAGGGCGGTCCGCACCGACAGCCTGCGGGTGATGCCGGCCTCGTCGGTGACCAGGTCGTATGACGCGCTGAATGCCGGGTGCTCACTGCAGGCTCCACCGATGATCCGGCCGGAAGCCTTGATGCGATTTCCGTTCAGCTGCACACGAACAGACTCCATACGAGGAGCGTTGTGGGCCTGCCAGGTCAATACCGCGGGCCAGGACGCGTCACCGGAAGGTTGGATGCTCACCCGACCACGGTAATGGACGAACGGGCGCGGAGCACCGCTGGTTCGGGTTATTGCTTCGATCAGGGACCTTTTAGGGACTTCGATCGGCCCCGAAGATCTCGATGTAAGGCGTTTCACAACGGTTCTTCCGTAAGGAGCACCCCGCAGACCGAATAGTTGGCAAACGGTGTCGGAGTTCTCGAGTACCGTGCTTCTAGGTCGGTTCGTGAGGAAGGGTGCTGTGACGTCGTCGCGGAGCATGGTGGGTTTGTTTGCCGGTATCGGCGGGCTCGAGTTGGGGCTCTCGGAACATGGGTGGAACACCGAACTGCTGTGTGAAATCGATCCGGGCGCCCAGGCAGTTCTCCGTTCGCGTTTCGCCGACGTGCCGTTGCACGGCGACGTCACCAAACTGCGCGCGCTGCCCAGCGACATCGAATTGGTGGCCGCCGGTTTCCCCTGCCAGGACCTCTCTCAAGCCGGCAAAACAGCAGGCATCACCGGCGCACGCTCAGGCCTGGTGGACGAGGTGTTCCGTCTGGTCAAGCGCAAGAAAGGCCCGCGCTGGCTGTTGATCGAGAACGTTCCGTTCATGCTGCAACTCGGCAAGGGCGCTGCCATGCGGCACATCACCGACGCTCTCGAAGACCTCGGATACACCTGGGCATACCGGGTGGTGGACGCCCGTGCCTTCGGACTCCCCCAGCGCCGCCAGCGCGTCATCATGCTTGCCTCGCGCACGGACGATCCTCGCGAAATCCTGTTCGGCCAGGACGCCGGCGAGCGCCTGGGAGGTGATCCCGCGGACTACCCCTGCGGCTTCTACTGGACCGAAGGCACCCGCGGACTCGGATGGGCCGTCAATGCGGTGCCGACGCTCAAGGGCGGCTCGTCCGTCGGCATCCCCAGCCAGCCGGCGGTCCGGTTGCCGTCCGGTGAGATCGTCACTCCCGGCCTCGTCGACGCCGAACGCCTGCAGGGTTTCGATCCCGACTGGACGCTGCCGTCCGTCGAGGTTCCTGGGCTTCGCCACAGCCACCGATGGAAGCTCGTCGGCAATGCCGTGAGCGTGCGGATGGCATCGTGGGTCGGTGGCCGGCTGAACGATCCCATCGAATACGACGCCGCCGGCGAGACGCCACTCGAACCGGGCGACGCGTGGCCGAGTGCGGCGTGGGGCCGTAACCGCCAAGCCTTCCGCGTCCATACCTCGACCTGGCCGGTCCAGTACGACTACGAGGATCTGAGTGGCTTCCTCGAGGACACGCGGTTGCTGTCGGCGCGGGCCACAGCCGGCTTCCTCAAGCGCGCACGCATGGGCAATCTTCGGTTCATCCCCGGTTTCATCGAGGACGTCGAAAGCCATCTCGAGCGGATGGGCGGATACCCCGAGGCCGCGGCATGACGGAATCACTGTTCCCCGAACCTGAAACGCTATTCCCCGAACCGCTGTTTTCCGAGCCGGAACACGAACCACTTTGGAGTGCACTGCAACTCGCGGGAGACAAGCCTCCGGCCGACGCCGATCGCGGCGAGAAGAAGAACTACGCCCAACGACTGTCCAATCAACTGGCACAGACGGTGGCCGACGCTCTGCGTCCGCTGTATCCCAACATCACCCCGACAGCGTCCGGCGAAGGCCAGGAGGCAACCGTTGATGTCGCCAAGGGCCGAAAGCGCTTGGACGTCAAGGCCCTCGACCCCACTCTCGGCCTGATCCTCTGCGTCTCCATCAAGACGTACAACTTCCAGGACTACAGTCCCCGCAGCGGAAAACTTGGACGGTGGACCAAGAACATCGTCCGCAACGACCACGAATTGCGTGGCGAGGCAATGGTTCTGCATCAGCGTCAGCCGTACAGCGTGTTGGTCGCCGTCATGTTCGAGCCGTACGCCACGTGCGACGACGGCGACCCGACCAAAACCAGTGACACCGGCAAATCCTCGTTTGCACACCACGTCACGACGCTCTCGAAGCGGTCGGGCCGGGGCAAGCGCGCGGTGGTCGGCGTTCCCGGAAAGGCCTGGGTGGATCTCGGCGCCGAGGACACCCGCTACGACCTCTTCGAGAAGGTCTACATCGGACTCTACGAACCCGATGGCGCGGTTCGGTTCTTCGACGTCGACGAGCCGCCGCCGCGCAACGGCCGGCCCACCGAAGCTCAGACGCTCTCGTTCACCGACTTCGTGACCGTCGTGCACGGTGAAGTGGAGCGTCGCAACAGGTTTGCGCCCACCTGGTCCGATCCCGAAGACAGCGACGATTCCGACGGCTGAGGGAACCACGGTGCCTGCGACGGATCCTGCCACCAGCGCTCGGATGAGCGCTCAGCGTCGGCGCGACACCAAACCTGAAATTGCACTTCGACGCGAGCTTCATCGGCGCGGACTCCGGTACTTCGTTGACCGGGCGCCTGTCAAAGGTGTTCGCCGACGCGCTGATCTGGTGTTTCCGCGCCGCAAAGTCGCGGTGTTCGTGGACGGATGCTTCTGGCACAGCTGCCCGCAGCATGCGACGTTTCCCAAGAACAACGCGCAGTGGTGGACGGACAAGTTGGCCGCCAACGTGGTTCGAGACCGCGACACCGATGCACGTCTGGCAGAGCAGGGTTGGACCGTCATCCGCATCTGGGAGCACGAAGATCCGCTGGTAGCAGCCGAACGCGTCCAGAAAGCCCTGCTCGGTCCGTAAGCTCGATTTCGTGAAGGAACGCAACGTTGCGCGGTGGGGTTTGGTGGCTGCGCTGGCTCTGGGCGGAATTGTCTACTCGTCGTGGATTCTCGAATTTTTCCTCGACACCGGCCTCGACCCGGTGACATCGTTCCTCAGCGAACTCGATGCCGAGAACCAGAAATACCGTGACGTCTTCGGCAATGCCGACGTCCTGTCCGCGATCTTGATGTTGATCTCCGGAGCGCTGGGTCTGCTGATCACGCCCAGGCGCAGGCTCTACGTCACGGGCTGGATTGCACTTGCAGTGTTCGGCATCGCCACAATCGCCGACGCGTCGTTCCCTCTCGAATGCTCGGGCGAGGGTTGCCCGTCGAGCGCACCCGACGGTCTACTTCCGCAGCTCCACCATGTTCACGCATTGACGAGCAGCGTGGCGGTGTTCGCGATCTTCACCGCGATGATCGCATTCACCGTGGGAGCGTTCAGGTATCGCGAACACCCTTCTTTGCGGACGACGGGTCTGACCATTTTGATCCTGACTTCCCTTGCGACGGTGTGGATGTTGACGACCAACAGCATCGAAGTCTCTGGCGGCGGTAATCTCGGACTGGGTATCGCTCAACGCGCACAGGTGTTGGGGATGTCGTTGTGGTTGTGCACCCTGGCATTTGCGATGTCGAGGCCGCCATCCACCGGGCTCCCGGCGTCGCCGCGCTGACAGGTTTTCCGGCAAGCGATTCGGGCGATCCTGGAACTACAACTGAAAATGGCTGCCCCGAACTAGCGAAGGTGTGCCCATGTCTCTCGCGTCGTCGTTCTTCGCCCATCCACACCAGGCGTTCACTGCCGGTTTCTACCGCAACGAGTCCTTCGACTTCGAGCTAAGAGTCGTTCTCGGGCAAGCCACCTACGGCGCGGCAGATACCGGCGAAGTGCTCTCGGCCATCGCTCATGTCGGCGAGAAAGACCTCGAGGGCTGGTATGAGGCCTGGTTCGACCTCGGCACACGAGTATTCGGGCAGGCCGATGAGGCGGCCGAGGCCGGGCATTCACGAAGCGCGTCCAACGCGTACCTGCGGGCGGCGTCGTACTTCGGTGTGGCGATCAACGCCGTCGACGGTCTCAGCGACGATTCGGTTCTGGTCCCCACTTTCAAACGTCACCGACAGGCGTGGGACCGCTTCGTCGACACCACCGCCCAGCCCGTCGAACGCGTCCGGATCCCTTACGAGGACACCTACTTGCCCGGGTACTTCTTCCGGCCACCCGGCGACGTGCGACGGCCGACGTTGATCATGGTGAACGGTAGCGACGGCCCGATCAGCGGACTGTGGGGCAGCGGCGGCGCCGGGGCCCTCGAGCGGGGCTACAACGTGTTGATGTTCGACGGTCCCGGTCAGCAGTCGATGCTCTTCGAGCGCAACATCCCGTTCCGTCACGACTGGGAATCCGTCATCACGCCCGTCGTCGACTATCTCGTGGACCGGCCGGACGTCGATGCGTCGAAGCTGGCGATCTACGGGATCAGTCAGGGCGGTTACTGGGTACCGCAGTCGTTGGCGTTCGAGCATCGGATCGCGGCAGCGATCGCCGATCCGGGGGTCGTGGACGTGGCCGCGTCGTGGCTCGCCCATATCCCCAAGAACATGCAGAAGCTGCTCGACGAGGGGAAGTCGGAGGCCTTCGACCGCGACATGGCGATAGGGCTGGGGATGAAATTCTCGAAGGACAGCGCCCGGATCTGGCGTTTCCGAGCGCGTCCGTACCTCGCCGACGGTTACTACAACACTCTCGCCGAGGTTCGGAAGTACCACCTCGAACACGTCGCCGGCTCGATCTCCACTCCCCTGCTCATCACCGATCCGGAAGGCGAGCAGTTCTGGCCCGGTCAATCCAAGCGGCTTGCCGCCCTATCCGGCGGACCGACGACGGTGGTTCCCTTCACCGCTGCCGAAGGCGCGAACTTCCACTGTCAGCCCATGGCGAGGCGTCTGACGGATCAGCGAATGTTCGACTGGCTCGACGAGCAGTTGGATCTCTGAATCAGGACACTTTCTCCTTTTTCGTCAAGAGAGTGGCGAGCATCGGCAGCAGTAGAACGGTGATCGCCCCGGCCGCGACAAGAATCGACGCGTTGTCCGACGACATCTGATGCGCGTCGACGGCAGCGCCCGTGACCGCCACGATCATGGGCAGACCGGTAGCCCCGTACAACGCGACTTGCGCACTTTCGCGCGTGGTGAAGGGCGGCTCGACCTTCTCGAACTTGGTCACGAAGAACACCGGCACGCCGCGGACGACAACGATCAGGATCAGAAACGCAATCAGTATGCCGGGACTGGCGGCGACCGCCGAGACGTCGATTGCCATGCCTGAAGTGATGAAGAAGATCGGGATGAGGAACCCGAAGGCGATCCCGTCGAGCTTGATCTCGAGGCGCTCGTCGCCCTCTGGCATCAGTCGCCGCAGGATGAAGCCGGCGGCAAACGCGCCGAGAATGACGTCGAGTGAGAACACGGCCGACAGCACTCCGAGGCTGACCAACAACAGAACGGTGAGGCGGACCGTCGTCTGCGCCGTGGTGTCCGCTCCTGCCCGCACCAGCCGATGTGTCCACGAGCCTTCGTGAATCAGCTTGCCGGGCAGCACCGCCACGACGATGGCGATCAAGGCGAAGACGGCAAGAACGATCAGCGACAGGACGGCACCACGGGCACTCAGCAGCACCGCCATCGCGACGACCGGCCCGAGTTCGCCGACGGCCCCGTGATTGAGGACCGTCTTGCCCAAGCGTGTGTCGAGGAGTTTGTTGTCCTTGAGGATCGGCAACAGCGTGCCCAGTGCGGTCGACGTCATTGCGATGGCAACAGCGGCTTCCGCGGAGATCACGTTCCTCATGCCAAGCAGCGCGACCACCGTGAACGCCAACGCGAGGCAGAACAGCCACGTGTAGAGCGCTCGACGTCCGCCGCGCCCACTGAGTTCCTGTCGGTCGATCTCGTAGCCGGCGAGCAGGAACAGCATGCCGAGGCCGAGTTCGCGGAGGATTCCGATCGCTTCGCTGTCAGCGGCGATGTTGAGGGCGAACGGCCCGACCACTGCGCCCGCGACCAGTAGCAACACCACTTCGGGAACCAGTCGACGCGGGATCAAGCCCGCGACTATCGGCGCGATGGCCGCGATCAGCGCAATCCAGAACAGCGACGAGGCAATTGAAGGCACGGATCATTATCGGACATAGGTGACGGATCTGCGCTCAGTACAGGTACTTGCGGTACGCCTCCTGCCGAGCCGGCTCCAGATCCTCGACCAGCAGGCTGTGCTGCTCGGCCATCATGTCGCGCAGACTCGGTACGTCATCGGATGCGCGCCACGTCGACGGATCCCACAGCTTCGCCCGCAGAATCGCTCTCGCGCAATGCAGATACGCCTCGTCGATCTTCACGATCACAGCAAGCTGTGCCGGCTTGCCGTTCATCGCCATCGAGTCCAACAGATCAGGATCGGTGGACAGAGTCGCCGTGCCGTTGACGCGCACGATCTCGTCGTGCCCGGGCGCGAGAAAGAGGATCCCCACGTGAGGATTTTCGATCATGTTCCGGTAGGAGTCAGCGCGCCGGTTGCCCGGACGATCCGGGAGCACGAGCGTCTTCTCGTCGGGAAACAGAACCTGACTGACCAAGTCTCCGCGCGGCGAGCAATCGCAATTTCCGGCCGCATCGGATGTCGCGAGCACAAAAAACCTTGCCTGCTCGATGAATTCACGGATCAACGGAGTCGTGTAAGCGGTCTGCTTCTCCATGATCGTCGGATGGGGCTGTCCGAGAATCGCATTGAGTTGTTCCACGGATTCGATCCGCCCGCCCGGGGCGTTCGACGCCGTCACGTCAACACGTCGTCGAGGACGTGGTGGCGCCCGAGCGGCAACACCAACGGCTTACCCGAGATGGGGTCGGGGATGATTCGGCTCTCGAGACCGAAAACGGTGCGGACGTTGTCACTGGTGAGCACCCCGGCAGGATCACCCGCCGCGTAGACCCGGCGATCGGCCATGGCGACGAGGAAGTCGGCGTAGCGGGCGGCGAGATTGAGATCATGCAGAACCATGACAATCGTTGTACCCCGAGTCCGGTTCAGGTCGGTGAGCAGGTCCAAGACCTCAACCTGGTGGCTCACGTCCAAGAAGGTAATCGGCTCGTCGAGAAGAAGCAGATCGGTTTGTTGGGCGAGCGCCATCGCAATCCACACACGTTGGCGCTGACCACCGGAAAGCTCGTCCACCGATCGTTCGGCCAATTCGGTTGTGTCCGTTGCCGCAAGCGCCTCGGCGACGGCGGCGTCATCCTCGCGACTCCACCTCGACAGCACCCGCTGATGTGGATGACGACCACGGCCGACGAGATCGGCGACAACTATCCCTTCCGGCGCGATCGGTGACTGCGGCAGCAGACCGAGGGTGCGAGCGAGCTTCTTCGCGGGCAGGCGATGAACATCCTTGCCGTCCAATAGAACATGACCGCTTCGGGGACTGAGTAGCCGCGACATCGACCGCAGTAGCGTCGATTTGCCGCACGCGTTGGCGCCCACGATGGTCGTGATCTTTCCCGGCGGCACCGCGAGGTCGAGCGATTCGACGACGGTCCGTCCTCCGTAACCGAGTTCGAGGTTTTCGACAGTCAGAGTATGGGATTCGGTCACAGCGAACCTCCCGTTCGGTTGGAGCGAATGATGAGGTAGACGAGATACGGCGCTCCCAGCGCGCCAGTCACCACGCCAACGGGGTAGCGGGTGCCGAAGGCGTACTGTCCGCAGAAGTCGGCAACGAGCACCAGCAGCGCTCCGACCAGCGCCGACGGAATCAAAAGTGATGTTCCCGGACCGACGATGCGGGCGGCGATGGGCCCTGACAGAAATGCGACGAAGGCGATGGGCCCCGCAGCGGCAGTGGCAAAGGCGATGAGTCCGACGGCCGCAATGATCGACAGAATGCGCGTTCGTTCCACTCTGACGCCGAGCGCTTGTGCTGCGTCGTCACCGAGCTGGATGGTCGAAAGGTTGCGCGATTGGCTCAGCAGCACCGGTCCGAGGACAACCAGCGCCAGGAGTACGGGAACCGTCGAACCCCAGTTGGCACCGTTGAGGCTGCCGGTGAGCCAACGCATCGTCTCCTGCAGATCCCATGCGGCGGCGGTACTGAGCAGGTAGGCGGTGACGCTGTCGAGCATCGCGGCGATGCCGATACCGATCAGGATCAGCCGAGTGCCCGCTACACCGTCTCGGAAGGACAGAACGTAGATCAAGACTGCGACGCCCAGACCGACAGCGATGGCGAAGATCGAGACCTGCGAGCCGCCGAGCGAAAGCGAGATGATCGCGAAAGCCGCTGCAGCGCTTGCGCCCGAGCTGATCCCGATGATGTCGGGGCTCGCGAGCGGGTTGCGCAGCATCGTCTGGAACGTGATGCCACCCAAGCCGAAACAGATTCCGCCGACCACAGCGAGGACAGCGCGAGGCAGCCGGAGGCGGCCGACGGTGAACGAGGCACCGGGCACGTTCTCCCCCAGCACGACGCGAAGCACATCTGACGGCGGGTAGAAGGTTTTTCCCACCATCAGAGTGACCGCGAAGGAGGCGACGACGAGGACCGTCAGCACGGCAATCACGATGCGGCGGCGTCTACCTCGTCGGATACGGCTTGCTCCGACTGCGTCGACCTCGACTTCGGGAGTAACGAATGTAGTGGTCACAGCTCACGTATTTTCTGACGGCGGACTATGTAAATGAAGAAGGGCGCTCCGACGAGCGCGGTGATGATGCCGACGTCGATTTCGCTCGGCCGGGCGACAATTCGTCCGAGAATGTCGGCGGCGACGAGAAGGCCGGCACCTGTCAGCGCAGAAAACGGTAGTAGCCAACGGTTGTCGATACCGATCAGCAACCGGCACAGATGCGGGACAACCAAACCGACGAAGCCGATCGGTCCGGCAATGGCAGTGGCTGCACCGCAGAGCAACACTGCACCGAGCGCTGCCACTGCACGAACCACCGCGACGCGTTCGCCGAGACCTGACGCAACCTCGTCGCCGAGCGCAAGAGAGTTGAGACTGCGCGCTGACAGCAGACAGATCACGAAGCCGACAATGAGGAAAGGCAGACCCTGCCGGATCACCTCGAAACTCGCGCCACCGACGCCGCCGATCTGCCACGAACGAATGTTGCCCGCAATATCGTTTCGCGGCAGCATGATCGCAGTGATGAACGAAGCAAACGCAGCCGATGTTGCGGCCCCGGCAAGAGCCAACTTGAGTGGCGTGGCTCCACCTCGCCCGAGTGACCCGACTACGTAGACGAACAATGCCGCGCCGGCTGCACCGAGTACGGCCACCCAGATCATGCTGGTCTGGGTCCACAATCCGAACCACGCCATTCCGATCACCACGGCGAGCGAAGCGCCCATGTTGACGCCCAGGATTCCGGGATCCGCCAAAGGGTTTCGGGTAATCCCCTGCATCACCGCGCCGGCAAGACCGAGCGCAGCACCCACGACGATCGCGAGCACCGTCCGCGGAATGCGCTTGGCAATCGCACCCTGACCGATGTTGTCAGTGGAACCGCCAAGTGCGGCAACGATGTCGGACCAATCGACCTCACGAGAGCCGATGACGATCGAGGCGCACATGAGCACGGCGAGGACCACGAGAAGGGCGATCAGCCACAGCGAATTGCCGAACGTCGGGCGCCGCGTATCGCTGGCGCCCGACGTCGAATCCTGCGAGGTTACAGTCACTCCGACTTTCCAGCAGCCCCGGCGAGCAGATCGACATAGTCGCCGAGTACCCACGATATGGCGAGCGGAGTCGGGTTGGCCGCCGTTCCCATCGGGCCGGTTCCGTTGAGGAAGACGATCGAATTGTTGGCTACAGCAGGCATCTGCGAGAGCAGCGGGTCAGCCTTGAGTGCGTCGACAAGTGCCTGGTCACCGTAGGTGACGATCAGTTCGACGTCGTCGAAGACGTCCACACGCTCGGCACTGACCTTCTTCGAGAACTCACCACCCGTCGAGGCGTCGGCAACGCTCTTCGGCGTCGAAAGTCCGAGGTCCTCGAAGAACGCGGCACGTGTGTCGTTCGCAGTGTAGAAGCTGACCTGACTCAGGTCGGCAGTGTCGACGTGCGTCAGGAACATTGCTTTGCCGGCAAGCTGCGGATGTGAGGCAACCTCGTCGGCGATCTCCTTCTCGATGGTGGAGATCAGTTCCTGCCCTTCGGATTCCATGCCGAGGCCCATGCTGTTGAACTTGATGACGTCACGCCACGACGTCGCCCACGGCCCCTCGGGATACGCCACAACCGGAGCGATCTCACTGAGAGTGTCGTAGTCCTCCTGCGTCAATCCGGAGTACGCGGCAAGAATGACGTCAGGGTTCGTATCGGAGACGGCTTCGAAGTCGATGCCGTCGGTCTCGTCGAAGAGCACCGGCGGCTTCGCGCCGAGGTCGTCGAGCTTTTCCTCGACCCACGGCAGCATTCCGTTGCCGTTGTCGTCGCCGAACGTCGCCGCTGCCATTCCGACGGGAACCACGCCGAGAGCAAGGGGCACTTCGTGATTGGCCCAGGCAACGGTGGCAACTCGCTCCGGCTTGGCGTCGATCGTCGTAGTTCCGAAAGCGTGCTCGATCGTGACAGGGAAGGAGCTGGATCCGCTTCCGGCGCTGCCGCCGTCGGCGGTCTCCGAGGAGCCGGAACTGCAAGCTGTCATGCCGAGGGCGACTGCGACCGCTGCTGCGGCCACCGCCAAGAAGCGTTTTGAACGCATGAAAACAGAACTCTCTCGAGAAGGGGTACGGCCCTCAACCCGGCTCAATCAGGCACTTAGGTGAGGTTTGCCTAAACCGTATACGGGAGGGCAATGTGGCGCAATCGCGTGTTTGGGACACCCGGTGTAGCGATCGAGACAAGGTGTGATGGCCGATCAGCTAGCCCGGAACATCCCTGGTGTAGCGCCGGTAGTGCGCCGAAATGCCGCACCGAACGCACTGGTCGAGTGGTAGCCCACGCGCTCGGCAACCTCTTGCAGATCCAAGCCGTGTGCAAGAAGAGTCACCGCTCGTTGGGCGCGCACCGCTGACACCCACTGCCCGAAACTCATCCCGGTCTCCGACCGAAATGCCCGGGTGATGGTTCGCGGGCTGACGCCGAGGAGCCTTGCCCAGTCGGACAGCGTTCGCATGTCACTCGGATCGTCACCGATCGCGTCGACGATGGGTTGCAGAAGCGCCGAGTCCGGCACCAGAACCAGCAACTCGTTGGGTGACGGCGCCAGTACGTCGATCACCATCTGCTCTGTGAGCGAGCGCGAAGAGGTTCCGAGTGAATCGTCTGCCAGTCGCTCGAGGAGGTTCCGCAGCAGCGGAGTCACCTCGATCGCCACCGGCACGTCGGACAGAGACGGAACCGATGCGATGTCGAGCTGAGCGGCCCGATACCAGGTTCCGGCGGGCGCGATCGCCGAGTGCAGGACGCCGGCGGGCATCCACAGACCGACGGTCGGGGTGATCGTCCACGTGCGCGATCCCACCGTGGCGCTCGACGCTCCTCGCTCGTTCCACAACAATTCGTGGGTCGGGTGCGAGTGCGCCTCCCACCGGGTCTCGCGGGAGACAAGCTCGTCCATGCCCGCGATGACAAAGGGCACCTCGACCGCCCCGGCCGAGTAGACCGGGAGCGTCCGACTGTCGACGGTCTCCAACGGGTTCTCCTCGGTTCGCGCGACTGCTCCGGAGAAAGCATAGGTCGCGGGGATCGGTTGTTGGTTCATACGATCGCGAGGGTCACCGACCGAAATTCGCCGAGGTGACGTCACACACATTCAAAAATTGCGAATGCACCACAACAAAAAGAAGGTCACAGACCGGAGTCTGTGACCTTCTTTCTTGTGCGCCCGAAGGGATTCGAACCCCTAACCTCTTGATCCGTAGTCAAGTGCTCTATCCGTTGAGCTACGGGCGCATGTTCTGTTGTCTTGCGTGTCTTGCCGTCGTACTTTCTATCATTTCTAACCCGCCGGTCAAAATCACCGGCTTGGCGGAGGCGAGAGGATTTGAACCTCCGGTCCCTCGTAAAAGGGACAACTCATTAGCAGTGAGTCCCATTCGGCCGCTCTGGCACGCCTCCCTGGGGGTTCCGATCCTTTCGGACCGCCGGATCGAAAGATTACACACCCTTCGCCACCAAAGGCAAAACGCGTGGTCAGCGCCCTGATTTGTCGGCTTACCGCAGGTGGCTGTCGAACCAGTCGAAGATCCGGGTCTGAGCTTCGACGATCGAGGCCGAGCCAGGGTCGTCGAGGTCGGCGTCCTCGGACAGCTGTGGCGGCTCGTCCGCCCGGTGGGCCAGTCCGGCGTAGCTGACCACCAGTGTCGCGACGTCGGCCTTGGCGGTCGCTTCCCGGAGCAGGGTCACGTGCTCACGCGGCGTGCTGGGATCGTCCTCGCCGTACAGCGCCAGCCACGGCGCCTGCAGGGAAGTGGCCGCATCGACGAGCGCCTGAGCATCCACCGACAAGGCTTCGACGATTCCCCGGGCGGCGACGCTCACCGCGGCACCGACGGGACGGCTGGTGGCCACGAGCATCGCGGCGGTCCCGGCGTCGTCGAATCCGAGCACCCCGACGGTGTCCGCGAGAACTTCGCGTCCGACGAGCCAATCGAGGGTCGCGTCGAAGTCGGCGAAGAGGTTGTCACCGAACACCTCGCCCTGCATGTGTTCGGGTTCGCGGTGGAACAGGTGCGGTGCGACGCTCACCCACCCTTCGCCGGCGAGTGCGCACATCAGATTCAGCAGAGCCGGGCTGAACTGGCGGGCTTCATGCAGGACGACGATCCCGCCCCGCGTCGGGCCGTCCGGCTCCACCACCGTCAGCGGAACAGCCGTGGCGACCTCCCCTTCGGCTGCGCGCAGATACGCGGTGGCCCGGAAGATTTCCGACATCTTCTAACTCTGACACGCAGACGGCCGCTACGCACCAAATCGGTGCGCGCATAATCGACTCGTGACCGCACACATTCGCCCTGACCTCGCCTCCATCCCCGCCTACGTTCCCGGACGCAATTTTCCGGGTGCGATCAAGCTGGCGAGCAACGAAACGACCGTAGGGCCGTTGCCCGGTGTGCGTGACGCCGTCGCCGACGCGGTCGCCAATGCCAACCGCTACCCGGACAATGCCGCGGTCGCACTCATCGAGGCGCTGGCCAGCTTCCTGAAAGTCGAACCGGCCAACGTCGCCGCTGGTTGTGGCTCCGTGACGCTGTGCCAGGAACTCGTGCAGATCACCTGCGATCAGGGTGACGAGGTCATCTACGCGTGGCGTTCGTTCGAGGCGTACCCCGTGGTCACCCAGGTCGGCCATGCCGTCTCGGTCAAGGTTCCGCTGACCGAGGACTTCGGCCACGACCTCGACGCGATGCTGGCCGCGATCACGGATCGCACGCGGTTGATCTTCGTGTGCAACCCCAACAACCCGACCGGCAACGCGCTGTCGAAGGCAGAGCTCGAGAGCTTCCTCGACGCGGTCCCGACGCACGTCGTCGTCGCACTCGACGAGGCGTACTTCGAATACTCACGCTCGGACGCCGACGGCATCGAACTGTTCCGCAGCCGCCCCAACGTGGTTGTTCTGCGCACCTTCTCGAAGGCGTACGGCCTCGCGGGAATCCGCGTGGGTTACGCAGTCGCGGATCCGGAGATCATCGTGGCCCTCGGCAAGGTGCACACCCCGTTCACCGTGAGCGCTGTCGCGCAGGCCGCCGCAATCGCTTCCCTGGCTGCAGCAGACGAACTGCTTGCCCGCACCGAAGGCGTCATCGCCGAGCGGACGCGAGTGCGCAGTGCACTGATCGAAGCCGGGTACACCGTCCCCGAGTCGTCGGCGAACTTCGTCTATCTCCCCCTCGGAGAGCTCTCCCCCGGTTTCGCCGAGGCGAGTACCGAGGCGGGCATTCTGATCCGTCAGTACGGCGTCGAGGGCGTCCGGATGACCATCGGCGATCCACACGAGAACGACGCGTTCCTCGCTTTCGCGAACACCGACGTCGCGAAGCAGGCCGCGGGCATCGGCGTCACCGCGTGACACTCGATACATAACTGTTACGCCGAGGACTGGAATTCGTTTCGGCGGACGGGCACACTCAGGGAGGTTCGAGGCCGGTCCGAGTGAGGGAGCACGACGCATGACGCGACGCATGACACGAACGTGTGCCGTGCTCGCAACGACCCTTCTCGCCACCACCGCGACCTCCCTGAGTGCCGTCGCCACCGCCGAGTCCCAGGACACGGTGTCGGTACGTCTGCTGGCGTTCAACGATCTGCACGGCAGCCTCCGCCCGCCGGAAGGTGTTCGCAGCGAGATCAGGCAGGCCGACGGTTCGCTCACCCCCGCAGGTGGCGCGGCGTATCTCGCGGCATACGTGACGCAACTTCGCAGCCAAGCCACCAACTCGCTGCTGTATTCGGTCGGTGACAACTGGGGATCGTCGGCATTGGAATCGGCGATGTTCAACGACGAACCGACGGTCGAACTGCTGAATCGGATGAAGATCGACGCTTCCGCGATCGGCAACCACGAACTGGACAAGGGGCTCGCCGAGTTCCGTCGTATGCAGTCCGGCGGTTGCTCCGCCGTCGACGCGTGCACGTTCAGTCCGTCCTTCGGCGGCGCCAACTTCCCTCTGATGGCCGCAAACATGACGTACACCAACGGCACTCCGGCCACGCTGCCCTTCACCGTGAACATGGTCGACGGCATTCCGCTCGGAGTCATCGCGATTTCCCCCGCCAACACGTCGCAGATCGTCACACCGGGCGGGATCGCCGATCTGCAGTTCGGCGACGAGGTCGAAGCGATCAACCGCACGGCCGATGTCCTCGACTTCTTCGGCGTCAAAGCCATCACCGTTCTCCTGCACCGTGGGGACGAACCGGCCGTCGAAGGTGGGCCCAACGACTGCAACGTCGAGTCCGGCCCGGCCCGCGACATCGCTCTTCGTGCCTCACCGAAGGTGGACGTCATCTTCACCGCCGACAGCCACCAGCAGTACAACTGCGAATTCCCTGATCCCGCAGGCAATCCCAGAGTCGTCATGCAGGGCGCTTCGCACGGCCGGATCGTGTCCGTCGCCGACGTCACCATCGACCGCAACACCCGCGAGGTGGTTCGCGATCAGACGTCCGCTTTCAATCAGATAGTGACACACGATATTTCGCCGGATCCCGATATTCAGGCTCTCGCCGACCGGGCCTGGTCGGAGGCGTCGGAAAGCGCTCAGCGACCGGTGGGGACCATCACCGCCGATCTGACACGGGACCGCGTACCCAGCGGTGAATCGACACTCGGCAACCTGGTCGCCGACGCTCAACTCGCGGCCGGATCGACACGAGGGGCTCAACTCGCGTTGACGAACCCGGGCGGCATGCGCGAGGACTTGGACTTCGGCACTTCCGGCCAGGTCACCTACCGCCAGGCCTACGGTGTTCAACCCTTCGGTAACAGCCTCGAGGTGCTCTCCGTCACAGGAGCGGTGTTGAAGGACGCTCTCGAACAGCAATTCCAGATCGACCTCGACGGCACCGCTACCGAGCGCATCCTCTCCCCGTCCGCGGGCTTCACCTACGCCATGGACCGGCGAGCAGCGCCGGGCTCGCGAATCTCGGAAATGCGCTTGAACGGGCAGGACATCGCCCCCGACGGCGTCTACAGCGTCGTGGTGAACAAGTTCCTCGCCGAGGGCGGGGACGGTTTCACCGCACTGAAGAACTCCACCCAGATGACCGGCGCGGGCAACGACCTCGACGCCTTGACGGCCCTGTTCGCAGCCGGGTCCCCGGTCTCGCCGCCTGCCACCGATCGCATCCGCACCGTCGGCTGAATAGGCATCCCCCCGCTCGATTGCCTAGTCTCGACGGGTGATCATCGCGACCCATAACGGCAAGTTCCATGCAGACGACGTCTTCGGCGTATCGCTGCTCAAGCAGCTGTACCCCGACGCCACCGTCGTTCGCAGCCGTGACGAGTCCGTCCTCGACAGTGCGGACATCGTGCTCGACGTCGGCGGTCGCTACAACCCGGCCGAGGGTCGCTTCGACCATCACCAGCGCGATGCCGGCGAGCGCAGCAACGGCATCCTGTACTCCGCTTTCGGTCTGCTCTGGCAGGAATACGGCCTGCAGTTCTGCGAAGGCGACGCCTCCGTTTTCCGCCGAATCGACAGTCGTCTGGTCGAGGGCATCGACGCCGTCGACAACGGCCAGGAGATCTACACCCTCAACGACTACGGCACCAAGCCTTTTGATCTGTCGTCGGTGCTGGACCTGTTCAATCCGATCTCGTCCACCGACGAAGAGTTCGACACCCAGTTCGAGCTGGCCGTGGTTCTCGCAACTCAGGTCTTGATTCGCCTGCGCGCCAAGTACGCCGGCGACGCTGCGGCCGAGCGCGAGTTCACCGAGACCTACGAGAAAGCAACGGACCCGCGCTTCGTCGTGCTGGAACGCTTCGTTCCCCACGGCCGCGCCGCGTCGGCCCAGCCGGAGCTCCTGTTCACGATCTTCCCGAACACCAACGGCGGCTGGTCGATTCAGACGGTCAAGCCTGCTGACTCCAAGTTCGGTTCACGAAAGCTGTTGCCGGAGCCGTGGCGCGGCCTGAACGGCTCGGACCTTGCCGCCGAGACGGGCGTCGACAGTTCGGTCTTCTGCCACAAGGCGGGGTTCATCGCGGCTGCGCAGACCCGTGACGGCGCCCTCCAGTTGCTCGAACTGGCACTGGCCGAGTAGTTCTCAGCTCACAGTCCAGTTCACATTCCCAGGGCGGTCTTCACTGTCGGCCAGGAATCGTGAAGCGCGTCTTGCCAGTACGGCCATGAATGGGTGCCGACGTTTCGATACGCGAACACTGCGGGAATCGACAACTCCCCCAACCTCGCCTCGAACAGTTGCGTGCACGTGTTTGCCAGTGCCTCGAGCGGCCCGCCTTCGATGGCCGTCTGCAGGCCGCCCGGGGTGAAAATGTTGTCGTATTCTCCGGGTGCGCCCGTGCCCGAGGAAACGTAGATCGTCATTCCTCGCAGCGTTTCAGCATTGGTGGACGGGTCGTGCTTTTGCCAGTCGGGGTCCGATGACGGGCCCCACATGTTGGTGGCGTCGCCTGCCTTACTGGCCACCGTGAGCCGCACGGAATCCTGCGAAGACGACTCGGAGTTGTCGAGACAGCCACTGTACGAGGCTAATCCGGTGTAGAGCTTCGGGTGATGTGTGATGAGGTTGGCCGCGCCGAGCGCACCCATGGACACCCCGCCGACCACATTCGTCCCATTTCCGGAAAACGCAGAATCGATCAACGCCGGAAGCTCTTCAGCGAGAAACGATTCCCACTTGTTCACACCGAGGTTCGGATCGTCGTTCTTCCAGTTGGTGTAGAAACTGCCGGTACCGCCAACAGGGAGAACGACGTTGACGTTCTTGTCGGCGAAAAACGCTTCGATGTCGGTCTTTTGAGTCCAGGTGCTTTCGGAGTATCCGGATTCCGAACCGGCACTGACGCCGTCGAGTAGGTAGAAGGACGGTCGCGAACCGGCACTCGACGCTGGATGCAGAACCTGCACTTGCACCTCGCGCCGCATAGCCGGCGAATCGACGAACACGGCACTACGAGTGGGCGACAATTGCTCGATGCGATTGATGTGAGCCCCGGTCTGACCTGTCAGATCTCCTGGTGGATTTTCGGGCGCCGGTTCGGCATACGCCACTCCGCCCACAACAAGCGCGAGCACGACCAACACAATCCCGACAAACCCAAATCTCCGCATCCGTCAAGTGCCCCCTGAGCATCGCACGACTATCGCTAACCCTCGATTGGACAGGACGAACGTCCCGAGGTCAACCCACTGGTTGGGATTTATTACTCGCGGGTATCCAATGAAGTTGGACAGTTTTCCACCGATGCACACACAGGTGTGGATAACTTCATTCACATCCACTTCCCAGTTGTGCATAACCTGTGGACAAAAGGATGAATTACAACAGAGTTATTCCTTCTACCTGCAACGACCCGTTTCCCCACAGTGTGCATAACTTTGTCGATCACGGCTCGCGAGACGCCGGATTCCGGGCGTGTCCACGCAGTTCACACCGTCGCGCCCTTCTTTGTTCACAGGCACGACACCACCAACCGAGAACGCTCCCCACCCCGGCTTCATACTTGTTGCATGCTGACCGCTCTCCTCGCCGCCACAGCTGTGCTCGCCCTACTGACTCTGGTCCCGGGGCCGGACATGGCCGTCGTGACGCAGGCTGCTCTCGGCGCGGGCAGATCTGCCGGTTTCCGGGTAGCGGCCGGCATCGTCTCGGGCCTTCTGGTGTGGGGTCTGTTGACCGTCCTCGGGCTGTCGGCGATCCTGGCCGCGTCGGCGGAGGCGTACACCGTCGTCAAGCTCGCCGGCGCGGCTTACCTGATCTATCTCGGTGTGCGAGCACTGTGGGAGAGCCGGACGTCGCGGATGCAACACAATGCCGACGCTCCACGATCGCAGAAGGCCGGGACATGGAAGACGGGCTTCACCACCAACCTGCTCAACCCCAAGATCGCCGTCTTCTACACCGGACTGTTGCCGCAGTTGGTTCCGACCGGGTGGCCGACGGGACCGTCGCTTGCATTGCTGGTGCTCATCCACGCAGCCATCACCATCGTGTGGCTCAGTGGCTACGTGGTCCTTCTCTCGCGAGCGCGTAGCACCTTCGAGAAGCCCCGAGTGCGACAGGCACTCGAGCGCATAACCGGAACAGTTCTTCTAGGATTCGGAGCGAAGATCGCGCTCGAAGCGCGCTGAGACGGCAATCGGAAAAGAGTAGACAGTGGGCGCGTGGGGATCGGGACCGTTCGATAACGACGGTGCAGGGGATTTGATCGCGTCCATCGGACACGGTGACTTCACCTTCGAATCGGTGGAGTGGGCATTCGAGGACGACTACCTCGAGGTGGACGGCGGCCAAATCGCCGTCGCCTTGCTCGAATTGGTGTTGATCGTGCGCGCCGATCGCAAACGCGACCCCGCCGCCCAGGACCTCGATCTCGACTCCTTCACCGCGGCTCTGACCAGTGAACGGCTCACCTGGCTGATCGAAATGGTGGAGCGCACCATCGCATCGACCGATTCGGAACTGTTCGAGCTGTGGGACGAGCAGGGACCGGAAGAGCTTGCGTCGTGGCGCGTTCCCGTCGTGGACGGTCTCGAGGATCTGCGCGTTCTGTCGGTCTGATTCCGTCGCCGCTCCATCACGTTTGCTTATCGGGCCACAACGGTTCGGTCTTGGTCAGATGCCCTGGTAGGACCCTATGGTCGAACGGATCACCGAGTGAGAACTGTGGCTCGTCGACGACGGGAATCCACGCTCACCCCGGACCCAGGAGCAGACCATCATGGCGACTTTCGTTCCGGCTGCGCGCGTCGACAGAATCAGGGAGTCGCCGAGTGTGGCTGCCGCACAACGAGTGCGCGAGCTGAAGGCCCAGGGCCGTGAAATACTCGACCTGACCGTCGGGGAGCCCGATTTCGACACACCCGACAACATCAAGTCTGCGGCGATCACTGCGATCAACACGGGTCAGACCAAGTACACCGCAGTCAACGGCATCCCGGCTCTACGCGAGGCAATCGCAGCACGCGCGGCTTCGCGAACCGGAATCCAGTACGCGGACAACCAGATCACCGTCGGCGGCGGCGCGAAACAGGTCATCTTCCTCGCTCTCATGGCGACGGTCGAAGCCGGCGTCGAGGTTATCGTTCCCGCCCCTTACTGGGTTTCGTACCCGGATATGGTCCTCGCTCACGACGGAACTCCGGTGATCGTTCAGTGCGAGGAGTCCGACAACTTTCTTCTCACAGCCGAAGCACTATCCGCTGCAATCACTTCGAACACCAAGTGGGTCATCCTCAATGCCCCTGGCAACCCCACCGGATCTGTGTACACCCGCGAGCAGCTGCAGGCCCTCGCCGAAGTGATCGAGGCCAATCCCCATGTCAGTGTGTTGGTCGACGAGATCTACGACGAGATCAACTTCGGCGACGCTCCGATCCCGAGTCTGCTGCAGGTCGCTCCGCACCTCCGTGATCAGGTACTGGTCACCAACGGAGTCTCCAAGTCTCATGCCATGACCGGGTGGCGACTCGGATACGGACTCGGAAATTCCGGATTGATCGGCGCCGTCAACAAACTGCAGGGTCAGAGTTCTTCCTGCCCGTCCTCGATCAGCCAGGCCGCAGCCGTGGAAGCCCTCACCGGCGACCAGAGTTTCCTCACCGAATCCGTACGAAGTTACCGACGACGACGCGACCTCTCGGCTCACCTCCTCAGTGTTGTCCCCGGGCTCGAGCCCGTCGTGCCGCAGGGTGCGTTCTACCTGTTCGTCAACTGTGCCGGCTTGATCGGCAAGCAGACCCCGGATGGCACCGTGATCGAGTCCGACCAGGATCTCGTCCTCTATCTCCTCGACGAGGCGTCGGTTGCCACCATTCAGGGTTCGGCTTACGGCGCATCGCCGTACTTCCGTATCTCCTTCGCCACCTCCGAGGCTGTCCTCGAAAAGGCCGCGGCACAGATCGCCGCGGCAGTCGAACGCCTTTCCTGATCTTTCATACTTTCTGGAGTACAAGATGATTCACGTCAAGACGAAAATTGATCGCGCGGACAAGGACCTGATTGCCGAACTGGGGACGTTCTCCGCGGCCACGATTCACGAGGCACAGGGACGTAAGGGCTCGCTGCATCCGGCGATCAAGCCGATCGACCGCGACATGAAGTTCTGCGGCTCCGCTTTCACAGTCAAGTGCCATCCCCGCGACAACCTCATGCTGCAGGTTGCGATCAGCTACGCACAGCCGGGTGACGTCCTGATCGTCTCTTCAGGTGATCAAGCCGCCGGCCAGTTCGGCGATGTTCTGGCCAATGCCTGTGTTGCGCGCGGCATTACCGCACTGGTCACCGACGGCGGAGTGCGCGATACCCGGGAGATCCGCGAACTCGGATTCCCCGTCTTCTCCAAGCACGTGTACATCGAGGGAACCGTCAAGGAATCTCTCGGCCCGATCAACCATCCCCTGGTCTTCGGAGAACAGGTCATTTATCCCGGTGACGTCGTCAAGGGTGACTGCGACGGCGTTGTCGTGGTCCGCCGCGAGGAGGTTGCCGAGGCAATCGAACTCTCGCGTGCCCGTGACGAAGCCGAAGCCGGGTACATCGAGCGTTACAAGCGGGGAGAGACCCCACTCGAGGTGAGCAATCTGACTGCTCTGCTGGAAGCCAAGGGCCTGGTGGTCGAATAACCTGCTGTGCGCCTTTATTAACCGCCCGCGGTTAATAAAGGCGCACAGGGTCGAAGGACTCAGAACCGCAACAGCACCTTCCCCGACACCGAAGCATCCTTGGCGACTGCGAAGGCTTCCAGAGCTTCCTCGACCGGATATTCGTGTGTGAGAACAGCATCGACAGCAAGCGAACCGTCGGCGAGGGCGAGCAGCACCTCGTCGATTTCGTCGTTGAAGCGGAATGAGCCCACCAACTCCAACTCTCGCGTGATCGCCAGCGAAATGTGTACCGGTTGAGGTCCGGACGGAAGAAGCCCGAGCATAACCACCCGTCCACCGCGCGTCGCCCCGCGAATAGCGGATTCGAGCCCGCGATGATTGCCGGTGCACTCGACGACCACGTCGGCATCGGATGCGGCGACTGCCTCGGCGTCGGTGGCCTCGAGAACCCGATCCGCACCGAGCGTCGACGCGATCTGCAGCGGAACGTCGTGCACGTCGACCGCGGTGATCGACTGCGCGCCTGCTCGTTTGAGCACAGCCACGACCAGTGCGCCGATGGGTCCGCAGCCGACGACCAGCGCCTTCTTCCCGCGTACGTCTCCCGCTCGCGAAACAGCGTGCCAGGCAACGCTTGCCGGTTCGGCTACCGACGCAGTCCGCAGGTCCAACCCCTCGGGCAGTTCCCGGAGCATGCGTGTCGGGAGCACTGCGTATTTCACGAAGGCGCCCTCGGTGTGCGGGTACTGCGCTGCACTTCCCAGGTATGTGCAGCAGGGTGAGAGGTTGGGCCGATCGCTCGGGAACCGAGGAGCGGTCCCACCGGGCGTTGCGGGGTGTACGGCCACGGAAGTTCCGACTGCCGGCCCCGTTCCGTCGGCCGCGGCCGTCACGACCGTGCCGACCACCTCGTGACCGAGCAGCATCGGCGCCTTCAGAATCGACTCCCCCGCCGCGCCGTGCGTCCAGTAGTGCAGATCTGATCCACACACACCGCCGTAGGCGATCTCGATCACTGCCTGCTCGGCGGTCGGCGCAGTCAACGCAACATGCTCGACCCGCAGGTCACCTGCCGCATGGGCCACCACTCCGAGCGTCGTTTCCGGAAGTACAAAACTCATGATGCGCTCTCTCAGTCGTTGCGACGGATGAAGTCGAGGCCACCGGGCACCTGGAAGGTGGGGAGCACCTCGATGAGACCCAGATTGACGTGACCAGGGGCGTCGATCGCGAACTCGATGGTATCCGCGATGTCCTTGGTGGTAATGGATTCGTAGCCTTCGTAGAAGGTCTCCCACGCTTCCTTCATGGCTTCGGGCGTGCCGCCGAGGTTGCGACCGAAGATCTCGGTCTCGACCCGGCCGGGGCAGATCTCGGTCACTCGAATCCGCTTGCCGATGCAGTCGTTTCGCAGCTGGCGCGAAATCTGGTGCACCGCAGCCTTGGTCGCGTGGTAGGCAGTGTGGCCGTAGAAGTTGTACAGGCCGGCGATCGAGCTGATGTTGACGACGTGACCGAGATCGCGCTGCACCATTCCCGGCAACAGAATGCGACACAGGTGCAGCACCGCACGAAGATTCACGTCTACCATCGCGTCGACCGATGCTTCTTCGGCGTCGAGAATATTTCCGGTTGCGGACACCCCCGCGTTGTTGACGAGGATGTCGATCTCCAGTCCGCCGACAGCTTCTGCGAGCGCGGCGGTGTCGGTGATGTCCACGGGCAGAGGGATCATTCCGGTGCGATCGGCAACCTCACCGAGCTTGTCGGCATTGCGGGCGACGCCGTAGACCGTCAGTCCGCGCTTGGTGAACATCTCGGTGACGGCGGCACCCATTCCGGTGTTGGCGCCGGTGACGAGAGCTGTGCGGTAATCGGAGAAAGGCATTGTGTGCTCCTACAGGAAGAAATTGGTATGACCCGGCGGCCGCCGCGGACTGCAGGCGGCCACCGGGCCGGATCAGGAGTGACTCACGCGAGAAGTCACAGAGTGTCGCGTAGCGGAACGTGGGCGCGATCGGTGATGGTGCTGACCGCGATCAGCGTGCCGATTGCAGTGATGACCGCGTAGAAGGCGGGAACGTAGATACCGAATTCGGGGATCAACCAGGTCATCAACAACGGTGCGGTACCACCGAAGAGTGCGGACGAGATGTTGTAGCCCAAACCGTAGGCGGAGTAGCGAACCCGCGTGGGAAACAGTTCGACTATCAGGATGTGGATGACGGCTGTGTGCCCGGCGAAAATCACTGCCATGAGGCATGCACCGAGAACGGCGAGGCCGACGTTGCCGGTCACGATCATGGCGTAGCAGGGGATCGCTCCGATCGCCATTGCCGCAGCAGCACCGGCGATGACCTTCTTGCGACCGATCCGGTCGGAGAGAGCACCCATGAACGGAATCGCGAAGCAGATCGCGACCAGGCTGGAGGCAGTGACGAGAAGCGCCGTCCCGGTGGAGAATCCGATCTGATCGCCTTTGAGGAACGTGGGCATGTACGAGAACAGAACGTAGTAGCCGGAACCGTTCATCAGGGGATGAACAGGGCGAGGATCATGGCGCGGCGGTGCTCGGGAGTGGAGAATGCTTCCTTGAGCGGATTGCGCGACAAACCGCCGGATTCCTTGAGCCGCTCGAAGTTCGGGGTATCGGAGATCGCGCGGCGGATATACCAGCCGATGATTCCCATCGGAATGGCCATGAGAAACGGGATGCGCCACGCCCACGATGCGAGTCCGCCGCCGTTGATCGCTTCAGCATTGAGCCACGGCGACATGGCAAACGCGATCATCGTTCCGGTCAGCAGGGCCAGGAACGACGCGATCTGCGCGTAGCTCGTGATCAAGCCGCGCTTGCCTTCGGGGGCGTGTTCGGCGAGGAACGTCATGGCGCCGGCCGCTTCACCACCGACGGAGAATCCCTGCACGATCCGCAGGAAGATCAGCAGTGCCGGTGCCGCGATACCGATGGCCGCGTAGGTGGGCAGCAAGCCGATACCGGCGGTCGCCACGCTGATCAGCATGATGACGAACACCAACATCTTCTGTCGACCGATCCGGTCGCCGAGGATGCCGCAGACCACCGCGCCGAGGGGCCGAACGAAGAACGAGACCGCGTAGCCGGCGAACACCAGCATCAGCGCGTCGCTCGACTTCGACACGTCGAAGAACACGATGGCCAGTGCCGTCGCCATGAACGCGAAGACACCGTTGTCGTAGAGCTCGACGAAGATGCCGACGCAGCCCGCTGCGACGACTTTCCGGACCTTGCGCGGGTCGGCTACCTGGCCGTCTACCGCTTCGATGGTGTTGGTCATGCTGTCTCCAAAATAGACGCGCGGCGCGGAGCGCTCGCGGGGCGTGTGGTGCCGACGTGGCTCGGTACTCGGGCTTCCGAGGTGTGAAGAGGTATCCGGAGGGTGGTGAATACGTTCTGCACACGCCGCCTCAGCAAGGCGATGCGGTGCTGCTGTTCGCGGTGCTCTGCAACCGCCGTTGCGACGCTGCAGTTCCGGAATCGGACGCGGTGCCCGGGTCGGGCCTGTCCCAGCTGTGAGAGTGAAACGGTGGTGACGACGGCCAGCACCGGATAGCCGGCGGTGACGCCTCTACCTCGATGCAGAACCAGAAGCTCGTTGCCTGCGGGCACTTCGACGGCGCCGATGGGGACGCCGCGAGAGAGGACCTCGCCGGTGCTGGTGCGTTGTGGGAGCGGCTGCTGATCGGTAGATGCCAGCCGCAGCCCGATGTGATTACTCTGATCGCCCACCACGAATTCGGTGCCGAACAGCGCGGCTCCGCTCTCACCGAAGTCTTCGATGTCGGGGCCGTCGGTCACGTCGAGCGTCCACACGTTGCCGAAGGACGGTCGGTCGGGCAGCAACCGGAACAGCGGTAGCCGGAAGACCGGGTGGTCGATCGGCGGGCAGTCGGTGTCGACGACCAGCGTCTCCCCCGCGGTCAAGTGACGGCCGAATCCGAGGACCTGGTCGGGAGCGCAGCTGCCCAGGAGGTAGTCGGCCGCCAGCTCTCCGTGGACGGCGACGTAGACGCGCAATCCGTCGTGGATTCCCGTGACGGCAAGCCGCTGACCGGCTCGCCAGACGATCGGTTCCCACTGCGGTTGCCGATGTCCGTCCACGGTCACCGTTGCGGGTGCACCCGTGACGGCGATCAGCAGATCCGTGGACGCCGACGCTGAAAAGTCGAGTGCCGTCAACTCCAGCAGCGGGGCCTCGCGTCTACTACCCACCAACGCGTTGGCGATCTCCGCGCTGATCTGGTCGGCTGCGCCGCCCGTCGCCTGACCGAATTGCGACGCCGATCCACGCCCCAAATCCTGGACGGAGCTGATTCCGGGAGTCTGGACGGTGACGGTCTCAGCCATGGGGATCACCCCCTACGGGCAGGAGCGAGCGACCGTCGAAATCATCCCATCGATCGGCGTCGATCGCACGGAAGACGAACAGATCGCCCGGGCGGTAGGCAGAAATCTGCTCCGACGCCGGATCGACCAAGATGAGCGGGGTCCGGCCGATCACTGCCCAACCACCGGGCGCAGGCCTGGCCGAAACGACTGCCTGACGTCCGGCCACCGCAACGGAACCGGCCGCGACGTGCGGTCGCGGGCTCGATCGACGCGGGATGGGAAGGCCGAACGCCGGGCCGTCGAGCATCGGGGCGCCGCCGGGTGAGCCGTAGCAACGCATGACCAACGGGGCTGCGGAGTGAAGGCGCACCACTTCGGCTTCGGTGACGCCGAGGAACCGCGCTGTCTCACCCAGGTCCGGGCCGTGTTCGCCCCCGTAGACGACGGGGATCTCGAACGTCCGAGGTTCACCTTCCAGCGGTCGGGGGATAGTCGTTGCTTCGCGAACCAGGCCGCGGACGGCGTCGTGGTCGGTGAGGAGGTTGTCGAACTCGACCAGAAGGGC
This sequence comes from Rhodococcus sp. UFZ-B548, assembly GCF_903819475.1. Taxonomy (NCBI): domain Bacteria; kingdom Bacillati; phylum Actinomycetota; class Actinomycetes; order Mycobacteriales; family Nocardiaceae; genus Rhodococcus; species Rhodococcus sp. UFZ-B548. Next base: position 87,772 of record NZ_CAIJDS010000023.1, read on the forward strand.
GTCGTATGTCGGGATGACGCTGACGATGCCGTCGGCACCGAGATCGAAACGTGCAGCGATCGATCGAACGGTGTTCCAGTTCTGCTCGGCGGTCCCGCCGCTGACACTGACGCGAACGGCGGCGTCACCGCAGTCGGCGACGTAGGTCTTCACGCGGAACACCCGACATCACGGGCCCGCCGTGACGCCACGACCCGGGTCAGCGGCGCAATGGTGACACCGGCGGCCTCGAGCGCGGCGCGAATCGCCTTCGCGTTCGCGACGGCACCGGGGTTGTCACCGTGCACGAGGACCGTATCGGCGACAACCGGGATCAACGTGCCGTCCACAGCTTCGACGACTTCCTCGACCACCATCCGAACGGTCCGCTCGACCAGAACGTCGACGTCGTGAATCACCGCTCCCGGCTCGCTGCGGGGCACGAGAGTTCCGTCGGAGTTGTATGCGCGATCCGCGATTCCGACGATGCCGACGCTCAATCCGCGGGCAGTCGCCTCGTCGGCCAACGCCCCGTCCTGGGCGAGCACGATCAACGACGGATCGAAGGCCGCGACCGCATCGACGACGGCGCGCGCGTAATCCTGGCGTACGGCAACAAGATTCCCGAGCTTGCCGTGGGGAGCGATGTGCGACAACGACGTTCCGCTCGCGACCGCAAAGGCGTGAAGGGCGCCGAGTTGGAACAGCACGTCGGTTCGGACCTCGTTCTCACTGAGATCCATCGCGCGACGTCCGAATCCGGCGAGGTCCGGAAAACTCGGATGCGCGCCGATGCCGATACCGCGCGATACGCACCCCCGCACGGTCGCATCCATGGTTCGTGGATCGCCTGCATGGAATCCGCAAGCGATGTTGGCCGAAGTCAGCGTGTCGAGCAGAGCATCGTCGGCGCCCATGGTCCACGTGCCGAAACCTTCGCCGAGATCGGCGACAAGATCGATGCTGGTTGCCATTTCGGTCCTTCCGGTTCGTTTACTTGTTCGTACGGGCGCCGTTGCCCGTGGTTGGTCCGACTGTCGAAGTTCTGTGTGTCGACTTCGGTGTTTCTGGGACGCTACTCAGGAACGCCAAAGGGTTGTTAATACCGTTTCGCGTTGGGGTGATCGGAATTCGATATGTCCGTTGAGCTGGTAGTTTGCACAGCATGGACACGAGAAGGCTCTACTCGTTCGTACGAATTGTCGATGCCGGCAGCATCACCCGAGCCGCCGACATCCTGCACATCGCACAACCCGCCCTGAGCCAACAGATGACGTCGCTGGAAACGCAGTTCGGTCAGCAACTTCTGATCCGCAGCAAACAGGGTGTCGAGCCGACCGATGCGGGGCACGCACTCTATCGGCATGCTCAGGTGATTCTGCGTCAGGTGGAGAGTGCCCAGGCCGAGGTGTCCGTGGTCGGACGGGCGCTGGCGGGTGGCGTCTCGGTCGGCCTCGCCCCGTACAGCACCGCGACGGCAATCGCCTTGCCGCTCTTGGCCCGTGTGCGCGAGCAGCACCCGAATATCTTGTTGCACATCAACGAGAACTTCGGTGGCGTGCTCAGCGAAGCGATGATGACCGGTCGCATGGATCTGGCGTTGTTGTACGACGCCGGCCCGATCAAGGGTGTGACGTTCGAACGCTTGCTCACCGAGGAGCTGGTGGTGGTTGCCCCGTTCGGTACCGGACTGGCAGGCGAATCGGGATCCGACATCTCCCTGCCCGAGATCGCCGAACTGCCACTATTGCTTCCGGGTCGGATGCACACCATCCGCAAGGTGGTGGAGCAGGCTTTCGACCGTGCAGAGCAGCAACCGAACGTCGTGGCCGAAGTGGAATCGGTGATGACGCTGTCCGAGGCCGTACGCACCGGATTGGGCGCGACGGTTCTGCCGTGGTCGGTGGCCCGCAGGGTCATGGACGTCGAAGCGCTCGAGCTACGACGCATCGAGCCGGGCATCGAAGTGCATGTCTCCCTTGGCACCCCGGCCAATCAGCCCCTCTCCAAACCGGCCGAGGCGGTGCGCGATGTTCTGCGCACCGTCGTTGCCGATTACGTGAAGGGAACCAACGCGAGCGGTCAGTAGCCCGCCGACGGATCGATCACGGCGGCGAGGTCCTCACCTGCGGCGAATCGGGCGACGTTGGCTGCAACGTGATCTGCCAGGACGCGGGTGAGCGTCGTAGCCGGGTTGGCGACGTGTGGAGTGATGATCGCGTTGGGCAGCTTCCACAACCGATGCCCGTCCGGCAACGGCTCGGGATCGGTGACGTCCAGTGCCGCCCCGCCGATCGAACCGGCTTCCAGTGCGTCGACCAATGCGTCCGTGTCGACGAGGGTGCCACGCGCGATGTTCACGATCCAGCTCGACTCCGACATCTGGTCCAGTTCGGCCTTGCCGACCAGATGCCGCGTCGCGGATGTCGACGGTGCTGCGATCACGAAGTGATCTGCCTTGGACCAGATTTCGCCGGTGCGGTCGGTCGAGAGCGTTTCGGAAGCACCCTCGACAGGGGTCCCGGAGCGGGTGATCGCGATGACCTTGACTTTGGACGCGGCGAGGTACGGGATCAACGCACGGCCGATTCCGCCGCAACCGATGATCGCCACTGTCGAGCCCTGCAAAGTGCCCACCCGCGGGTCGAACTCTTCCTTGCGCCACGACTGCGCCGCCAATTGTTCGGGGAGAGAACGAACTCCGGCGAGGAGAAGCATCATCGTATGTTCGGCAACATTGCCCGCGTACGCTCCGGCAGCAGACGTCCAGACCCGCTTGTCGTCGATCACCCCGGCGTCGAACCAGGGCTCGATGCCGGCGAACGGCAACTGCACCCAGCGAACCGAATCGGGTAGCGACGACGGGAACGTCTCCGGCCCGTGTACCCACACGACGCCCTCGGCGTCTGCCAGTGGAACGAGAACTCCACCGGCTCGGCGTATTCCGTCGGCGACGTGAGGATCCTCGACGGGACCGAGGTGGATACGAGGGGCGCTGGCGTCTGTCATGTGGGTGCTTTCTGTTCGAGTAGCGGACGATCTAACAGCGGACAATCAGACGACGGCCGTCATTCCGCCGTCGACGTAGAGGATCTGACCGTTGACGAAATCCGAAGCCGGGGAGGCCAAGAACAGTAGCGACCCGATCAGCTCCTCGGTACGGCCCCAACGTCCGGCGGGTGTCCGCTTGGCGAGCCACGCGGTGAACTCCGGATCGTTGACCAGCGCAGAGGTCAGTTCGGTGTCGAAGTATCCCGGTGCGATCGCGTTGATCTGCAAACCGAAGGGTGCCCAGTCGGCGCACATTCCGCGGGTGAGCATCTTGAGCCCGCCCTTGCTGGCCGCGTACGGTGCGATTCCCGCTCGGCCGAGCTCGCTCTGCACCGAGCAGATGTTGACGATCTTCCCGTGTCCGCGCTCGACCATGCCGCGGGCGAATTCACGTCCGACGTAGAACGCACTGGTCAGGTTGGTGTCCATGACACGCCGGAAGTCGTCGTCGCCGAACTCGAGAAGCGGGGCGCGGTGCTGCACGCCGGTGTTGTTGACAACGATCTCGACCGGGCCGACCTCCGCCTCGATGCGTGTCGCCGCATCCCGGACGGCAGCCGAATCGGTGACGTCGAAAGCGAATGCGTGCACCGTTGCACCGGTCGCGTCGGCGATGCGTCGACGCTCGGCTTCGAGCACGTCGACATTTCGGCTGTTGAGCACCACTACCGCACCCGCCTCGGCGAGACCAGTAGCGAGGGCCGAGCCGATGCCTCGGCTCGAACCCGTCACCAGCGCGACCTTCCCGGAAATGTCGAACGGGCCGGGGCTTGCGGTGCTACTCACGCTGTGACGCTCCTCTGAGATGTATGGATGTAGTCGACTGCCTCGCCCACCAGTGTGCTCGGTTTGGATACGACATTCAGCGTGATGCCGCGCTCGTCGTCCGTAAGCGGTTCGAGAGCCTCGAACTGGGAGATGAGCAGACTCTCCGGCATGAAGTGCCCGGCGCGGGAACGCATACGTGCGGAGATAGTCTCGAATTCACCGTCCAGGTGGACGAACTGCACGTCAAGACCGTCCGGGCGCAACCGGTCCCGATAGTCCTTCCGCAGAGCCGAACAGGCAACGACGCCTGTTCGTCCCGCATCGGCACGCCCGGACAACCAGGCCGCGATCGCGTCGAGCCACGGCACGCGATCTTCGTCGGTCAACGGTGTCCCCGAACGCATCTTGGCGACCTTGGACTCGGGATGCAGATCGTCACCGTCGACGAAGTCTGCTCCGAGAGACGTGGCGAGACCTACTGCCACGGTGCTCTTTCCCGCACCGGCCACACCCATCACAACTACCTGCACGGTCATGCTTCGACCATGCCCGACTACCGGAGGCCAGACAATACTCGAGCGATACCGGTTCGCGAGGGTGCCATAGCGGAACGATCTATTGGTTAAGTTCTAAGTCGAATGGGACTGCCCGACGGTGTCGGTGGTAGACGGTAATTTCACGACGGCATGGCCAGATACGTGAACGAATCAAACCGGCGGGGGCAATCGAACAATGAACAGCAATCAGTTCTCTCTCCTACTGCTGACTACGGTGATCGGCGCCCTTGTGGGCGCATACAACATCCACGTCACGAAGCGAACAGAAACGCAGAAAGAAAATCTCGCGTGGGAGATCGCGATAAAGCAAGAAAAGAACGCCTCCAGAGATTTCCTGAAGTCCAAAAGACAAGAATCTTACGGGATCTACTGGGCGGCTCGATCGAATTGGATTGCAGCATATTCGGCTTACTCCTGGATCGGACAGGTGTGTCGCGCCAATCCCGCACCTCAAAATAGCCAGCTATTCTACGCCAACCAAGGTATCCTGAACGACGCTACAAACCAACTTCGAAGCTCCAGCCTTAAAGCCATGATCGTCGGATCAGGGGCCATCGCACGCTATCTCGAGAACGAACTCGACATAGTAAACGGGGTTGTCATTGCCCTTTCTTCGGCTGCCCAGCCAGGTAGCGATGTGACCGTGGTGGACGAGATGTACGGATCTAGCTTTTCCCGACTTGGCGAGATGACTCTTCACTCAGACGATTTCGTTACCTTAGCCAGACGCGACCTCGATGCGACTGAAGTCTGACCAAACCACGCTCAGCCGTTCGCCTTTGCGATCGAATCCTTGCCTTCGGCCGCTCCGCCCTCGATGGTGTCGTGCTGGATGGGAACGAACTTCTTCTTCGGCAGCAGGAACAGCCACGTCGCGAAGACGAACGGGCCCGTTCCGGCCGGCAGGCTGATCGGAGCGAACGCAGACACCAGCGTGCCGTGGATGACAACAGTGACCAACACTCCGAAGACGGTGTAGACGAACACACGCCACGACGGGTTGTAGAACACCGATCCGAGAGCAATTGCCGTCAGCACCGAACTGAGCCCGTAGAGACCATTCCCGATGTCGACGGTGTTGGCGCCCAGCGCCAGTACCGAACCCATCGCTATCGCGGAACCGATGAGCGCGAACAACGCCGCCCAACGCGACGCGACCAGCAGCGCGATCACGAAGATAATGCCGGTGACAGTGTTGTTGATCAGAAAGATCTGGGAGACGTTGCGAAACAGCGTGTCCCACAGGAAGTTGAAAGTGATGTCGGCATGAACCGACGCGTCCCCGATGTGCTGGGGAAACTGGCCGGCGCTGAGGTCCGACGTTTCGATCCGCAGGAACTGGAACGCCGCGAGGAGGAAAAACCAGTTGACGAGGTTGAACGGAAAGGTCAGCGCCGGTACGCCCCACGTCTTGAAGACATTGGCGACAGCCAGGAACGCGATGGTCGACGCGGCAGCTCCCACCACGAGGTAGATCCACAGCATCACGCCACCGGCAAGGAACGTCGGAAATGCAGCTCCCACAAGAATTCCGTTGTATCCGTACAGGCCGATACGCATCGAATCGTCGTCGGAGTGCAGCATCATGCCGGTGACGGTGGATACCACCAGACCCACCAGGGCACCGATCGCGACGGTGAGCGTGTCCGCGGCTATCGCTCCCCAGAAGATACCGACCAGAAACAGCAGGCCCGTCAGCGCATTGCCCTGGAACATCACCTGCCCGGAGCCTTTGAGATTGGTGTCGATAAATCTGAGCACGACGTTCTTGTCCGCGACGTCGTCCCAGGGTTTGGTGATGGTGGTCATCGCACGTCCCTCGATCCTTCTCCGACGATCCGCGTCATCCCCAGAGCGGGACGGGCGGAATGGTGGTGTCCAGAACTGCCTTTCGCACCAGAGCCCAGAAATCACGAACCTTCGCCTTGACGGGTTCGCTCTCCGGACCGAGGACTTTGAAGATGAGACCGGCGTCGTTCGGTAGCCGACTCGCTCCGGAAACGACCTTGCCGTCACGGCCCGGAACTACCTCTTCGAGAATCGCGTCGGCGTGCTCCTTCGGTGTCAGCAGGATGACATTGCCGAACACGTCGTGGTCACCCATGATTCCGCCGTATCGCACGGGGAAGCGTGCCGGTTCGATCACCAACTTCTCGGTGAAGAGATTCTTCCCGTCCGGGCGCTTTGCCTTGATCAAGGTGGAGTACAGGTCGTAGACGAACATCTCTCCGCCGTCGTGATACTTGCGACCCGGCATCACGATCTCCGAGAACAACAGCGTTGCAGTCGGATCCACCGTGATGTCGGTGCGCGCGTAGTACCTCGCGTTGCGGTGTGGGATCGTCACCCCCGGCATCAGTTCGAGATACGAATTCTCCGCGAGCACCACTTTCTGGAGTTGCGACGCGTGATTGGCATCCATCCGGTGAACCTTGGTGGCCGACTGAGTGGTCACGTGCGCGAGAGAACCCGGCTCCATCTCGATGGTCAGGAACAGTCGATCACCTTGCAACACACTGCCGGACGTCGAGATCATGTAGACGCACGGCATGGTCGGCAACGCTTCGTCCCAGTACAGCGCCTGCTGAACGAGCAACGGTGTCTTGCGGTACATGTCCCGCAGAATCGTCTTGTCGCCACGGTCGACAAATCGCATCTCGAGAACGCCGGTCTTCCCGACCTTGCCGGCCGGAGCCTGCTTCGGCTGGTCCTGGTACTGGTCGAGTTCCGGGATGGTCGGGATCGGACCCGGGAGCGCCCGCGATGCTCCCGGGGCGGGCGGTGCGCTCACGGTGCGCTCGCTCCCACTTCCTCTTCGTCGAAGAGGACTCCGTGCACGATGAGGTCCACCACTTCCTTGATGCCTTCCCCGGTCATGCAATTGGTGAAGACGAACGGCTTGTCGCCGCGCATCCCCTTGGAGTCGCGATCCATGACTCCGAGATCGGCGTTGACGTACGGTGCGAGATCGGTCTTGTTGATGACCAGGATGTCGGACTGCGAGATTCCCGGACCGTTCTTGCGCGGAATCTTGTCGCCTGCGGCCACATCGATGACATAGATGAAGAAGTCGACGAGAGCCGGACTGAACGTCAGTGTGAGGTTGTCGCCGCCACTTTCGATGAACACCACGTCGGTGTCGGGGAACGTCTTCTCCATGTCCTCGACCGCCGCGAGATTCATACTCGGGTCTTCGCGGACGGCGGTGTGGGGGCAGGCTCCCGTCTCTACGCCGACGATACGTTCCTCCACGAGAACACCTTTGAGAGCCTTGCGCACATGCTTGGCATCTTCGGTGGTGACCACGTCGTTGGTGATGATCAGAACGCTGGTGCCCCGCTTGATGAACTCCGGTGTGATCGCCTCGATGAGCGCGGTCTTACCCGAACCCACGGGTCCGCCGATTCCGATGCGCGTTGTCTTCTTCATCGTTCTCCTTCTAGTTCATGAACATTCGGACGTGCGCCTTGACGTGCACCGCAGCCAGAATGTCGATCATCGGGGCGAAATTGGACATGTCGTCGAGTCCGTAGTCACGCACTGCGGCGTACTCATGGCCGGCAGTCTGATTGACCTCGAACAGAATCTCTTGCGTCGCGAGGTGATCGACTCGGACGATACGAAGGGCAGCGCCGAGCAACGTCATCGCGACACCGTACTGATTGACCGTGAAAGCGTCCTCTTCCGGAGAACCCATCTCCGCGAAAGCAATTCCGAGGCCGACGGGGTAGGTACCCGGTGTCTCCCCCGATGCGATCGCGGCCAACCACTTGTTGAACAGGGTCTCACCGGCCAAGCGCCCGCCGAGTTCGGCCAACTTCTTACCCATGCGGGTACTCATCGTGCGTGCTTCTTCGTTGAGTTTGCGTTCGATCACTGCATGATCAGCGGCGAGGATCGCCGAGAAATCACCGGCTGCCGCACCCCGGTGCGCCGCGAGTACGGCGATACCGTCGCACGTCGCGCCCTGATGGGCGGCCGAGAGCACAAACTCCCGCAGCGACGGACCACCCGTGACAATTCCCTGCGCCACGGCCGATTCCAAACCGTTGGAGAACGAGAAGGAACCGACCGGGAACATGGAATCGGAAAACTGCATCATCCGCATCGCGCGGTTGATGCTGAGCCCGGATCCCTCAGACGAGAGGGTCATGGGTATGCCCCTCGCCCTCACGCGCGGCCGCACCGAACAAACGGCGTGCCTCGTGTGGAGCGATGTAGGGAATGACCTCGGCGCCCGGGATGAAGGTGTACTCGATGCCCTCGAAAGCATGTGTCCGCATCACCGAGCCCATGACCGCCTTGTCGACGGTCAACGGAACGTAGACCTTCATTCCCTTCACCACCGCAGGCCAGTGCTGGTTACCCACGGCATGTCCCAACTCCAGGCACGTCTGAATCATCTTCTCGGGCGTGACGTCGACCAGCGCGCTCAGGTCGATCTCCAAAACGTCCTTGAGGTTGATCCTGGCCACGACCACGGTGTTCGCCGGCTCGTCCCACAGCAGAATGTCGCCGTCCTGCAACTGAATACCCCGATCGAGCGAGACGGCCAATTCACGGCCACCGATCGTGGTGCGTCGTAACCGACTCTTCTGCGCTTCCCACTGATCGAGCGACAAGACGTCGACTACCGCATTGTCGAGTCGACCGGCCCACTCCTCGTCGGTCTCCTTCCCGAGCAGCGCGTCGACTCGCGTCGGCTTTCCGCTCGGCGCGGTCATCTCGCCGTGCGTGTGTGGCGTCGCATCGGCGCCGTGCGTGTGTGTGATTGTTCCCGACACTGGAGACCCCTAACTGAAGAAGTAAAGTTGGTTCAAGCGAATGGATTCGGCAGGTTCGACGTATGCGTGGACGCCGTCCGCAGTCACCGCGAAGGTCTCCGGGTCCACCTTGATTTCCGGAGTGGCCGAGTTGCGAACCAGATCACGCTTGGTGACTGTTCTGGTCCCCTCGACAGCAACAACTTGACGTTCGAGACCGAGCCGATCCTTGATACCGTCGTCGAGTGCCGCTCGCGAGACGAACGAGACCGAACTCTGCGGCAACGCCTTGCCGAATCCACCGAACATCGGCCGGTAGATCACCGGTTGTGGTGTCGGGAGCGACGCATTCGGATCTCCCATGGCGTGCCAGCTGATCAGACCGTTCTTGATGATCGTCTTCGGCTTCGCGCCGAAGAATGCGGGCTCCCAGAGAACAAGATCCGCCATCTTCCCGACACCGATCGACCCGACCACATGCGAAAGACCGAACGTCAACGCTGGATTGATCGTGACCTTCGCGACGTAGCGCAACACGCGGAAGTTGTCGTGTGTCGGTGAATCCTCTGGCAGCTTTCCGCGGGACCGCTTCATGCAGTCCGCTGTTTGGATCGCGCGAAGCCAGTTTTCTCCGACGCGGCCCATCGCCTGCGAGTCACTCGAGAACATCGAGATGACGCCCATGTCCTGCAGTACGTTCTCGGCACCGATCGTCTCCGCGCGAACGCGAGACTCGGCAAACGAAACATCCGAGGGCACTTTGGGATTGAGGTTGTGACAGACCATGATCATGTCGAAGAGCTCGGCCTGAGTGTTGATGCCGTACGGCAACGTCGGATTGGTCGACGCCGGAAGTACGTTGTCCTCGCCCGTCACCCGCAGAATGTCGGGTGCGTGACCACCACCCGCACCCTCGCTGTGATAGGTGTGAATGGTACGGCCTTCGAAGGCCGCGATGGTGTCCTCGACGTATCCGGCCTCATTGAGGGTATCCGTGTGAATGGCGACCTGAACGTCCATTTCGTCTGCCACCCGAAGAGACTCACGAATTGTGGCCGGTGTCGCGCCCCAGTCCTCGTGGACCTTCAGACCGGCCGCACCGGCCTTGATCTGTTCGACCAGCGACTGATGCCCGGACGAGTTCCCCTTGCCCAACATGCAGACGTTGACCGGCAAACCCTCGTTGGCCTTGAGCATCATCTCCATGTTCCAGATACCGGAAGTGATGGTGGTGCCGTTGGTTCCATCGGTCGGGCCGATGCCGCCACCGATCAGCGTCGTCACTCCCCCACTGAGCGCGTGGTACGCCTGCTGTGGTGACACGAGGTGCACGTGCGGATCGATGCCGGCTGCAGTGAGGATCATCTGCTCACCGGAAATCGCGTCGGTCGCCGGACCGGTGGTCAGCCCCGGGGTGACGCCTTCCATCGTGCTGGAGTTTCCCGCCTTGCCCCAGCCGACGATCTTGCCGTCTTTGATTCCCACGTCTGCCTTGACGACGCCGATGGTTGCATCGACGATGACCACGTTGGTGATCACGAGGTCGAGGGCACCGTCGATGCTGCACGACTCCGGATCCTGGCCCATGCCGTCGCGCAGCGTCTTGCCGCCGCCGTAGATCGACTCGTCGCCGATCGTTCGAAGATCTTCCTCGACCTCGATGTACAGGTCGGTATTACCCAGCCTGATCTGGTCACCCGTGGTGACCCCGAACAGACCCGAATACTCTTGTCTCGAAATGCTTGTCATGGGTGTTGCTCTCCTTCGTCCGCCGTGAACGAGAATCAGTCGGTTTGAGGTTCGGACAGGAAGCCGAGTTCTTCGGCACGCTGGACGGCTCCGGGGAGCCTCGGCCGGTAGGCGGCGTGGGTCGGCGCCCAACCGTCGACAAGTCCGTTGAAGCCTTGCACTCGTTGCTTGCCGCCGAACGGCACCAACGTCACTTCCTTCTCGTCGCCCGGCTCGAACCTGACCGCCGTGCCCGCGGGAATGTCGAGGCGCCAGCCGAAGGACTGTTCACGATCGAAGGACAACGCGCGATTGACTTCCATGAAGTGGTAGTGCGAACCCACCTGGATGGGACGGTCACCGGTGTTTCGGACTCGCAACTTCAAACGTGGACGGCCCTCGTTGAGTTCGATCGGCTCGTCCCGCAACACGTATCCGCCGACCGGTACTTTCTTCTCGCCGCCGGAATCCTTCTTCGTCGATTTGCTTGCCATCTTGGAGTGCTCCTGACATCTCGGTCGGGCTACTGGATCGGAGAGTGCACGGTGACGAGCCGGCTACCGTCGAGGAACACCGCCTCGACCTGCACACGTGGAATCATCTCCGCCACACCGTCCATCACGTCGTCGACCGTCAAGGCGTGCGATGCGTCGGCCATGACCTCCTCGAGAGTCTTGCCCTCCCGAGCTCCCTCCAGGGCGGCTGCAGTGATAACTGCGACGGACTCCGGGTGATTGAGTTTGAGCCCCTTTGCCTTTCGCCTCAGTGCGACATCCGCCAACATGAGGATTGTCAGCTTGTCGAGTTCTCGCGGTGTCAGATGCATTCTGAACGCTCCTTGTCGATCATGCGGTAACTCCCTGTCGTCGAATACATGTCAGCTCCCCTGTTCCGTCGCTTCGGTGAGAGGTTCGGCCGCTTGCTGGACGAAACCGCTCCTCCTGCCGCCCGAGTACTCGTTGATCGCGTCCAGAACCGCCTGTGCATGTTCCGAGGCGACCAGCACCTCGACACGCAACCGCTCGGTGAACACGACGTCGTTGCGTTGTCCGCGGAACTTGAGCGAGGCCGAGTCACTCGCGGAGACATGCGCTTCCGATACGACTATCGACTCCGCTCCGGCGGCCAGCAGCGCCTCCCGTAGCTTCTCAGACTCGATGGTCTGCAATACCGCGGTGATGAGTTCGTGCTTCGGGGCGCCGAGGTGCGGAACAAGTTTTGCCCCCTCGACCAGGACCCCCGAGTCGAACCCGCTGGTCTGCGGCGCACCACCCGCGTCCACGAATGCGGCGTTGTAGCGGTATGCGTCCATGCCTTGCTGACGACGGTCGATGTCCACCTGGTCTTTCGGGGCCAGCTTGAGACCGATGGTCTTCTCGATGCCCGTGGCGATCAGCCAGGTCACCACGAACGAGAAAGCGATGACGACGATCAACGCCAGCGCCTGCTCGCCGAGTAGTCCGGCGCCGCCGCCGAAGAAGAGTCCGTCGCGGCCGATCGAATTGATGGCTTTTTCGCCGAACAAACCGAGAAGGAGTGAACCGAGGATGCCGCCGATGAAGTGGACCGCGATGACGTCGAGCGCGTCGTCGAACTTGAAGATCGACTTGAGCGCGAGCGCGAAGTGGCAGACCAGTCCGGCAAGCGCGCCGATCGCCAACGCGGAGAAGGTGCTGACGAAGCCGGCGCAGGGGGTGACGGTCGCGAGACCGGCTACCGCGCCGGTGATCCCACCGATCGCCGTGGCCTTGCCCTCGGTATACCTTTCGATGACGAGCCAGACGACCATGCCGCCCGCTGCGGCTATGTGAGTGTTCATCAAGGCTTGTGCCGCAACACCATCGGCGGCCAATCCGTCGCCTGCGTTGAATCCGAACCAGCCGAACCACAGGATGCCTGCGCCGATCAACGCCAGGGGCACCGAGTGCGGGACTGCCTCGGCGTTGGGCCATCCCGGGCGTTTACCGACCACCAGCAAGATTGCCAGGGCGGCGGCACCGGCGGATGCGTGGACGACAATTCCGCCGGCCCAGTCCTGAGCTCCTCGGAGCGCCAGCCAGCCTTCGGGATTGAAGAGCCAGTGCGCAATCGGGGGGTAGACGATGATCGACCACAGCACGAGCAGAACGGCCCAGCCCAAGGGCTTGAGCCGGTTTGCGGTCGCACCGGTGATCAGCGCGGGCGTGATGATCGCGAACATCATCTGATAGACCACGAACGCCAGAGTCGGTACCGCGACTGCACCTTCGATCAGGTGGAAGCCCGGGGCGGCGGCTGTGTGTATGTCCTGCAAGCCGAACAATTTCAAGTCACCGAGGAAGCCGGAACCCCAGTCTCCGCTGAACGCGAAGCTGTATCCGAACACGACCCAGGTAATCGAGACGAGTCCGAGTGGGACGAGGTTCTGCTGCAACATGACGAGCGCACTGCTACCGCGCACCAGACCGGCGTAGAAGAAGGCGAGTCCGGGAACCATGAAGAGAACCAGGCCGGCGGAGATCAGCACCCACGCCGTGTCCCCACTGTCTATCACTGCTTCGGCTAACACCATTTCCATCGACATCGACGACCTCCGAGCATTATTCGGACCTGAACAAAGTCATTGGTTAGAGCAGCAATTCGCAATGTTCCGGTTCGCTGCGACAGTTACGCTACGCCCCATAGTTGCACCTTCTCAGCAAAATCGGGGGAACATCCGGTTTTCACGTTTAGTAGAGCATTGTTCTGGGAAAAGATGGGACTTTGCCTAAACATTGCGGACGCTCCACAACCTACAATTGCGGGACCAATTCTCGCCGAAAGTGGTTTAAGTCCTGCAAAATGGGGAACGTAGCCGCTGGTGAGCGACACTTTCGGAGCAGAAATGCCGTTTCCAGCTCGGGACTTAGCTCCCTAACCAAGACAGCCGCGAGCGCCTTATTTGATTACCAACGTCGGTGACCCGCCTATCCAATCGGGTAGGTAATTTCACCGAACATCTTCTCACCTGTTCAGATGATTAACCTTCACCGCACTGAGGGCAATCCTGTCGTTAATATGTTCTTCATCCGTACTGGATATTTCAACTGGAAGGTCGAAGATCACCTTTCGATAACCTTTAAAGGTGAAATGAATCTCGCTGTAACTCTTTTGTTATGCAGAACCTAGAGGGGAGGATTGATCCCACCAGGCGAGCACTCGGATGCCGGACAAAGTCAGCCACTTCGACGGCTCCCCCGCCTCTGTGTCGACCTCGAACCACACCCGCCCCGGTTGGCGACCGGCCTGGAGCCACGTCCCATCCGAGGCTCGAGCGGCCCGGATCATCTCGATCGCGTCCGCCATTCGCGGATCAGGCTCATTTCCATACGACAACGACGCTTCACGGAAGTAGTCGGCTGCGTTGAGCACGTTGTAGCGCCACCGGAACGGGTACGCGAACCGGCCGACCCAAGGCCCCACCGGTTCGCCGGTCGAGAGTCGCCGGAACAGACCGCGCTGCAGCAAGAATTCCTCACCGGATCGTCGAGCCGCGCACGTCTCCTTTGTTCCCCCGGTCGCGATCTCGTACGCGAGAAGCCCTTTGAGTGAATTGAGGGACGAATGAAACGACGATCGCGTCGAACCTTCGATCCACTCGCAGTTCCACCCGCCATCCGGAAGTTGATGCTGCACAAACCAATCAGCCAGTTCATCAACACGCATGTCGAGCCACACACCGTTTGCCACCGTCCAGGCGTTGATGCAGCAATCGACCTCACCGTCCCAGTACGGCCGGCCCTCGTACTCCCAGCGACAGTTCTCCGCGAGCAGTTCTGCGGTACGACGCTCCCGCAGAACACTGGCGTCGAGGCCCCACTCCCGCAATGAGTTGAGCGTCCAGGTTGTTGCCGTCCAGGGTTGCGAACTTTGTTCTGCTGCTTCGGGTCCCGCAAAGTCGAATTCAGCCGGGAAGAACGCCCCACCCGCCCATTGGCCGTCTCGGTCCTGCAATGAAAGCAGGCGTGCACCAAATCCTTCGGTGGCGATCGACGCGCGCGTCGCCGCCCACACAGTGGGCGCTTCGTTCACCAGGTCGCGCTCCACCTGCCACCGAATCGCTGGATCCGAATCGAGGAGCCACGCGAGCAAGTCGATTCGGGATGCCATCTGGCAATACTATCGAAAGGCGAAGCAGGCCATCCGGTTAACACATTTCTCGCCGTCTGATGCAATGGTGAATTCCAGACCCGTTGCGGGGCCTACACCGGGTAACCCAACGCCGCCCGCACCGCCACGATGTCGGCGGCAGCGACCTCCATTGGCTTGTCCCCCAACCGAACCAACGTGCCAATGGGCAGTTCCTCCACCACCGCAGATTGGGGGAGTTTACTGCGATCGAACGTAACTCCTGAATGGAAGTATGTTTCCCATCCCACCTCCACCTCACCTTTCGACCGATTCTGAAGGTGCCGGTAGTCGCCGATGCTCCACCGAGCCCGATCCGGATCCGGATCCCAATGCTTGACGATCACTCTCACGATCGCGTCTCCGATATCCGGGTCGAGCAACCGCCGGGTACTGTCGGTGAGCTGCTTCTCCGTCGGCAACGACACCCGGACACTGTTGGGAGCACTGGTTTCCAGCCCGCCGACCCAGGCACCGACCCGGCGCGCGGTCCCGTCCTCGGGCGACAAGTCGATGTCGTAACCCGGTCCCGGGGTGTCCGAATACCCCATCTCCTTCGAGCGGGAATACTCGAAGATTCGCACCAACCCGTCCACACTGAGATCTGCTGGCACCTTGTCGAACTCGGCAGTCGAGACCCACGGCAACGCCAACCCCGGGTCGACCGCTTCCAGATCATCGAGGAAAGCCCGCATCGTCTGCGCCACCTCCTGACTCGACTGCACCCGCGTGCCCCAATATCCGGCTACCGTCGGCCGCCGCCCGAACATGCTCATCGCCCCGTCCTTTCCAATCCGACCTGATCTCCATAGCCCGACACTGCGCGCACTGCCACGATGTCGGCGGCATGGACGTGCATAGGCTTGTCTCCCAACCGGATCAACGTGTCAGTGGGTAGTTCCTCGATCACGGCGGCTTGGGGGAGCGCGCTGCGCTCAAGGCATGCCATCACATAGTTTCACCACGGCAAAGCATATGTAGGGCAAGTTGGTTCAGCCGAGCCATTCGGAGATGGTGGCGTTGTCGATGCCGCCACCGAAAGAGTGGAACACCAACAACGCTTGCCCCGACATCACCAGGCGGCCGTCCTCGGTGAGGCCGATATCGAGCATCCCCGCTTGCCCATGCACCTGACACCACACGAAGTCGGGAACCCGCAACAACCCCGACGCCGGGTCCGTATCGAGGTCCGCCGGATGAAGGGACACTTCACCGAAGACGTTGTCCTCGAACGCTTCCGCGGTCTCACGGTCCACCAACACCAGCGGGCCGGCACCGATCAGTCCGTCGGTAGGTTGCCGGGTCAACACGAAGTGCGCCCTCTCCACGGTCGGCGGCGAGGTTGCGGTATCGACAACTGTGCGATCCCCGACAAACCCTGGCTGTTCCGGGACGACGACCCAGTGGTCCATTGATTTCTCCTCTTGAAGTGTTGTGGTCGAAGTAAATTCGAGATTCTTGTACTCACATGGCTAGCCGTTGCCCAGGTCTTCGAGAACGTCGGCGAACACCGCCGGTAGCGCGCAGTGCTCACGTACCGTGGCACGTCGATGCTCGTCGAGCCACCGCAGTGTCCTCTCTCGATCACCGGCAGCAGCGACCTCACGAAACTGTTCCCAGAACATGACAAGTGGACCTGCCGGGTCGGCAGCCCGGCCGCGGAAGTATTCAATCGCGTTGTCGATAACCTCGAGCGGTGAACCGGTGTCAGTGATCACACGCAGCCCCGCCAAGATTGTCCAGCGTGCTGGACCCGACTGATTGCGCTCAAGGTACTGCTTCTCACGGAGTGGGGTGAGTGCCTCCACCGATCGTGCGTCGAACAGCTCGGATGCTGGCCCCTCAGCCCACCAGATCACTAGCTCGGCAGCGGAGACGGTATCAAAGATATCAATCTGGCGGCCATGGTAGTCGTGTCCGCTATGCCTGCTGTCGTAGTGGTCCTGCCACTCAGTGAGTGTTCCGGGATCGAGGGGTTCGATGAGTGGTAGGTGAGTAATCGTCAGTTTCTCACGGTTGGGAATCGGATCGATCCCGACGGTGTCGAAAAACCATCGCACCGGAGTGTGCAGCAGCTTGGCTCGCAACCCGCTCCCGATGATCGTCCAGTTCGGCCCGAGCTTCTTAACCGCCGCTCCCAACACCTTCTCCCACGCAGCGCCTCTCCCCTTTTTCGGAGTCAGGTCTGCGATCGCATCTATCGCCATCTCCCGCAACTGATCCCGGTCCATTCCCAGGGACTCCAGGACCTCAGTGACCGATTTCGGCGACTTAGGCTTGTCATCGCTCATGTGCATGCTTGCCATAAAGGACCATTCGTATTATTTGGTAGACGAAAAGGAGCGACTGTGCGCACCGCCAGCGGTTCTCCGACGCGGCGCGCGATCCATCCGATTCCACTCCCTCACGCCTACTTCCCTCGGCTACGAGTCCTCAGTACGGAAAATCACATCGGCAAACGCAGAATCCCGAAGCCCGTATGCATCCTCTACAGAACGACGTCGTTCTTCGTCCAGCCACTGCAATGTCGCTAGTCGGTCTCTGTTTTCCGCGACCGCGCGAAATTCTCGCCAGAAACTTTGGACGTGGCCACCGACGTCACGGCGAGCCAACTCCCAGAGGACGCTGTCGATGACCTCGATTGGCGAACCGGTGTCAGCTATCACCCGCAGTCCAGCCGAAATCATCCAATCCCGGCAAGGCTCTTCCTTGCGGTCGGCATAAGCCTGCTCGGCTGCAGCTACCGAGTCGGGGAAGCGGCGCTGCAGCAAAGAACTTGGTGGACGGACCCACCAGCGCACGATCTCCGCAGCACCGCGGGTATCGAAGATGTCCATCTGAATATTCGGTGGTTCAGAATCTGTGGGACCAGGTTGATATGAACTCTGTCGAAAGGTGATAGTGCCCGGCGTGAATTCTCTCATCAGGGGCGCATGACTGAAGGTCAGCTCTTCCCGATTCGGTTTGGGATCCAAACCCAATGGAATTGAACCACCATCGCACTGGTAGATGGATCAACTCCGCCTGAGTGCCAGATCGTGCCACAACCCACTCTGGGCCAAGGTTGCTCGCCGCAGACTTCAACACCCGCTCCCATGCGGAACCGCGCCCCTTCCTCGGGGTCGACATGGCCAAGCCATCGATTCCCTCGAGGATGGAAGCCAACTTCGCTCTCCGGTGTATCAAACGATCGAGCGCTGCCAGTGGCTTTCTCCAGGTAAATCACGATAACGCAGCAAGAAGTCGGAAATGTTCCGCCCCACGATAGGCCAGTCCTCACGTCCGTCGAGAGTTGAAGCTAACAGAACATTGAAGTCGTTTTTTCTTGTGTCGAATACAATGAAATCTGGCTCGACCACCATTGTGCCGATTATTATGTCACTCTTCAAGAAGCGCCCATCCTCGTCATCCCAGAATTCCAGCTCGCGTTCCGTAACTTCTCGAGCTTTGGGCGGAGAAAGGAGTGTTATTCCGTCCTTTCCTAAGCCCCTATCGTGGTGAAGTCTGCATTCTCTCGCGCTTCTCCATAAATCGAAGAGATCTCTCGGCAGGGTATCTAGGTTCCAATACTGAGACACCTCTTCAGCCTCTGCCGGCGGGTCGTATGTGTTGTAGACGTCGAATGATCGGCCTGGATGCGTCGGGACTAGGACCCGCTGGATGTCGGGATAGGACTCCAGCGCATCAGTTATAGATATCGGCATAAAATTCCCACCATCGAGTGAAGAGTGCATGTATAGAATTGGGCAGGGGAACTAGATTCCAGAAGTCATTCGTGCCTCCGTACTTCCGGGGAAGTATGTGGTGCACCTCCCATCCTGCCCAGGGGTCCGCTCCGGGGGCGGCCGGCTCCGGAACAGGAAAACCTCTTTCCTCCCATTCGGCCAAGAATATTTGACGTGCACTCGAGGACCAGGTTACTCGGTCCGCTGGTGGGACGCTGGGCATTCCGTATGGGAACGGTCGGATCGTCTCGAACGTCCTGGGGTCAAGAATAGCTGGATATACTTGACCCCAAGTATTTGCAGGTGGCCATGGAAAGTCTGGCATGTCAACATGTTCGGTCGGTCCCGGACTGTCACTTGTATCGCCAGACGGGAAGTCGGTGCCCAAAGGCCACGTACTGTCGAGAGGTTGCTCCACAGTTGGGCTGGTGCCTGGCGTCCGATCGCCTTCACTTCCGGGCGGACCAACAAACGTGGCCCCCGGCTGGATTGGCTCGTGCTCGTTTTGTGGCGGTGTAACTACGCTGGTCGACGGCCGCTCGGTCGGGTCCTCGATGGCGCCAGGGCTGGGAATGGTGCTCGGATCGGTGGCGAAGGGGTCGAATTCCGGTGGGCCAGGTTGCAGCGGAGCGCCGGGAGCATCCGGATTCACCGGCACCTGACCGACATCGGGCAGAGTCGGCACACTCGGTTCCTCGACGTGACCTGGCGAGGGAACATTCGGGGTAGAAATCCCTGGTGTCAGGTTCGGCCCTGGATCACCAATCTCCCCCGGCGTGGATGGTTCCCGCTCGCCACGATCGGGATCGCCGGGAAAAGTGGGTTGCGAGGGTTCCGGAATCGTGGGATCCGGGCGTGCAGGTTCATTCACGGACGGAACAGAGGGTTGGTCATGCTCGGCAGGTGCAACGGTGCCGTCGATGACGGGTATGCCGCGCGGTGGCACTCCACCCGGCCGGGGAACACTCTGCGCCGGAACAGACGGTGCGCTGGTCGGGGGCCGGGTCGGTGTTGTCCGGTTCGAGACGATCAGGTCTTCGGCCCGGACTGCGCCAGCAATCAGACGCCCCCCACGCAATGGTGGGAGAACGAAGCTCATGATCTCGCCGGTGTAAGGCTGATCGAAAGCAACGCCCGGGTCCAGATAATGCGGGTCGCCGATCAGAACGGGTTCGCCGGTGCTCCAGTCGTACAGGTACAGAGTGGAGGTGTAGTTGTCGAAAACCCGATGCGGGCGACCCTGCTCGTCGTAGGTGACCTGCAGGTCGTGCTCTTCTCCCTGGGCGTCGGTGTACGTCCAGCTCCACACGTTCGGCACTTTCGAGGCTGTGCCAGACCAGCTGGTTCCGTTTTCGTCCGTGAAGGAGGTGTCAGTGACGACAGGTTCGGTGGTGTAGTCCTGCCCGCCGATGTTCGAAGTGATCGGCTCCTGGGTTTGATTGGCGAGTATTGCGTCGCCGACAGGGTTTCCGGTTCCTGTTTCAGTGATCGGTGGTTCGGAGACCTCGGAGTTAGGGTCACCGGACATGAGATGGCCGAGGTCTGAATCTGCCGGGTCCGCAGGTTCTGTGGTGTAGTCCTGCCCGCCGATGTTCGAAGTGATCGGCTCCTGGGTTT